>NZ_RKRA01000001.1:1912276-2230988 GCF_003814705.1 Georgenia muralis | reverse complement strand
GCTCGACCACCGTGTGCGCCAGGGTGCCCTTGGGGCCCTTGACCGTGACGGTGGAGCCGTCGATGGTGACGTCGACGCCAGCGGGGACCGGGACGGGGAGCCTACCGATTCGGGACATGCTCTTATTCCTTCCGGGTCACCAGACGTAGGCGAGGACTTCCCCGCCCACACCCTTGTTCTGCGCCTCGCGGTCCGTCAGCAGGCCGGAGGAGGTGGACAGGATCGCCACACCGAGGCCGCCGAGGACCCTGGGCAGGTTCGTCGACTTGGCGTAGACCCGGAGACCGGGCTTGGACACACGGCGCACCCCCGCGAGCGAGCGCTCACGGTTGGGGCCGAACTTCAGGTCGAGGGTCAGCTTCTTGCCGACCTCGGCGTCCTCGACGGTCCAGGCGGCGATGTAGCCCTCCGCCTTGAGGATCTCGGCGATGTTCGCCTTGAGCTTCGAGTACGGCATGGTCACCGACTCGTGGTACGCCGAGTTGGCGTTACGCAGACGCGTGAGCATGTCCGCGATGGGGTCTGTCATAGTCATCGGGCCTCGGCCCTTCCTCGTCGTGGTTTCCTCGCGGGACCTGCGACGTCAGTGTTACCAGCTGGACTTGGTGATACCGGGCAGCTCGCCGCGCAGCGCCATCTCGCGCAGGCAGACACGGCACAGTCCGAACTTGCGGTAGACCGCGCGCGGACGCCCGCAGCGCTGGCACCGGCTGTAGCCGCGGACGCCGAACTTCGGCTTCCGGTTGGCCTTCTGGATCAGAGCGGTCTTCGCCATCTCAGTCCTCCTTGAAAGGGAATCCGAGGCGACGCAGCAGCGAGCGACCCTCGTCGTCGGTGGTGGCCGAGGTGACGACCGTGATGTCCATGCCGCGCACGCGGTCGATCTTGTCCTGGTCGATCTCGTGGAACATCGACTGCTCGGTCAGACCGAAGGTGTAGTTCCCGTGGCCGTCGAACTGCTTCGGGCTCAGCCCGCGGAAGTCGCGGATACGGGGCAGCGCCAGGGACAGCAGCCGGTCGAGGAACTCCCACATGCGGTCCCCGCGAAGGGTGACGTGGGCGCCGATGGGCTGGCCCTCGCGCAGCTTGAACTGGGCGATGGACTTGCGGGCCTTGGTCACCTGCGGCTTCTGACCGGTGATCTGGGCCAGGTCGCGGATCGCGCCCTCGATGAGCTTGGAGTCGCGCGCGGCGTCCCCCACGCCCATGTTGACCACGATCTTGGTCAGGCCGGCGACCTCGTTGACGTTGGCGTGCTGGAACTCCTCGCGCAGCCCGGCGACGATCTCGTCGCGGTAGCGCTGCTTGAGGCGCGGCAGTGCGGTGGTGGTGGTCTCGCTCATGCTCAGATGTCCTTACCGGAGCGCTTCGCGACACGGACCCGCACGCTGCGGTCGCGGCCGTCACGCTCGACCTGCTCGGTGCGGTAGCCCACCCGGGTGCCCTTCTTGGTCTCCGGGTCGACCAGCATCACGTTGCTGACGTGGATGGGGGCCTCGACGGTCTCGATGCCGCCGGTGCGCGCACCGCGGCTGGACTGGCCCACCTTGGTGTGCTTCTTCACGCGCTGGACGCCCTCGACGACGACGCGGTCGGCGTCGCGCTGGACCTCCAGCACCCGGCCCTGCTTGCCCTTGTCGCGGCCGGCGATGACGACGACGAGGTCGCCCTTCTTGATCTTCGCCATGGTCAGAGCACCTCCGGCGCCAGAGAAATGATGCGCATGAACTTCTTGTCTCGCAGCTCGCGCCCCACGGGCCCGAAGATGCGGGTACCGCGCGGGTCGCCGTCGTTCTTGAGGATGACGGCCGCGTTCTCGTCGAACTTGATGTACGAGCCGTCGGGACGACGGCGCTCCTTGGTGGTGCGGACCACGACCGCCTTGACGACGTCGCCCTTCTTGACGTTGCCGCCGGGGATGGCGTCCTTGACGGTGGCGACGATGACGTCGCCGATGCCGGCATAGCGCCGGCCGGAGCCGCCGAGCACACGGATGCAGAGGATCTCCTTCGCACCGGTGTTGTCGGCGACCTTCAGCCGCGACTCCTGCTGGATCATGAGGTGTACTCCTGTCGTCGTGCCGGTTCTCGCACGCGGCGAGCCTTGCCGAACGGATGGTGGGCTTCGACCTGGTGGTCGTGGCTTACTTGGCCTTCTCGAGGATCTCGACGAGGCGGAAGCGCTTGGTGGCGGACAGCGGCCGGGTCTCCATGATCCGGACGAGGTCGCCGACGTGGGCCTCGCCGTTCTCGTCGTGGGCCTTGACCCGACGGGTGCGGCGGATGACCTTGCCGTAGAGGGCGTGCTTGACGCGGTCCTCGACCTCGACCACCACGGTCTTGTCCATCTTGTCGCTGACCACGTAGCCCCGGGCCGTCTTGCGGTCGGTGCTGCGCGTGGTGTCGCCCTCGGCGGGCGCGGTGTTCTCGCTCACGGGTCCCTCGTTCACTTCTCGGTGCTCGGCGCGGTGCGGATACCGAGCTCGCGCTCACGCACGATCGTGTAGATGCGGGCGATGTCGCGGCGCACGGCCTTGAGACGGCCGTGGTCCTCGAGCTGCCCGGTCGCGGCGGAGAACCGCAGGTTGAACAGCTCGGCCTTGGCCTTCTCCAGCTCCTGGGCCAGCTTCTCGTCGTCCATCTGGTCCAGGTCGGCCGGGGCCATGCCCTTGGTTCCGATGGCCATCAGCTCTCACCACCCTCACGACTCACGAAGCGAGTCTTCATCGGGAGCTTGTGCTGCGCGCGGCTCATGGCCTCGCGGGCGAGCTCCTCATCCACGCCGGCCAGCTCGAACATGATGCGGCCGGGCTTGACGTTGGCGATCCACCACTCCGGCGAGCCCTTGCCGGAGCCCATGCGGGTCTCGGCGGGCTTCTTCGTCAGCGGGCGGTCGGGGAAGATGTTGATCCACACCTTTCCACCACGCTTGATGTGACGCGTCATGGCGATACGGGCGGCCTCGATCTGCCGGTTGGTGACGTAGGCGGGCTCGAGGGCCTGGATGCCGAAGTCGCCGAACGAGATCTCGGTGCCACCCTTGGCCACGCCGCGACGCGTGGGGTGGTGCTGCTTGCGGTGCTTGGTCCGCCGGGGGATGAGCACGGCTCAGGCCTCCGTTCCGGTCGACGCCGCGCCGGACTCGGAGGCGGGGGCCTCCTGGGCCGGGGCGGCCTGGGTGCGGGCGTCGCGGGGAGCGCCCTCGCGGGGGGCGCCGTCGCGGCGCGGGGCGCCACGACGCTCGCCACCACGGCCACGCGGGGCTCCGCGGGAGCCGCCCTCGGCCTGCTCGCGGGCGTAGTCCTTCTCGGTCATGTCGCCCTTGTAGATCCACACCTTCACGCCGATGCGGCCGAAGGTGGTGCGGGCCTCGAAGAAGCCGTAGTCGATGTTCGCGCGCAGGGTGTGCAGCGGCACGCGGCCCTCGCGGTAGAACTCCGAGCGCGACATCTCCGCGCCGCCGAGGCGACCGGCGCACTGCACCCGGATGCCCTTGGCGCCGGCGCGCTGGGCGGACTGCATGCCCTTGCGCATGGCGCGGCGGAACGACACGCGGGAGGCGAGCTGCTCGGCGATGCCCTGGGCGACCAGCTGGGCGTCCATCTCGGGGTTCTTGACCTCGAGGATGTTCAGCTGGACCTGCTTGCCCGTGAGCTTCTCGAGCTCGCCGCGCAGCCGGTCGGCCTCCGCACCGCGGCGCCCGATGACGATGCCCGGGCGGGCGGTGTGCAGGTCGACGCGGACCCGGTCGCGGGTGCGCTCGATGTCGACCTTGGCGATGCCGGCGCGCTCCATGCCGGCGGACATGAGGCGACGGATCGCCACGTCCTCGCGCACGTAGTCGCGGTAGCGCTGGCCGACCTTGGTCGAGTCCGCGAACCAGCGCGAACGGTGGTCTGTGGTGATGCCGAGTCGGAACCCGGTCGGGTTGACCTTCTGACCCACTATCGGGTCCTCCCCTTCGTGCCAGCGGCCTTCTTGGCCGCGCCGGTGGTCTCAGCCTCGCCGACGATGACGGTGATGTGGCTGGTGCGCTTGAGGATGCGGCTGGCCCGGCCCTGGGCCCGCGGACGGAACCGCTTGAGGGTCGGACCCTCGTCCACGTAGGCCTCGACGACGACGAGCCTGGACTCGTCGAACGCCTCGCCGGCCTGGTCGGCCTTCACTCGGGCGTTGGCGATCGCACTCTCGACGACCTTGCGCACGGTCTCCGCCGCCGCCTGCGGGGCGAACCGCAGAACGCTCACGGCCTCCTCGGCGCGCTTGCCGCGGACGACGTCCACGACCCTGCGCGCCTTCTGAGGCGTGACGCGGACGAATCGCGCCTGCGCCTTGGCTTCCATGTTCCTGCCTTACTTGTCGGTTCGGTGTGCTCGGGAGGTCCGCGGCCGCGTCAGCGGCGGCGGGCCTTGCGGTCGTCCTTCTCGTGCCCGCGGAAGGTGCGGGTCGGGGCGAACTCCCCGAGCTTGTGGCCGACCATCGACTCGGTGACGAAGACCGGGACGTGCTTGCGGCCGTCGTGCACCGCAAAGGTGTGACCCAGGAAGTCGGGCGTGATGACCGACCGGCGGGACCAGGTCTTGATGACGTTCTTGGTGCCCTTCTCGTTCTGGACGTCCACCTTCTTCTGGAGGTGGTCGTCGACGAAGGGGCCCTTCTTCAGACTGCGCGGCATGTCGTCGTCTCCCTATCAGCGCTTCTTGCCGGTACGGCGACGGCGCACGATGAGCTTGTCGCTCGGCTTGTTCGGACGGCGGGTGCGGCCCTCGGGCTGGCCCCACGGGCTGACCGGGTGACGGCCACCGGAGGTCTTGCCCTCGCCACCACCGTGCGGGTGGTCCACCGGGTTCATGACGACGCCGCGGACGGTGGGGCGCTTGCCCTTCCACCGCATGCGGCCGGCCTTGCCCCAGTTGATGTTCGACTGCTCGGCGTTGCCCACCTCGCCGACGGAGGCGCGGCAGCGCACGTCGACGTTGCGGATCTCGCCGGAGGGCATGCGCAGCTGCGCGAAGCGGCCCTCCTTGGCGACGAGCTGGACCGACGCACCGGCCGAGCGGGCGATCTTCGCGCCGCCACCGGGCTTGAGCTCGATGGCGTGGATGACCGTACCGACCGGGATGTTGCGCAGCGGCAGGTTGTTGCCGGGCTTGATGTCCGCGCCCGCGCCGTTCTCGATGCGGTCGCCCTGCTGCAGCTTGTTCGGGGCGAGGATGTAGCGCTTCTCGCCGTCGGCGTAGTGCAGCAGTGCGATGCGCGCGGTGCGGTTGGGGTCGTACTCGATGTGGGCGACCTTCGCCGGCACGCCGTCCTTGTCGTGACGGCGGAAGTCGATGACGCGGTACGCACGCTTGTGGCCGCCACCCTTGTGCCGGGTGGTGATCCGGCCGGTGGAGTTGCGCCCACCGGTCTTGGTCAGCGGACGGACCAGCGACTTCTCCGGCTCGGACCGGGTGATCTCGACGAAGTCGGCCACGCTCGAACCGCGGCGGCCCGGCGTCGTCGGCTTGTACTTACGGATTCCCATGGATCAGATCCTCAATCTCTCCGGCAGACCGGCCTCAGCCGGCCACCTCGCCAAAGATGTCGATGGTTCCCTCGCGCAGCGTGACGATCGCGCGCTTGGTGTCCTTGCGCTTACCGAGGCCGAACTTCGTCCGGCGGGTCTTGCCGGGACGGTTCAGGGTGTTCACCGAGGCGACCTTGACGTCGAAGATCTTCTCGACGGCGTTCTTGATCTCGGTCTTGTTCGAGCGGGGGTCCACCTCGAAGGTGTACTTGCCCTCGTCGATCAGGTTGTAGCTCTTCTCCGACACGATCGGCTTGACGATGATGTCGCGGGGGTTCTTGCTCGCCTCGAGGCTCACTTGGTCTCCTCCTCGGCCTTCGGGCCGCCGAGGAAGGTCTCGAGCGCACCGGAGGTGAACACGACGTCGTCGTTGACCAGGACGTCGTAGGTGTTGAGCTGGTCGACCCACAGCAGGTGCACGGTGGGCACGTTGCGCAGCGCGAGGACGGTGTGCTCGTCGCTGCGCTCGACCACCACGAGGGCGGTCCGGTCGGCGACGATGGTGCGCAGGGCGCTGACCGCGGTGCGGGTCAGGCGCTCGGCGCCGGCGTCGACGAGGCCGGAGACGACGTGCACGCGGCCGGCGCGGGCCCGGTCCGACAGGGCCCCGCGCAGGGCGGCGGCCTTCATCTTCTTGGGGGTGCGCTGGCTGTAGTCGCGCGGCTGCGGGCCGTGGACGACGCCACCGCCGGCGAACTGCGGGGCGCGGGTCGAGCCCTGCCGAGCGCGGCCGGTGCCCTTCTGCTTGTAGGGCTTGCGGCCACCGCCGCGGACCTCGCCGCGGGTCTTGGTGGAATGCGTGCCCTGGCGCGCGGCGGCGAGCTGCGCGACGACGACCTGGTGGATCAGCGGCACGTTCGTCTGGACGTCGAACACCTCGGCGGGGAGCTCGGCCGAGCCGGCCTTCTCGCCCGCGGCGTCGAGCACGTCGACGGTCTGCGTGGTAGCCATGCGGCTCACGCCCCCTTCGCGGCGGTACGGACCAGGACGACGCCACCCTTGGGGCCGGGAACGGCGCCCGCGACGAGCAGGAGACCCTTCTCGGCGACGACGGCGTGGATCGTGAGGTTCTGGGTGGTGTGACGGTCGTGGCCCATGCGGCCGGCCATCTTCAGGCCCTTGAACACGCGCGACGGCGTCGAGGCGCCACCGATCGAGCCGGGCTTGCGGTGATTGCGGTGCGCACCGTGGGAGGCGCCGACACCGTGGAAGCCGTGCCGCTTCATGACACCCGCGGTGCCCTTGCCCTTGGTGGTGCCCACGACGTCGACCTTCGCGCCGGCCTCGAAGGCCTCGGCGGTGATCTCCTGCCCGAGCGAGTACTCGGCGGCGTCGGTGGTGCGGATCTCGGCCACGTGGCGGCGGGGGGTGACCCCGGCCTTGCCGAAGTGGCCCTTGAGGGGCTGGGTGACCTTGCGGGGGTCGATCTGGCCGAAGGCGAGCTGGACGGCGCTGTAGCCGTCGGTCTCGGGGGTGCGCACCTGCGTCACGACGTTGGTGCCCACCTGGACGACCGTGACCGGCACGAGGCGGCCGGCCTCGTCCCAGACCTGGGTCATGCCGAGCTTCGTGCCGAGCAGCGCCGTGACGGCGCGGCCGGCAGCCTGCTGGGAAAGGGTAGTCATGGCAGATGTCCTCAGAGCTTGATCTCGATGTTGACGTCCGCGGGCAGGTCGAGACGCATGAGCGAGTCGACGGCCTTCGGCGTCGGGTCGACGATGTCGATGAGCCGCTTGTGCGTGCGCATCTCGAAGTGCTCGCGGCTGTCCTTGTACTTGTGGGGCGAACGGATGACGACGAAGACGTTCTTCTCCGTCGGCAGCGGCACCGGGCCCACGACCGTCGCACCAGCGCGAGTCACCGTGTCGACGATCTTGCGCGCCGAGCTGTCGATGACCTCGTGGTCGTAGGACTTGAGCCGGATGCGGATCTTCTGTCCCGCCATGGCGTCGTCTAACCTCTCTCGTACCGCAACTTGCACCGACCCCCGCGCTCGGGCGTGTCGCGGTTGGTGACACGCTCGACCGGTTCTCCCCTCGCGGGGGGTGGTCGCTGTGATGCTTGGTCGGACCTGGGCGGGGCCGCCCGATCCTGCAGTCTTGGCGCCTCGGGCCAGGCCCCAGGCAACCTGAACAGTCTGCCAGACGGACAGGCGCTTTGCCTAATCCGGAAGGCTCCTCCGGATGAGGGGCCGGTCACGTCCGGCGCCGCGCTCGCGCGCGATCCGGCGCACCCACGCTACCAGCCGGCCGGCGTGACGGCGAGGCCCCGTCGGCGCACCGGCTGTGAGGATGCGCACGGGGCCGCGCTGGTGCTGCGTCCGGGACCACCCGCGGGGCCGCTGGGGACGGCCCCGCGCCGCCTCAGGGGACGGCCGATGCTGCGTCCGGGACGGCCCGGGCGCGGCCGGTCCCGCGCACCGCGGCGCCCGGTGACGACGAGGGGCCCGGCAGCGCCGTGAGGCGGCTGCCGGGCCCTCGGGGGTCCTGCGGGTGCCGGCCGGGGCCGGCTGCCGGGGTCAGGCCCGGCGGGGCGTCACTTGAGGATCTTGGTGACGCGGCCCGAGCCGACGGTCCGGCCACCCTCACGGATGGCGAAGCCGAGGCCCTCCTCCATGGCGATGGGCTGGATGAGCTCCACCGTCATGTCGGTGTTGTCGCCGGGCATGACCATCTCGGTGCCCTCGGGCAGCGTGATGACGCCGGTGACGTCGGTGGTGCGGAAGTAGAACTGCGGGCGGTAGTTTGAGTAGAACGGGTTGTGACGCCCACCCTCGTCCTTGGCCAGGATGTAGACCTGGCCCTCGAAGTTGGTGTGCGGGGTGATCGAACCCGGCTTGCAGACGACCTGCCCGCGCTCGACCTCCTCGCGCTTGGTGCCACGCAGCAGCAGGCCCACGTTCTCGCCCGCGTCGGCGGTGTCGAGGAGCTTCCGGAACATCTCGATGCCGGTGACGATGGTCTTCATCTTCTCGGGGTGGATCCCGACGATCTCGACCTCCTCGTTCACCTTGAGCTGGCCGCGCTCGACACGACCGGTGACGACGGTGCCGCGACCGGTGATGGTGAAGACGTCCTCGATCGGCATGAGGAACGGCTTGTCGATGTCGCGCACCGGGTCCGGCACGTTCTCGTCGACGGCCTCCATGAGCTCCTCGACGGACTTGACCCACTCCGGGTCGCCCTCGAGCGCCTTGAGCGCGGAGACGCGGACCACGGGGACGTCGTCGCCGGGGAAGCCCTGGGCGGTCAGCAGCTCGCGGACCTCCATCTCGACGAGCTCGAGGATCTCCTCGTCCTCGACCATGTCGGACTTGTTGAGCGCGACGAGCAGGTACGGCACGCCGACCTGACGGGCGAGCAGGACGTGCTCGCGGGTCTGGGCCATCGGGCCGTCGGTGGCGGCGACCACGAGGATGGCGCCGTCCATCTGCGCCGCACCGGTGATCATGTTCTTGATGTAGTCGGCGTGACCCGGGGCGTCGACGTGCGCGTAGTGGCGCTTCTCGGTCTGGTACTCCACGTGGGAGACGTTGATCGTGATGCCGCGCTGGCGCTCCTCAGGAGCGTTGTCGACCTGGTCGAACGGGGTGAACTTGTTCAGGTCCGGGTACTTGTCGGCCAGCACCTTCGTGATGGCCGCGGTCAGCGTCGTCTTGCCGTGGTCGACGTGACCGATCGTGCCGATGTTGACGTGCGGCTTGGTCCGCTCGAACTTGGCCTTCGCCACTGGGTCCTCCTGAGGACTCGGGTAGTTGTCTCACAGCTCTGGCAGGCGCGTCCTGGCCCTGCCGGGGCGGTAGGGATCCTACGGGTCGGTTATGGATTACTTGCAGGGTCGACCTGTGGGACTCACTCGCCCCGGGTCTTCTTGATGATCTCCTCGGCGACGTTCCGAGGAACCTCCGAGTAGCTGTCGAACTGCATGGAGTACACCGCGCGGCCCTGGGTCTTCGACCGCAGGTCGCCGACGTAGCCGAACATCTCCGACAGCGGCACGAGGGCACGGACCACCTTCACGCCCGAGGCATCCTCCATCGACTGGATCATGCCACGGCGCGAGTTCAGGTCGCCAATGACGTCGCCCATGTACTCCTCGGGCGTACGCACCTCGACGTCCATCATCGGCTCGAGCAGCGCGGGGTCGGCCTTGCGGACGCCCTCCTTGAGCACCATCGAGCCGGCGATCTTGAAGGCCATCTCCGAGGAGTCGACCTCGTGGTAGGCGCCGTCGAGCAGGATCGCCCGGACGCCCACGAGCGGGTAGCCGGCCAGGACGCCGTTCTGCAGCGCGTCCTGGATGCCCGCGTCCACGCTGGGGATGTACTCGCGCGGGATGCGCCCGCCGGTGACCTTGTTGACGAACTCGTACAGGTCGCCCTCGCCGGTGTCCATCGGCTCGAAGGACATCTGGACCTTGGCGAACTGGCCGGAGCCGCCGGTCTGCTTCTTGTGCGTGTAGTCGATCTTGTCGACCTTGCGGCGGATGGTCTCGCGGTAGGCCACCTGCGGGGCGCCGACGTTGGCCTCGACCTTGAACTCGCGACGCATGCGGTCGACGAGGATGTCGAGGTGGAGCTCGCCCATGCCGCCGATGACGGTCTGGCCGGTCTCCTCGTCCAGGCGCACGGAGAAGGTGGGGTCCTCCTCGGCGAGCTTCTGGATGGCGGTGGAGAGCTTCTCCTGGTCGCCCTTGGTCTTCGGCTCGATCGCGACGTGGATGACCGGCTCGGGGAAGGTCATCGACTCGAGGACGATCTGGGCGTCCTGGGCGCACAGGGTGTCACCGGTGGTGACGTCCTTGAGGCCGATGAACGCGTAGATGTGGCCGGCGTGGGCCTCGTCGATCGGGTTCTCCTTGTTGGAGTGCATCTGGAACATCTTCCCGATGCGCTCCTTCTTCCCCTTGGTCGAGTTCATGACCTGGGCGCCCTGCGCCACCGTGCCGGAGTAGACCCGCACGTAGGTGAGCTTGCCGAAGAAGGGGTGGGACGCGACCTTGAAGGCCAGCGCAGAGAACGGCTCGGTCTCGTTGGGCCGGCGCTCGAGGATGACCTCCTCGTCCTTGACGTCGTGGCCCTGGACGGCCGGGACGTCGAGCGGGGAGGGGAGGTAGTCGATGACGGCGTCGAGCATGGGCTGGATGCCCTTGTTCTTGAACGCCGAGCCGCAGAAGACCGGGTAGGCCGCGGACGAGACGGTCAGGGCGCGCACGCCCCGCTTGATCTCCGCGACGGTGAACTCCTCGCCGCCGAGATACTTCTCGAGCAGCTCCTCGTCGGCCTCGGCGACCTGCTCGATGAGCTTGTTGCGGTACTCCTCGGCCTTGTCGCGCAGGTCGGCCGGGATCTCCTCGATCTCGTAGTCCTCGCCGATCTTGACCTCGCCGCGCCAGGTCAGCGCGCGCATCTCGACCAGGTCGATGACACCGGCGAACTCGGACTCGGCGCCGATCGGCAGCTGCATGACCAGCGGCGTGGCCTTGAGCCGGTCGACGATCGTCTTGACCGTGAAGTCGAAGTTCGCGCCGAGCTTGTCCATCTTGTTGACGAAGCAGATGCGCGGCACGTCGTACTTGTCGGCCTGGCGCCACACCGTCTCGGACTGGGGCTCGACGCCCTCCTTGCCGTCGAAGACGGCGACGGCGCCGTCGAGGACGCGCAGGGAGCGCTCGACCTCGACCGTGAAGTCCACGTGGCCGGGGGTGTCGATGATGTTGATCTGGTTGTTCTTCCAGAAGCAGGTCGTCGCGGCGGACGTGATCGTGATGCCGCGCTCCTGCTCCTGCTCCATCCAGTCCATCGTCGAGGCGCCGTCGTGGGTCTCGCCGATCTTGTAGTTGATGCCGGTGTAGAACAGGATCCGCTCGGTCGTCGTCGTCTTGCCGGCGTCGATGTGCGCCATGATGCCGATGTTGCGGACCTTGGTCAGGTCGGTCAGCACGTCAAGTGCCACGTGAGGCTCTCTTCTCGGGTCTCGGGGGCTGGACAGGGGGCGGCGACGGCCGCCGGGGTCACCGGCGGCCGGCCGGCGTCACCAGCGGTAGTGCGCGAAGGCCTTGTTGGACTCGGCCATCTTGTGGGTGTCCTCGCGGCGCTTGACAGCGGCGCCGAGGCCGTTGGAGGCGTCGAGGATCTCGTTCATGAGGCGCTCGGTCATCGTCTTCTCACGGCGCGAACGCGCGTAGTCGACGAGCCAGCGCATCGCGAGGGTGGTCTGCCTGCTGGGGCGGACCTCGACGGGCACCTGGTAGGTGGCGCCGCCGACGCGGCGGGAGCGGACCTCGAGGGCCGGGCGGACGTTGTCCAGCGCGCGCTTGAGGACGACCGCGGGGTCACCCTGGGTCTTGTCACGCACACCCTCGAGCGCGCCGTACACGATGCGCTCGGCCGTGGACTTCTTGCCGTCCATCAGCACGCGGTTGACGAGCTGGGTCACCGTCGGGGAGCCGTAGACCGGGTCGACGACGAGGGGACGCTTCGGGGCGGGGCCCTTACGAGGCATTACTTCTTCTCCTTCTTCGCGCCGTACCGGCTGCGAGCCTGCTGGCGGCCGCGCACACCCTGGGTGTCGAGCGCTCCGCGGACGATCTTGTAACGCACACCGGGCAGGTCCTTCACACGACCGCCGCGCACGAGCACGATCGAGTGCTCCTGCAGGTTGTGGCCGACGCCGGGGATGTACGCGGTGACCTCGATACCGCTCGACAGGCGCACGCGGGCGACCTTGCGAAGGGCCGAGTTCGGCTTCTTCGGGGTCGTGGTGTACACGCGGGTGCACACACCGCGACGCTGCGGGCTGCCCTTGAGGGCCGGCGTCTTGGAGGTCCCGACCTTGACGCTCCGGCCCTTGCGGACCAGCTGCTGAATCGTGGGCACTACTTCTCCGTCTCGAAGTTCTTTGGCTGTCGAATGTCACTGCTCGCCCGACCGTGGGGCCGACCGGCCCGGGCCGTGCGGCCCGTCCAGGCTCGCTCCCCCAGCCCCCGTTGTCGGGCGTGTCGACCAGAGGTGGACCCGGCCGTGCGTCACCCTGGGGAGACGTGGACCTGTCCGGCTGGCGAGGACGCCTGCGCACTCCTGCCTCCACCGGGGGTTGGGACCCCGGGACAGCCGCACGCACGAGAGCCCGATGTCGCGGGCACCGCCGACCAGCGTACTCTGCGGCGGTTGACAGCGTCAAAGGCAGGAAGGTGGCCCCGGGGTGGTCTGCGCCACGTCCGGGACGTGCGGTGACCCGCCCGGGCCGGCGGCGGGGTCTCCCCCGCCGCCGACGCGGTCAGGTCAGCGGAACTCCAGCCCGTAGGTGTCCGGACCGAAGTCCAGCTCCTCGAGCAGGATGGCCTCGCCCGAGCCGCCGGCCGGGGCGAAGTCGATGTCGCTGTAGCCCAGGCGGGAGAACGCCTGCGCCTTGGCCTCCTCGGTCGGCTCCACGACGACCTCGTGGTAGCGCGGCAGGCCCGTCCCGGCGGGGATGAGCTTACCGAGGATGACGTTCTCCTTGAGGCCGAGCAGCGGGTCGCGCCGGCCGGACATGGCCGCCTCGGTGAGCACCTTCGTCGTCTCCTGGAAGGAGGCGGCGGAGAGCCACGAGTCGGTCGCCAGCGACGCCTTGGTGATGCCCATGAGCTCGGGACGTCCGGAGGCGGGGGTGCCGCCCTCGGAGACCACGCGGCGGTTCTCGTCCTCGAACCGGGAGCGCTCCATGAGCTCGCCCGGCAGCAGGCGGGAGTCGCCCGAGTCGAGCACCGTGACCCGGCGCAGCATCTGCCGGACGATGACCTCGATGTGCTTGTCGTGGATGTCCACACCCTGCGAGCGGTAGGTCTCCTGGACCTGCTCGACGAGGTGCTTCTGCGTGGCACGCGGGCCGAGGATGCGCAGGACCTTCTTCGGGTCCACCGCACCGAACACGAGCTGCTTGCCGACGGCGACGTGCTCGCCGTCCTCGACCAGCAGGCGCGAGCGCTTGCTCACCGGGTACACGACGTCCTCCTGACCGTCGTCGCGCACGATGACGAGCTTGCGGGTGCGCTCGGAGTCGTCGACCTTGATCCGGCCGGCGGCCTCGGCGATCGGGGCCTCACCCTTGGGGGTGCGGGCCTCGAACAGCTCCTGGACACGGGGCAGACCCTGGGTGATGTCCTCCGCGGAGGCGGCACCACCGGTGTGGAAGGTCCGCATCGTCAGCTGCGTGCCGGGCTCGCCGATGGACTGGGCCGAGATGATGCCGACGGCCTCGCCGATGTCGACGAGCTTGCCGGTGGCCAGCGAGCGGCCGTAGCACAGCGCGCACGTGCCCACGCGGGACTCGCAGGTCAGCACGGAGCGGACCTTGACCTCGGTCGCCCCGCCCGCGACGAGCCTGGAGATGACCACGTCGCCGATGTCGGCGCCGGCCTCCGCGAGGACGGTGCCGTCGGCCCCCTTGACGTCCTGGGCCAGGGTGCGGGCGTAGACGCTGGTCTCGACCGTGTCGGCCCGCACGAGCGCGCCGTCCGGGCCGGGCTCGGCGATGGTCATCGTCAGGCCCATGCGGGTGCCGCAGTCGTCCTCGCGGACGATGACGTCCTGGGAGACGTCCACCAGACGACGGGTGAGGTACCCCGAGTCGGCGGTCCGCAGCGCGGTGTCCGCCAGGCCCTTGCGGGCGCCGTGGCTGGCGATGAAGTACTCCAGGACCGACAGGCCCTCGCGGTAGTTGGACTTGATGGGGCGCGGGATGATCTCGCCCTTCGGGTCCGCCACGAGGCCACGCATGCCGGCGATCTGGCGCACCTGCATCCAGTTGCCTCGCGCACCGGAGGAGACCATCCGGTAGACGGTGTTGCGGGCCGGGAAGTTCTCCTGCATCACCGCGGCGACCTCGTTCGTCGCCTGGGTCCAGATGTCGATGAGCTCCTGACGGCGCTCGTCGTCGGTGATCAGGCCCAGGTCGTACTGGTCCTGGATCTTCGCGGCCTCGCCCTCGTACTTCTCCAGCAGCTCGGCCTTGGCCTCGGGGACCACGACGTCGGAGATGGCGATCGTCATGCCCGACCAGGTGGCCCAGCGGTAGCCGGCCTCCTTCAGGGCGTCCAGGCTGGCCCCGACCTCGACCTTGGGGTACCGCTCGGCGAGGTCGTTGACGATGGTCCCGAGGACCTTCTTGTCCGCGACGTGGTTGATGTAGGGGTAGTCCACCGGCAGCGCCTCGTTGAAGAGGGCGCGGCCCAGCGTGGTCTCCAGGACGACGGGCTCGCCCGCCTCCCAGCCCTCCGGCGCGGTCCAGCCGGCCGGCGGCACAAGGCCCTCGACGCGGATGTTGACCACGGCGTTGATGTCCAGCTCGCCGCGGTCGAACGCCATCTGCGCCTCGGCCACGGAGGAGAACGACCGGCCGTGCCCGAGGGCCTCGGCGCGGTCCGCCGTGAGGTGGTGCAGGCCCACGATCATGTCCTGGGAGGGCATGGTCACCGGGCGGCCGTCGGACGGCTTGAGGATGTTGTTCGAGGACAGCATGAGGATGCGGGCCTCGGCCTGGGCCTCCGCGCTCAGCGGCAGGTGCACGGCCATCTGGTCGCCGTCGAAGTCGGCGTTGAACGCGCCGCACACGAGCGGGTGGAGCTGGATGGCCTTGCCCTCGACGAGCTGAGGCTCGAAGGCCTGGATGCCCAGGCGGTGGAGCGTGGGCGCACGGTTGAGCAGCACGGGGTGCTCACGGATGACCTCCTCGAGCACGTCCCACACCTGGGGGCGGGAACGCTCGACCATCCGCTTGGCGGCCTTGATGTTCTGGGCGTGGTTGAGGTCGACGAGCCGCTTCATGACGAACGGCTTGAACAGCTCCAGCGCCATCTGCTTGGGCAGGCCGCACTGGTGCAGCTTGAGCGTGGGGCCCACCACGATGACCGAACGGCCCGAGTAGTCCACGCGCTTGCCCAGCAGGTTCTGGCGGAACCGGCCCTGCTTGCCCTTGAGCATGTCCGAGATCGACTTCAGCGCGCGGTTGCCGGGGCCGGTGACGGGGCGTCCACGGCGGCCGTTGTCGAACAGCGCGTCCACGGACTCCTGAAGCATGCGCTTCTCGTTGTTGACGATGATCTCCGGCGCGCCCAGGTCCAGCAGCCGCTTGAGGCGGTTGTTGCGGTTGATGACGCGGCGGTAGAGGTCGTTGAGGTCGGAGGTGGCGAACCGGCCGCCGTCGAGCTGGACCATCGGGCGCAGGTCCGGCGGGATGACCGGGACGCAGTCCAGGACCATGCCCAGCGGGGAGTTGCCGGTGGTGAGGAAGGCGTTGACGACCTTGAGGCGCTTGAGCGCCCGGGTCTTGCGCTGCCCGGTGCCGGTGGCGATGATCTCGCGCAGCGTGTCGCCCTCGGCGACCAGGTCGAAGGACTCCAGCCGCTTCTGGATCGCCTCGGCGCCCATCGAGCCCTTGAAGTAGATGCCGTAGCGGGCCTGCAGCTCGCGGTAGAGCAGCTCGTCGCCCTCGAGGTCACCGACCTTGAGGTTCTTGAAGCGGTCCCACACGCGGTCCAGACGCTCGACGTCGGTCTCCGCACGCTTGCGGATCTGCGCCATCTCGCGCTCGGCGGACTTGCGCACCTTGTCGCGCGCGTCGGCCTTGGCCCCGGCGGCCTCGAGCTCGGCGAGGTCGGCCTCGAGCCGCTGGGCGCGGGCCTCGATGTCGGTGTCGCGCTTGTGCTCGACCTGCTGGCGCTCGAGGTCCATCTCGTTCTGGAGCGAGCTGAGGTCCTCGTGGCGGCCGGCGTCGTCGACCTCGGTGATCATGTACGCCGCGAAGTAGATGACCTTCTCGAGGTCCTTGGGCGCGAGGTTGAGCAGGTACCCCAGGCGCGACGGGACGCCCTTGAAGTACCAGATGTGGGTGACGGGGGCGGCGAGCTCGATGTGGCCCATCCGCTCGCGCCGGACCTTGGACCGGGTGACCTCCACACCGCACCGCTCACAGATGATGCCCTTGTAGCGCACGCGCTTGTACTTGCCGCAGGCGCACTCCCAGTCACGGGTGGGGCCGAAGATCTGCTCGCCGAAGAGACCGTCCTTCTCCGGCTTGAGGGTGCGGTAGTTGATCGTCTCGGGCTTCTTGACCTCACCGTGCGACCATTCGCGCACGTCCGCTGCGGTAGCGAGGGAGATGTGCAGCTGGTCGAAGACATTGACGTCGAGCAAGGGTTCCTACTTCCTGAAGGTAGAACACCGTGTACTGCTGGGGAGAGGTCTCCCGGGCCCTGTGGCGCCGGGGCGGCCGCCGACCGTGTTCTGGTGGTCGGCGGCCGGGCCCGGCGGGCCCGTGAGGCTCAGAGTTCGTCGACGCTGCTGGCGTCAGGACGGCGGGACAGGTCGATGCCGAGCTCCTCCGCCGCGCGGTAGACCTCGTCGTCGGCGTCCCGGAGCTCGATGGCGTTGCCGTCGGCGTCGAGGGCCTCGACGTTCAGGCACAGCGACCGCATCTCCTTGATGAGTACCTTGAAGGACTCGGGGATGCCCGGCTCGGGGATGTTCTCGCCCTTGACGATGGCCTCGTAGACCTTCACGCGGCCGGTGACGTCGTCGGACTTGATGGTCAGCAGCTCCTGGAGGGCGTAGGCGGCGCCGTAGGCCTCCAGGGCCCAGACCTCCATCTCGCCGAAGCGCTGGCCACCGAACTGCGCCTTACCACCCAGCGGCTGCTGCGTGATCATCGAGTACGGACCGGTCGAGCGCGCGTGGATCTTGTCGTCCACGAGGTGGTGGAGCTTGAGGATGTACATGTAGCCGACCGAGATCGCCTCCGGGAACGGCTCGCCGGAGCGGCCGTCGAAGAGCTGCGCCTTGCCGTCGGTGCCGACCATCCGCTCGCCGGACGCACCCGGGAGGGTGTGGGCCAGCATGCCCTGGAGCTCCTCGGGCTGGAGGCCGTCGAACACCGGCGTCGCCACGGGGGTGCGCGGGTCGGCGGTCAGCGCCTCGGGCGGCAGGTTCTTCGTCCACTCCTCCGCGGCCCGGGCCGCCTCGGTGACGTCCCAGCCCTGCGCCGCGATCCAGCCGAGGTGCAGCTCGAGGACCTGGCCGACGTTCATGCGGCCGGGCACGCCGAGCGGGTTGAGGATGATGTCGACCGGGGTCCCGTCGGGCAGGAACGGCATGTCCTCGATCGGCAGGATCTTGGAGATGACGCCCTTGTTGCCGTGACGTCCGGCGAGCTTGTCACCGTCGGTGATCTTGCGGCGCTGGGCGATGTAGACGCGCACCATCTGGTTCACGCCCGGGGGCAGCTCGTCGTCGTTGTCCGCGGAGAACTCGCGCACGCCGATGACGATGCCGGACTCGCCGTGGGGCACCTTGAGCGAGGTGTCGCGCACCTCGCGGGCCTTCTCGCCGAAGATCGCCCGGAGCAGACGCTCCTCGCTCGTCAGCTCGGTCTCGCCCTTGGGCGTGACCTTGCCGACGAGGATGTCGCCGGAGCTGACCTCGGCGCCGATGCGGATGATGCCGCGCTCGTCGAGGTCGGCCAGGACGTCCTCGGAGACGTTGGGGATGTCCCGGGTGATCTCCTCCGGGCCCAGCTTGGTCTCGCGGGCGTCGACCTCGTGCTCCTCGATGTGGATCGAGGTGAGCACGTCGTCGGCCACGATGCGCTGGGACAGGATGATGGCGTCCTCGAAGTTGTAGCCCTCCCAGGACATGAACGCCACGAGGAGGTTCTTGCCCAGGGCGAGCTCGCCCTCGTCGGTGGCGGGACCGTCGGCCAGCACGGAGCCGACCTCGACCCGGGCGCCCTCCTCCACCAGCGAGCGCTGGTTGTAGGAGTTGCCCTGGTTCGAGCGACGGAACTTGGCCACGCGGTAGACCTGCGTGGTCCCGTCGTCGCCCGCGACGTGGATCGCGTCCGCGGAGACCTCGGTGACGACGCCGGGCTTGGTGGCCACGACGACGTCCCCGGCGTCCACCGCGGCACGCCGCTCCATGCCGGTGCCCACGAGCGGGGCCTCGCTGCGCAGCAGCGGGACCGCCTGACGCTGCATGTTGGCGCCCATGAGCGCACGGTTGGCGTCGTCGTGCTCGAGGAAGGGGATCATCGCCGTCGCGACCGAGACCATCTGGCGCGCGGAGACGTCCATGTAGTCGACCTCGTCGGCGGCCACGAGGGCCGGCTCTCCGCCGGAGAGGCGGCACAGCACGCGGTCCTCGACGAAGGTGCCGTCGTCGGTCAGCGGGGCCGAGGCCTGCGCGATGACGTGCCGGTCCTCGTCGTCGGCGGTGAGGTAGACGACCTCGTCGGTGACGCGGCCCCCGGTGACCTTGCGGTACGGGGTCTCGACGAAGCCGAAGGGGTTGATGCGGGCGAACGTCGCCAGCGAGCCGATGAGGCCGATGTTCGGGCCCTCGGGGGTCTCGATGGGGCACATGCGGCCGTAGTGCGACGGGTGGACGTCACGGACCTCCATGCCGGCGCGGTCACGGGAGAGACCACCCGGGCCGAGGGCCGACAGACGCCGCTTGTGCGTCAGGCCCGCGAGCGGGTTGTTCTGGTCCATGAACTGCGAGAGCTGGGAGGTGCCGAAGAACTCCTTGATCGAGGCCACCACGGGGCGGATGTTGATCAGGGTCTGCGGCGTGATCGCCTCGACGTCCTGGGTGGTCATCCGCTCGCGGACGACACGCTCCATCCGGGACAGACCCGTGCGGACCTGGTTCTGGATGAGCTCGCCGACGGCGCGGATGCGGCGGTTGCCGAAGTGGTCGATGTCGTCGGTCTCGACGCGCAGCTGCACGGGCTCGCCGTTGCGGGTGCCGGGGAGCTCCTCCACGCCCTTGTGCAGGGCGAGGATGTACTTGATCGCGGCGGTGACGTCGTCGATGCGCAGCACCGACTCGCCCAGGTCGGCCGTGAGGCCGAGCTTCTTGTTGATCTTGTAGCGGCCGACCTTGGCCAGGTCGTAGCGCTTGGGGTTGAAGTAGTAGTTCTCCAGCAGGGTCCGGCCGGCCTCGACCGTGGGCGGCTCGCCCGGGCGGATCTTGCGGTAGATGTCCAGCAGCGCCTCGTCCTGGGTGTGGACGTTGTCCTTCTCCAGGGTCTCGAGCAGGACCGGGTAGTCGGCGAACTCCTCGCGGATCTCGGACTCGGTCATGCCGAGGGCGCGCAGGAAGACCGTCACGGACTGCTTGCGCTTGCGGTCGATGCGCACGCCCACGGCGTCGCGCTTGTCGATCTCGAACTCGAGCCAGGCCCCGCGGGAGGGGATCACCTTCGTGGTGAAGATGTCCTTGTCGGAGGTCTTGTCCGCGAGCTTCTCGAAGTACACGCCCGGGGACCGGACGAGCTGCGAGACGACGACACGCTCGGTGCCGTTGATGATGAAGGTGCCGCGCTCGGTCATGAGCGGGAAGTCGCCCATGAACACCGTCTGCGACTTGATCTCGCCGGTGGTGTAGTTGACGAACTCCGCCGTCACGAACAGCGGTGCCGCGTAGGTGAAGTCCTTCTCCTTGCACTCCTCCGCGGTGTACTTCGGGGGCTCGAAGCGGTGGTCGCGGAACGAGAGCGACATCGACTGCCCGAAGTCCTCGATCGGGGAGATCTCTGCAAAGATCTCCTCCAGACCGGAGGTGGACGGTACGTTGGTGTCGCCGATCTCGGCGGCCGCCGCGACGCGACCGCGCCAGGCG
This sequence comes from Georgenia muralis, assembly GCF_003814705.1. Taxonomy (NCBI): domain Bacteria; kingdom Bacillati; phylum Actinomycetota; class Actinomycetes; order Allobogoriellales; family Allobogoriellaceae; genus Georgenia; species Georgenia muralis. Next base: position 2,210,767 of record NZ_RKRA01000001.1, on the reverse strand, counting down.
TCGTTGCCGAGGAGCCAGTCGAAGCTCTCGGTCTGCAGACCCAGGAGGTTCGGGGCCTGGAGCGGCTCGTGGATCTTGGCGAAGGAGACACGGCGCGAGGCCGTGCGGTTGGCGATAGCGTCAGCAGTAGGTGCGGAAGAGGTGCGCGAGGCAGCCAAAGGGGGTCCTTCCCTGCGATTGGTTTGCACACACTGACCACCGGTACGGGTGGGGATGCCTGCGGGCAGGCAGAAGTCAGCGCAAAGCGACAGCATAGCCGCGGGCACGGGCAGTGTCCAGCGACGGTGATGCGACGAGGCCCGCACCGTCCTGCGGTGCGGGCCTCGTCGTCGAGCGTGCCGCCGGCCGTGGCCGGACGCCTGGGCGCCTCAGCCCCGGCCGGGGGCGGTCACTTGAGGGTGACGGTGGCGCCGGCGCTCTCGAGCTGCTCCTTGGCCTTGTCCGCAGCCTCCTGGGAGACGCCCTCGAGGACGGCCTTGGGGGCGCCGTCGACGAGGTCCTTGGCCTCCTTGAGGCCGAGCGAGGTCAGCGCGCGGACCTCCTTGATGACCTGGATCTTCTTGTCGCCGACGGACTCGAGGACGACGTCGAACTCCGACTTCTCCTCGACCTCCTCGGCGGCGCCGCCACCGGCCGGCGCGCCAGCGGCGGCGACGGCGACGGGAGCGGCCGCGGTGACCTCGAAGGTCTCCTCGAACTGCTTCACGAACTCGGAGAGCTCGATGAGGGTGAGCTCCTTGAAAGCCTCGATGAGCTCGTCGGTGGTGAGCTTCGCCATGAGCGGCGTTCCTTCCTTGACAGACTGCTACGCGAGCAGCGGGGGTGGTGGTTGCCGGGACCGTCAGGCCTCGGCGGCCTGCTTCTCGCGCAGGGCCTCGATGGTGCGGACGGCCTGGGTGGCCGGCGCGGTGAAGAGGTAGGCAGCACCGAAGAGCGCAGCCTTGAAAGCTCCGGCCGCCTTGCCCAGCAGCACGTCGCGGGACTCCAGGTCGGCGAGCTTGGTGACGTCCGCGGCGGAGAGCTTGCGACCCTCCAGGACACCACCCTTGATCACCAGCTGGGGGTTCGCCTTGGCGAAGTCGCGCATCGACTTGGCCGCCTCGACCGGCTCACCGGTCACGAAGGCGACTGCCGTCGGGCCGGACAGCTCGTCCTCGAGGGAGTCGAGGCCGGCCTCCTTCGCCGCGATGGCCGTCAGCGTGTTCTTCACCACGGCGTAGGTTGCATGCCCGCTGAGCGAGCGGCGCAGCTGCTTGAGCTGGGCGACGCTGAGCCCGCGGTACTCGGTCAGCAGTACGGCGCTCGACCCACGGAGCTGCTCCGTGAGCTCGGCGACCGCTGCCGCCTTGTCAGGCCTCGCCATGGCCCTCCTTCCGATAGTGAACCGCGGCCGGGAGGGTCCGGAGAACGAAAGAAGCCCCGTGCAGACGGCACGGGGCTCGGGCATCAGATGCTCTCGCTCTTGGCACGCCTGCGCTGGCTCCGCGTTCGCGGACTTGGCCCCGTCCTGGCGGACGGGCGACCGGCGGTCTTTGGCAAGGTCCACACTACCCCGTCCTGGCGCCGCGCTCCAACTCGGTGTCCTCCCGGCGGGGGTGAGCCGCGTCGCAGGCCGCGGCCACCAGCACGTCACCCGGCTCACCCGGCCACCCCGTCAACCCCTCACCCGGTCACCCGGTCACCCGTCACCCCGTCAACCCCTCACCCCCTCCCCCTAACCCCCTCACCCGGTCAATTCGTCACCCGAGCGAGCTCGAGGCGCCGCGCCCACTCAGCACCAACCGGGCCGAGCCAGCACGGCGTGCGAGGCGACCTCAACCCGTTCGGTACGACCTCACCCGCCTGCCACGAACTCACGGGCCGCCGGCCACGGTCGGCGGCCGGGCCCACCTCGCCCCACAACGAGCTCGAGGCGCCGCGCCCACTCAGCACCAACCGGGCCGAGCCAGCACGGCGTGCGAAGCGACCTCAACCCGTTCGGTACGACCTCACCCGCCTGCCACGAACTCACGGGCCGCCGGCCACGGTCGGCGGCGAGGCGACCTCAACCCGTTCCGTACGACCTCGGTCGACGTCGGCTATCGAGGGCGCCGTCGCCGGCCTGCCGTACGGGAGCGTCCCGTGCCGGCGACGCTGACCCGCGGGCTCTCGACGGCGCAGCAACCCTGCCGGTCATGGCGCACGCGTGCTTCAGTCGGCTCCGGGGACGTTTCGCAGTCCCGGCACCGGGCGGAGAGCGCGCCGCACGCCCGCGGGGAACGCCCCCACCATGCGCATGAAGGCGCGGTCGGGCAAGCGCAGGTCGGCGACGACGAACCGCTGGAACCGGTGCACGACGGCCCGGATGGCGTCCTCACGAACCTTCTCGGCGTAGAGGCTCTCCGGTCCCTGATACTTGCCGGCGCCGTCGTACTCCATGGCCACCGTCCAACGTTCGTCGGTACCGGTCTCTGCCAGCTGCCACCCGAGGTCGGTGAAGTACTCACCCTTCTCGGTCAGCACCGGCATCTGGCTGGTCGGACGCGGAAGACCGTTCGCCACCGCGAGCCAACGCATCTCCGACTCGCCGGCCGACTCGGCGAAGCCGTCCGCCCAGCCCATGACCGCCCGGGCACGGATGACCCCGCGGTCCCCGCCGCGGCGGTCGAGCCGCTCGAGCAGCTCCGCGCGGGCGGCCTCCAGACGCGCGGTCGACCCGGCGCGGTCGCGACGGTCCGGCCGCGCGAGTATTCGCAGCGCACTGTCTGCTACGACCAGCGCCCGACGCGGCGGCATCGTCCGGGCACAGTCCTCCACTGTGCGTCCGAGCGTGGTCACGGGCAGACCGTTCACGACGGTGACGTCGCTCGTCGGGAGCCGCCCCTGGTGGCGCCGCAGGCCTCCGCCGCCGCAGCTGGGCCGGGTGCGCTGGGTGATGTGGGTGTCGCCGTCCATCCCGGAGAGCCAGCAGCCGTGGATGAGGGCCGCAGTCTCGTGGCTGAACGCGTACTCGCACCGCAGCTCAGCCGCCGCAGCGACGCACGCGGCGAGCGCCATGTGCTCACGCTGCACCCACGGCGGGCTCCCGTCGGGCCGGACGACGTACGCGCCACGACGAACCTGCGTCAGCCTGCCCCGTCGGCGCGCCGCCCGCACCGCGTCGCGGCCGTAGTCACGGGTGAGTATCACCGGCGGCGGGGTGGGCGGACCGGGCGGGTGCTCCATGTCGGCACGTTCTCCCGTCACACGGGCCGGAGGCACCCGCCGAGCCGCGGGCTGGGGAGCGGCCCGCCGAGCGCCACCTTGTGGAGGCGCCCGCCGAGCCGCGAGCGGTGGGGCCACCCGGCGACCCGGTGGAGGCATCCGTTCCGTCTCACCAGCGGAAGGTGGGTCGAGATCGCAGAGCGGGGCGAGCGCATGGGGCCGGAGGGGCTCGCTCGACGCGCCGCCCCTGAGTGACCGCCTGACGGCCTCTTGGACACACGACCACCACGACGGCCTCCCGGAGACACGACGGCCCACCGACGACGGCGGCCCGGCACCATCAGGTGCCGGGCCGCCATGTCAGTGCCGTGTGGTGTGGGCCTGCGTCAGGACGCGTCGTCGGACGTGAGGTTGCGCGTCTTGGTGGCGTCGAGCGGGATGCCCGGGCCCATCGTGGTGGTCAGCGTCGCCTTGGTGATGTAGCGACCCTTGGAGCTGGCCGGCTTGAGGCGCAGGATCTCCTCCTGCGCGGCGGCGTAGTTCTCCACGAGCAGCTTCTCGTCGAAGCTGGCCTTGCCGATGATGAAGTGCAGGTTCGCGTGCTTGTCGACGCGGAACTCGATGCGGCCACCCTTGATGTCGGACACGGCCTTGGTCACATCCATCGTCACGGTGCCGGTCTTCGGGTTCGGCATGAGACCACGGGGACCGAGCACCCGGCCGAGACGGCCGACCTTGCCCATGAGGTCGGGGGTCGCCACAGCCGCGTCGAAGTCGGTGTACCCGGCCGCGACCTTCTCGATGAGCTCGTCGCCACCGACCTCGTCGGCCCCGGCGTCCAGCGCCTGCTGCGCGCGGTCACCGACGGCGAAGACCAGGACCCGAGCGGTCTTGCCGGTGCCGTGCGGCAGGTTGACGGTGCCACGCACCATCTGGTCCGCCTTGCGGGGGTCGACGCCGAGGCGGAAGACGACCTCGACGGTGGAGTCGAACTTGGTGGTGGCGCTCTCCTTGGCCAGGCGCACGGCCTGGAGCGGCGTGTAGAGCTCGCCGTCGTGGATCTTCTCTGCTGCCTTGCGGTAGCTCTTGCTGCGCGTTGTCATCTGCTTCTCTCCTTGCAGTCGTGGTCTGCGGGTCCGCGCGGACCCTGCCACTGCACGCCCGGGAGGGCGCGGTCACGGGTGGGGGGTGGATCAGCCCTCGACGGTGATGCCCATGGAGCGGGCGGTGCCGGCGATGATCTTCTCGGCGGCGTCGATGTCGTTGGCGTTGAGGTCCTCGGCCTTGGTGCGCGCGATCTCGCGGACCTGCTCACGGGTGATCTTGGCGACCTTGACCGTGTGCGGGGTGCCGGAGCCCTTGGCGACGCCGGCGGCCTTCTTGATCATCTCGGCCGCGGGCGGCGTCTTCGTGACGAACGTGAACGACCGGTCCTCGTAGACCGTGATCTCGACCGGGATCACGTTGCCACGCTGGGCCTCGGTGGCCGCGTTGTAGGCCTTGCAGAACTCCATGATGTTGACGCCGTGCTGACCGAGCGCGGGGCCGATCGGGGGCGCGGGGGTCGCAGCGCCGGCCTGGATCTGGAGCTTGATCAGGCCTGCGACCTTCTTCTTGGGAGGCATGTCGGGTCCTTACGGTTCTTCCTGGCTGTCCCACCGGCACGGGCGGCCGGCGGGGATGCTGCCGGCTCTCAGATCTTCGCGACCTGGGAGAACGACAGCTCGACCGGGGTCTCCCGGCCGAAGATCGTGACGAGCACCTTGAGCTTCTGGCTCTCGGGGGTGATCTCGGAGATGGTGGCGGGCAGCGTCTCGAACGGGCCGTCGGTGACGGTCACGGACTCGCCCACCTCGAACTCGACCTCGATCGGCGACGCCGCGGCACCCTGCGCCGCGGAGCGGCTGGGCGCACCCGCGCCGGGGGCCGCCTTGATGGTGGCGCCGAGCATCGAGAAGACCTCGTCCTCGGTCAGCGGCACCGGCTGGTGGGTGTTGCCCACGAACCCGGTGACGCCGGGGGTGTGGCGCACCGCGCCCCACGACTCGTCCGTGAGGTCCATGCGCACGAGGGTGTAGCCGGGCACGCGGACCCGGCTGACGACCTTGCGCTGGGCGTTCTTGATCTCGACGACCTCTTCCATGGGCACCTCGACCTGGAAGATGTAGTCCTCCATGTTCAGGCTCTGGATGCGGTTCTCGAGGTTGGTCTTCACGCGCTTCTCGTAGCCGGCGTAGGTGTGGACGACGTACCACTCCCCCGGCAGCGTGCGCAGCTCGTCGCGGAACGCCTGAACCGGGTCGACGACGGCGTCCTCGGCCGGCTCGTCGGTCACGACGGGCTCGTCGGTGACGGCGTCCACGGCGTCGGCGTCGGTCACTGCGGCGTCGGCGTCGGGCTCGTCCGCGGGGGCGTCGACGTCGAGCTCGGCCTCCTCGACCGGAGCGTCCGCGCCGACCTCGTCCAGCTCGTCAGCAACGTCCCCGCCCTCGAGCGCCTCGGAGGTCGGCTCGGGCTCGAGCGACGCCTCGGTGGTGGGCTCGAGATTGTCCTCAGGCACGTGTGACCTGCTTTCTGCTCAGTGGTGGACGGGCTGGTCGGTGGGCCAGCCCCCGGCGGGTGCGGGCGTCATGGGAGTCAGCCGAACATCCACAGCACGACCTGCCCGAACAGCAGGTCGAGCAGCCCGACGAAGGCCATGATCGCCAGGACGAAGACCAGCACGACGACGAAGTAGGTGAACAGCTCGTTGCGGGTGGGCCGGACGACCTTCTTCAGCTCGGCGATCACCTGCCGCACGAACAGGGCGATCCGACCGAAGAAGCCGCGCTCCTTCTTTCCCGGCGCCGGCGCGCTGCCGGCGCGCTCGGGCCGCCCCGAGGTGGCGCTCGCAGACTCGCTCACAGATTCATCCTCCGTGGTTCTCCGGCCGGGTTCGACGCCGCCCGGCTCGGGCGGGCCGCGGCTCGCCTCGAGGCGGAGCCTTCAGGATGTCGGCCCCGGAGGGGGCCGACCCTGGCAGGGCAGGAGGGACTCGAACCCACAACCGCCGGTTTTGGAGACCGGTGCGCTACCAATTGCGCCACTGCCCTATCAGTGGGTCCGCCCACGCCGCCCGGAGACACCTCGAGGGGCGCGCTCCAGCCTGGCGGACGTCAACCACCGCGTCGAGTGTACGGGGTCCTGGGCCGAAAGGTCGAACCGGGCGTCGGTCACCCCGCCCCGGTGCCTGCGACGACCATCCCTCGACCGTCCTGGACCATCCCTCGACCGTCCTGGACCCGCGCACGGCCAGGCGTGCCACGATACGTCCCGTGAGCGCACCGACCTCTCCCGTGTCCAAGCCGCGCGTGTCCGCCCGCCTCGCGGCGATCACCGAGTCCGCCACGCTGGCGGTCGACGCCAGGGCCAAGGCCCTCAAGGCCGCCGGCCGCCCGGTCATCGGCTTCGGTGCCGGCGAGCCCGACTTCCCCACGCCCGACTACATCGTCGAGGCGGCGGTGGCCGCGGCCAAGGACCCGGCGAACCACCGCTACACCCCCGCCAAGGGCCTTCCGGCCCTGCGGGAGGCGATCGCCGCCAAGACGCTGCGCGACTCGGGGTACGAGGTGTCCCCGGACGCCGTCCTGGTGACCAACGGCGGGAAGCAGGCGGTCTACCAGGCGTTCGCCGCCGTCGTCGACCCCGGTGACGAGGTCCTGCTGCCCGCGCCCTACTGGACCACCTACCCCGAGGCGATCTCGCTCGCGGGCGGCCGCGCCGTGGAGGTGTTCGCGGGTGCCGACCAGGAGTACAAGGTCACGGTCGACCAGCTCGAGGCCGCGCGCACGGACGCGACGAAGGCGCTGCTCTTCTGCTCGCCGTCGAACCCGACCGGGTCGGTCTACACCCCCGAGGAGACCCAGGCCATCGGACGCTGGGCCCTGGAGCACGGCATCTGGGTGATCACGGACGAGATCTACGAGCACCTCGTCTACGACGACGCCGTCTTCACCCCGGTCCAGCGGGTCGTGCCCGAGCTCGTCGAGACCTCCATCGTGCTCAACGGCGTCGCCAAGACCTACGCGATGACGGGCTGGCGGGTGGGCTGGATGATCGGTCCGGCCGACGTCATCAAGGCCGCCACCAACCTGCAGTCGCACCTGACCTCCAACGTCGCGAACGTCTCGCAGCGCGCCGCCATCGCGGCCGTGAGCGGCGACCTCTCGGCCGTCGCCGCGATGCGCACGGCGTTCGACCGTCGGCGCCGCACGATGGTGGAGATGCTCCGCGAGATCGACGGTGTCGTCCTGCCCACCCCGAAGGGGGCGTTCTACGCCTACCCGTCCGTCGAGGGCGTGCTGGGGCGGTCCATCCGGGGCCGTACGCCCACGACGTCGGCCGAGCTCGCCACGCTCATCCTCGAGGAGGTCGAGGTGGCGGTGGTGCCGGGCGAGGCCTTCGGACCGAGCGGCTTCCTCCGGCTCAGCTACGCGCTCGGTGACGACGACCTCGTCGAGGGCGTGCGCCGGATCCAGGAGCTGCTGGCCTGACGGGCCGGCCGCGAACCCTCAGCGTCGTCTCATGGCCGTCTCATCAGCGTCGATGAGCATGACGCGATGACGACCTGGCGCGTCCCGGCCGTCGGGGTCCTGGTGGCCCTGTCGGCCGGCGTCGGTGCGCTCGTCGCGGCGGAGGCGCTGACGCGCCCCCCGGTCGAGATCCCCATCGCCGCACCGGTCGTCCCCGCCGGCGGTGCGGGCTCCGCGCCGTCCGCCGCGCCGGAGCCTGCCGCCGCGCCGGCCCCCTCGTCGTCCGCCGTCGACGCCACGGCTGAGGCCCCGGCCGCGCTCGCCGCCGAACCCACGGCCGTTCCGTCCCCGCAGACGTCGCCGGCAAGAGCGATCTCGCCCACGGACCTGCCGCCCGCGTCACCGGAGGTGGTTCGCCCCGCCCCGCCCCGCGACGTCACTGCCCTAGGTGATGACGACGGCGACCGCGAGGGCGAGCAGGACGACCCGGACCGCGACGACCGGGACGACGATGACGGCGACGACCGGGACGAGGACGACCGGGACGAGGAAGATCGGGACGAGGACGACCGGGACGAGGACGACCCGGACCGCGACGACCAGGACGACGACGACCGCGAGGGCAAGCAGGACGACCCGGACCGCGACGACCGGGACGAGGACGACCGGGACGAGGACGACCGGGACGACCGGGACGACCGGGACGACCGGGACGAGGACGACCGGGACGACGATGACGGCGACTGATCGGCTGCCGGGGTGAGGGCGCCGCGCCGCGCGCTCACCGTCCGCGCACGGATCCTCGCCACGGTCCTGTCCATCACCGCGCTGGCGCTCCTCGTCGCGGGAGGGACGGCGTACCTCCTCCAGCGCGACCAGGTCGACGACGCGATCGACGAGAGCCTGGCGCGCTCGGTGGCCGAGTTCCGCACGTTCGCCGACGCCGACCCGGTGGACCCCGACACCGGCCGCCCCTACCCCGACGTCAAGGAGTTCCTCCGCGCCGCGATCGGCCAGGAGGTGCCGGCCACGAACGAGGGCTGGCTGGGGTTCGTGGGCGACCGGCTCGAGCTCGTCTCGGTGGTCTCGGCGGGCGGCGTCGACCTCGACGACGACGCCGTGCTCATCGAGCGTCTCTCCTCGATGGCAGGCGAGGACAAGGGCGTGACCACGACGCTGACGACGCCCACGTCCCAGTACCGGCTGTCCATCGTCCCGGTCTCCGACGAGAACGGCGCGACCACCGGCGCCCTGGCCGTCGTCTGGGACCACAGCGCCCAGACGAGCGCGGTGGTGGACACCTTCCGTCGCTACGTCCTCGTCAGCGTCGCCGCCCTGGTGCTCCTCGCCGTGGTGGGCTGGCGCCTCGCCGGCCGGCTCCTCAGCCCGCTGCGCCGCCTGCGCGAGACCGCCGAGCAGATCTCGGACACGGACCTCTCGGGCCGCATCGACGTCCAGGGCGACGACGACCTCTCGGACCTCGCCCGCACCGTCAACGCCATGCTGGCCCGCCTGGAGGAGGCGTTCCTGTCCCAGCGCCGCCTCCTGGACGACGCCGGCCACGAGCTGCGCACGCCCATCACGGTCATCCGCGGCCATCTCGAGCTGATGGACCCCACCGACCCCGAGGACGCGGCTGCCACCCGTGAGCTGGCCCTGGCCGAGCTGGACCGCATGCACCGCCTCACCGACGACCTGGTGGTCCTGGCCAAGGCCGACCAGCCGGACTTCGTCCAGCCCGTGCGCACGAGCATCGGGCGCCTCACCGACGACACCCTCGACCGCGCCCGGACCCTCGGGACGCGCCGGTGGCGCGTGGACGCCCGCCTGGAGGCCGACGTCGAGGTCGACGCGCAGCGCCTCACGCAGGCCTGGCTGCAGCTGGCCGCGAACGCGGTGAAGTTCTCCGAGGAGGGCTCGACGGTGGCCCTGGGCTCCGCCCTGCACGAGGGACGCCTGCTGCTGTGGGTGCGCGACGAGGGAGTCGGGGTCGCACCGCAGGAGCGGGAGCGGATCTTCCAGCGGTTCGCCCGCGCGCGGACCCCTGGACCGGCACGCGAGGGATCGGGCCTCGGGCTGGCGATCGTCTCGGCGATCACCCAGGCGCACGGGGGCCACGTCCGTCTCGACTCCGAGCCGGGCGCGGGCTCGGTCTTCGTGCTCGACCTCCCCGCCCGAGGCGCCGTCACCGGCCCACCGACCGAGGAGCTCGCGGTCCCGGGGAGTCCCCGCACCGGCGTCGTCGGCACCGAGCGGGGCGCCGTCCGCGCGGCCCGCGGCGCCGCACCCTCGGGCCGGCGCACCGGACGGTCCTGACGGCGCACGGACCCGCCCGCCGCGGCTCGGCGCCCGGCCCCGTCCGGCCCTGACAGACTGGGGCGCGGGAGGAGGACCATGGCTCAGATCCTGATCGTGGAGGACGAGCCCGGGATCGCGTCGTTCGTCACGAAGGGGCTGCGCGCAGCGGGCCACCAGCCGACCGCCGTGACCACGGGCGCCGACGCGCTGACGCACGCCCGCACGGGCGGCTACGACCTCATGGTCCTCGACATCGGGCTTCCGGACGTCGACGGGTTCGAGGTGCTGCGACAGCTGCGCGGGGAGGGCTCGGCGCTCCCGGTCATCATCCTCACGGCCCGCACCTCGGTGGACGACACCGTGGCCGCCCTCGAGGGAGGGGCAGACGACTACATGGCCAAGCCGTTCCGGTTCGAGGAGCTCCTCGCGCGGGTGCGCCTGCGGCTGCGCCAGGACGTCGTCCCGGGCGAGACGACGACGCTCGCCGCCGGTCCGCTGAGCCTGGACCTGCGCACCCGCCGGGCCAGCGTCGAGGGGCGGGAGATCGACCTGTCCGCCCGCGAGTTCGCCCTGCTCGAGACGTTCCTCACCCACCCCGGGCAGGTCCTCTCCCGCGAGCAGCTCCTGTCGCGGGTGTGGGGCTACGACTTCGACCCCGGCTCGAACGTCGTGGACGTCTACGTGCGCTACCTGCGGCGCAAGATCGGTGCCGAGCACGTGGTCACCGTGCGCGGCATGGGCTACCGGCTGGTCGACCCGCGCGCCTGAAGCTCGGCGACGAGGCGCTCGAGCACCGGCGTCGGGACCGCCAGCGCGCGTCCCAGGCGCACCAGCGCACCCCCGACGGCGTCGAGCTCGGTGGGCCCGCCCCGGGCGGCGTCGTGCTGCAGCGAGGACTCCAGCGACGGTGGCAGCCGCCGGAGGAAGGACCCGAGGTCGGTCGCCGTCGTCGGCCACCCCTGGGCGTCGGCCAGCGCGGCGACCTCGCCCAGCAGCGCGTCGGTCACCGCAGGGTCGCGGTCCAGGGCGGGGCCGAGCGGGGCACCCGCCCACGTGGTGAGCAGCGCCGTGGGTGCGAGGAAGGCGAGCTTGCGCCACAGCACCTCGGCCTCGGGTCCACCGGCGCGCACGCTCACCCCCGCCCGGGCCAGTGCGAGGGCCGTCGCGGAGTGCTCCGCGCCGTCGGGCACCGTGACGACGAGGTACCGCCCGCGCTGGACCACCACCGAGCCGACCCGGTCCGCCTCGACCTGGACCGACCCGGAGGCCACCGCTCCGGGCAGGTCGCGCAGCACCGCCGCGTGCTCGACGCCGTTCAGCAGGGCGAGCACCTCGGGCGCTTGCGCGTCCCGGATCCCGGGCAGCACGTCGGCGAGCCCGTAGGCCTTGACCGCCAGCACCACGGCCGCTCCGGGGGGCACCGCGGTCGTGGCCGGGACGGCGGCGGTGAAGTCCCCGAAGAGCTCCGAGCGCACCGTGACCCCCTCGGCCGCGATCCGTGCCGCCCTGGCCGGCCGGCCCACGGCGACGACGTCCTCACCCGCCCGGTGCAGCAGCGCGGCGAGCAGCCCGCCCACGGCCCCGGGCCCGACGACGGCGATCATGGCGTCCTCCTTCTCGGTGCGGTCCCCGCTGGGCCTCAGTGCGGTCCCCGCTGGGCCTGGATCTCCCGTGCCCGGGCCAGCCACGCCTCGGCGCGCGCCAGGCGGCCCTCGGCGTCGGCCCGCCAGTGCGCGCCGTCGGTGCGGCGCGCCCCGGCGACGAGCGACAGGACCACGCCGGCGCCGCGGGTGTGCAGGGCGACCGGGTCGACGAGCTCCTCGCAGCGGCGGGTCCACGCCGCGAGCACGGGTGGGACCCGGGGGTAGGTCGCCGGCGCGAGGTGCGGCAGCACGCTGACGTGACCGAGGAGGCACGCGAGGTCGTCGACCCGGTGGCCGGGGCCGACGGCGTCGACGTCGAGCAGGCCGCTGACCGTAGGCCCGGCCGGGTCCATGAGGACGTTGGCCTCGTAGAAGTCGCCGTGGCTGGGCACGACCGGCCCGGGGTCGCTCACGGCGAGGAGCTGGTCGATCCCGTCCGCGAGCGCCTGGGTGCGGGCGGCGTGCTCGGGGAGCACGGTCGCCGCCGCGTGGGCGTAGTGCTGGGCCCGCTCGGACCACGCGGGTCTCCGGGGCAGGTCCACGAGCGGGGAGGGAAGAGCCTCCAGCGTGCGCACGAGCGCGTCGAGGACGGGCACGGCGCGGTCGCCGAGCCCGTCCGCCAGCAGGTTCGCCAGCGGCGTCCCGCGCTCGGCGCCGAGGAGGACCAGACCGTCGTCGTCGGCGCGCAGCACCGGCGGGGCCGGCACCCCGGCGGCGGCGAGCATCCGGTGGCGGTCGACGAACAGACCCGCGGCCGAGGGCCGGACGATCTTGAGGTAGGCGGTGCGCCACTCCTCCTCCCGTGCCTGGACCCGCAGGACCGCCCGCCGGGTGGGCCGGTAGGCGAGAAGCTCGACCGTGACGGGGGTCCCGAGGCGGCGGCTCAGCGCCGCGGGGTCGCAGGCGACGGGCAGCGCGGGCAGCTCGGGGTCCGCGGGGTGGCGCCACAGGTGGACGGGGGGTTCGTCGGGCCCCTGCTCCAGCCGCACCAGTCCCGGTCCCGCCGGCCGGCTGAGACGGGCGGTCGTGGCGCACAGGTACTCCTCGCCGCGCACGGGTGTGCCCTCGGCGGACCGTTCGACGGTCGCGGTGTAGCCCACGGTCACGCCGGCGCCCGGACGGTGGTGGACGGTGTGCACCTGCCAGGAGACGAGCCGCCCACCCTCGGCCCCGAGGGCGTCCGCGAGCATGGCCCCGGCGTCGGGGCCGGTCAGCAGGGCGACGTCGGCCGGCTCGTGCTGAGCGGAGGCGGGGACGCTCATGGCCCTAGTTGACCACAGGGCGCGCCTGCCGGCGGCCGGACACGGCCGCCGCAGGGGCCGGCACGACCACCGACGGTGGGCGGGCGCCCGCCCCTCACCGCGGCGTCGGCCGAGCGGCGCTGATGGCAGACTCGGCCGGGTGCGTGACCTGACCCGGCTGCCCAAGGCCCACCTCCACCTCCACTTCACCGGGTCCATGCGTGTGTCCACCCTGCGCGCGCTCGCCGCCGAGCAGGGCGTGCGGCTCCCCCAGCACCTCCTCGACGCCGACCCGCTGCGCGTCCCGGCGTCCGAGCGCGGCTGGTTCCGCTTCCAACGTTCCTACGACGCCGCACGCGCGGTCGTGCGCTCCGAGCACGCCATGCGCAGGATCGTGCGCGAGGCGGTCGAGGACGACGCCGCCGAGGGCTCGCGCCGGCTCGAGATCCAGGTCGACCCCACCTCCTACGCCCCCTGGGTCGGCGGCCTGACGCCGGCCCTGGAGATCGTCGTCGACGAGGCCCGCGCGGCGAGCGCGGCGACGGGCGTGGAGGTCGGCGTCGTCGTCGCCGCGTCCCGGACCCGGCACCCGCTCGACGCGCGCACCCTCGCCCGGCTCGCGGCCCGGTTCGCCGGGGACGCGCCGGGCGACGTGGTCGGCTTCGGCCTGAGCAACGACGAGCGGCGGGGGGACACCGCCGACTGGGCCGCGGCGTTCCGCATCGCCCGTCGTGCGGGCCTGGCCGGTCTGCCCCACGGCGGGGAGCTGCTGGGGCCGGAGCACGTGCGTGACGTCGTCGCCCACCTCAAGCCCGTCCGGCTGGGGCACGGGGTGCGCAGCGCCGAGGACCCCGACCTCCTCGCGAGGCTCGTCGACGCGGGGATCGCCCTGGAGGTCTGCCCGTCCTCCAACGTCTCCCTCGGCGTCTACCCGGGGCCGGGTGCGGTCCCCCTGCGGGTGCTCCTCGACGCCGGGGCACAGGTCGCGCTCGGCGCGGACGACCCGTTGCTCTTCCACTCCCGGCTCGTCGACCAGTACCGGATCGCCCGGGAGGAGCACGGGCTCGACGACGCCGCGCTGGCGGACCTCGCGCGCGGCTCCATCCGGGCCTCCCTCGGCACCGAACGGTCCCGGGCGGCCATGCTCGCCGACGTCGACGCCTGGCTCGTGCCATGACCGGCCCCGTCCTCAGCCCGCACACCGTCCGGGTCGAGCCTCCTGCCACGGCTTCCGAGGGCCCCGACGGCGCCGCCGAGGAACCCGCCGGCGCCACGGACAGCCCTGCCGCGGCTGCCGAGCCCCCAGCCGCGGACGAGGCCCGCAGGAGCGCACCCGGGCGGGTACGGGAGGTCGCCGTCCGACGCGTCGGCGAGGTGTTCGTGCGCGAGCTGCGCATGCCCGGCCCGCCCGGTCCCGTCTTCGTCCTCGTCCATGGCGCCGGCCTGTCCTCGCGCTACCTCCTGCCGCTGGCCCGGCGACTGGCCGCGCACGGGCAGGTGCTGCTCCTGGACCTGCCCGCCTCGCGCGGTCTGCCCGCCCCGCCGGCGGTGCTGTCGGTACCCGAGCAGGCCGAGCTGGTGCACCAGGTGGTGGCGGCGTCCGGGGTGCGTGAGGCTGTCCTCGTGGGGCACTCCATGGGCGCGCAGGTCGTGGTGGCGGCCATGGCGCGGCGCCCCGAGACCTACGACCGGGCGGTCCTGGTGGGCCCGCCCGTCAACGCCCGGGAGCGCCGGCTCGGCCGTCAGGTGCTGCGCTACGTCCAGTCCGCCGTCCACGAGCCGAGCCGCGTGGTCCGCCTCGCCGCGCGGGCGTACCTCGCCACGACCACCCGGTGGCTCGTCGACGTCGTCCCGGTCATGCTGGCCTACCGCATCGAGGACGCGATCGCCCGTCTCTCCCCCCACGGCCGCGTGGTCATCGTGCGGGGGGAGCACGACACCCTCGTGCCTGCCGACTGGTGCGAGACCCTGGCCCGGCGCTCGGGCGCCCCGACGGAGGTGGTGACCGTCCCGGGGGCCGCGCACACCGTGCTCGTGGACCACCCGGACGTCGTCGCCGCCGCAGCCCGGGCGGTGGCCGCACCGTGAGCTGGCGGCGCGCCCTCCTCGCCCGGCCGCGGGCATGGGCCGCGGACTACGTCTGGGCCACCTCGCGCCTCGTGCGTGCGGGCGCCGGTGACCTCGCCGCCAAGGTGCGGCCCGGCCGCGGGCTGGTGGAGATCGCACCGGGCGCGGCCGCCGGGCGCGTCGCGGAGGGGCCGGGCACGCCGGTGGTCCTCCTGCCCGGGATCTTCGAGACCTGGCGCTTCCTCGCCCCGCTCGCGGACCGGCTGCGCCGCACCGGCCACGAGGTGCACGTGGTCGAGGCGCTGGGGCTCAACCGCCGGGACGTACCGGCAGGCGCGGAGGCCGTGCGCCGCTACCTCGAGGGCCGGGACCTGCACGACGTCGTCCTCGTGGCCCACTCCAAGGGCGGCCTCGTCGGCAAGGCCGCGATGCTCTCCCCCGCCGGGCACCGGGTCGCGGGGATGGTCGCCGTCGCCACACCGTGGCGCGGGTCGGTCTGGGCGTGGATGTTCCCGCCGTTCACCTCGGTGGGCCGCCTCTCGCCCACGGCCAGGTCCTTGCGGACGCTGCGCCGCGACCGGTCGGTCGACGCCCGCATCGTCTCCCTCGCCCCGGCCTGGGACCCCCACATCCCGGGCAGGTCGCGCCTGGCCGGTGCGCGCAACGTGGACCTGGCCGCCCAGGGCCACTTCCGTCCGCTGGGGGACCCGGCCGTGGTGGACCAGATCCTCGGCGCCGTCGCCGAGATCAGCGGCGAGACCTCGCCCGGCTAGAGCTCGACCCCCACCAGCACCGGCTCGGGGACGAGCTCGATGCCGAAGCGGTCCCGGACGCCGTCGCGCACGGTCCGGGCCAGCGCCAACAGGTCGGCCGCGGTGGCGGACCCCCGGTTCGTCAGAGCGAGGGGGTGCTTGGTGGACAGGGTCGCCGGCCCCTGCCCGAAGCCCTTCTCGAAGCCGGCGCGGGCGATGAGCCACGCGGCCGAGGTCTTGACCAGCCCCTCGACCACCGGGGCGGTCCCGCCGATCTGGCCGATGGCGGCGTGGTCGGTGACCGGGAACCGGGGGGCGTCGGCGGGCAGACGCTCCTCGGCGATGGCGAGGGGCAGCACCGGGTTGGTGAAGAACGAGCCGGCCGACCAGGTGTCGTGGTCCTCGGGGTCGAGGACCATGCCCTTGCCCCGGCGCAGGGCCAGGACCGCCTCGCGGACCTCGGCGGCGGGGACCCGTGCCCCGACGTCGACCCCGAGGCTCCGGGCGAGCTCGGCGTAGCGCACGGGCGCCGAGAGGGTGGCCAGGCGCAGCTGGAAGGTGACGTCGAGGACGACGTAACGCCCCGTGGGGCCCCAGGGACGCCCGCCGGCGTCGTCGGTGAGGGAGCGCTTGAGCAGCGACGTGCGGTAGCCCAGGCCGAGCTCACCGACGGCGAGGAGCCGGGTGCGCCGCTCGAGCCGGTCGTACACCCGCACCGACGACAGCGTCTCGGCGACCTCCTGGCCGTAGGCGCCCACGTTCTGCACCGGCGTGGCCCCGGTGGACCCGGGGATGCCCGAGAGGGCCTCGACGCCCATCCACCCCTCGGCGACGGCGGTGGCCACCACCTCGTCCCACGGCTGGCCGGCGGGCACGACGACGTTGGCACCGGCGCAGGAGGAGTCGGCGACGCCGTCGACGCTGCGCCGCGCGTCGCGCACGACGAGGCCGTCGAAGCCGGCGTCGGCGGCGAGGATGTTCGAGCCGCCGCCGAGGACGAGCAGCGGCGTCCCCGCCTCGTCCGCGCCGCGGACGGCGTCGACGAGCTCGGCCTCGCTGTGCGTCTCGGCGTAGGCCGCGACCGGGCCGCCCACGCGCAGGGTGGTGAGGTCGGCGAGCGTGGGCCGGGGGCCGGCGGGCCGCTCGGCGAGGGCGGCGCCGGCGGGGTCCGTGCCGGGCGTGGTGGGTTCGGCCATGCCCCCAGGCTACGGCCGGGAGGGGCGGGGCTCCTCCTCGCGGGCCGCCGGGCCGATCGGCCGGGCCGCCGGCACCAGGGCGAGGCCCAGCACCAGCGGGACGGCGATGGCGAGCAGCGAGAGCCGGTAGCCGACCTGCTCGGCGAGCAGGCCCAGCAGCGGCGGGCCGGCGAGGAACGCCGTGTAGCCGATGGAGGAGACGACGGAGACCCGGGCGGCGGCGTGGACGGGTTCGTCGCTCGCCGCCGACATGCCCACGGGGAAGCCCAGCGCAGCCCCCAGGCCCCACAGGACGGCCCCGGCGAGCGCCGGCAGCATCGCGGGCGACAGCGTGAACAGCAGCAGCCCCACCAGGGCCAGCGCGGTGGACAGGCGCAGGACCGGCACCCGGCCGTAGCGGTCCAGGAGCTCGGTGCCCACCAGACGCATCGCCGTCATGGCCGTGACGAAGATGCCGAACCCGACCGCGCCGACCGCGTTCGTGGTGCCGAAGCCGTCCACGACGGCCAGGGCGAGCCAGTCGTTCGCCGCGCCCTCGGTGAGGGCGGCGGCGAGCACGACGAGCCCCACGAGCAGGGTGCGGCGCTCGGTCCAGGCGCGGAAGGTGGTGCGCCAGCCGTGGTGGCGCTCCCCCGCGGGCGGCGGGTCGGGCAGGAACGCGCGCACGCTGAGGAGGACCGCGACGTAGATCAGGCCCAGGACGACGAGCAGGTGCACCATCACCGAGATGCCCGCGAGGGCGGCCAGGGCGCCCATGCCGGCCCCGAGCACCGTGCCGAGGGAGAACCCGGCGTGGAACCGCGGCATGATCGCCCGGCCCAGGGCCTGCTCGACCGCTCCGCCCTCGAGGTTCATCGAGACGTCCCACGCGGCGATCCCGGCCTGGCCGGCGAACAGTGCGGGGGCGAGGAGCCCCACCTCACCGATGCCGACCGCGACGGCGACGAACGCGAAGGAGACGACGTTGAGGGTCGCGGCCAGGACGACGGTGCGGCGCGTCCCGATGCGCTGGACGACCGCCCCGGTCAGGGGCAGGGCGAGGACGGAGCCGACCGAGCCGACCAGCAGGAGGATCCCCAGCCGCGCCGGGGTCAGGTCGAGGGCGTCGCGCACGGCGGGCAGACGGGAGACCCAGTTGGCGAAGACGAGGCCGTTGAGGGTGAAGACGGCGAACGTGGCCCAGGCGGCCCGGTCGGCCCGGCGCCGGTCGGCGGGCACGCCGGGCACACCGGGGACGTGCGCCGCGGGCGAGCCGCTCACGCCAGCCGGACGACGGCCTGGGCCTTGGCCAGCACCGACGTCCCGCCGCTGGTCACGCGCAGGTCCACCCGGACGGAGCCGGCGGCGAGGTCGACGGCGCCGACCGTGCCGACCACCTCGACCTCGGCGGCGCCCGGGTCGGGGACCTCGACGGGCCGGGTGAAGCGCACCCCGAGGTCGACGACGGCGCCGGGGTCCTGGGCCCAGTCCTCCACGGCGGCGCCGGCCAGTCCCATGGTGGCCATCCCGTGGGCGATCACCCCGGGCAGCCCGACCTCGTGGGCGACCCGGTCGCTGTAGTGGATGGGGTTGAAGTCGCCGCTGGCGCCGGCGTAGCGCACCAGCCGGGCCCGGTCGACGGTGAAGGTCCGCGCGAAGATCTCGGTGCCGGGCTCGAGCTCGGTCAGGACGGGGCGCCGCACCTCGCTCATCGCCCTTCACCCCGCACGGCGAGGACGGACACGACCGTGGCGACGGGGGCGTCCTCGGCGTCCGCGATCTCGGCCCGGGTGGTGACGAGGGTGATGCCGGCGCGCTCGACGATGCGGTCGACGTGGACGGTGGTGCGCAGCCGGTCCCCGGCCACGATGGGCCGGTGGTGGGTCAGCCGCTCCTCGGCGTGGACGACGCGGGAGAAGTCGATCCCGGACTCGGGCGAGGCGACGTAGGCCTGCTCGGCGCGCTGGGCGATGACCACCGCGAACGTGGGGGGTGCCACCACGTCGGCGTAGCCCAGGGCCCAGGCGGCGTCGGGGTCGGTGTGGGCCGGGTGGGTGGCCCCCGTCGCCTCGGCCATCTCGGCGATCTTGACCCGGGAGACCTCGTAGGTCTCCCGCGGGGCATAGGAACGCCCCACGAGCGTCTGGTCGACGCCGGTGGGGCGGGTGCTGCTCTCGGTCATCCCGCCAGCCTAGGGCAGGGGGACGACCGCGGGTCAGCGGGTCTCGCGGTGCGCCGTCTTGGCGTTGCAGCGCGGGCAGAACTTCTGCAGCTCGAGACGGTCGGGGTTGTTCCGACGGTTCTTCTTGGTGATGTAGTTCCGCTCCTTGCACACCTCGCAGGCGAGAGTGATCTTCGGGCGGATGTCGGTGGACTTGGCCACGGCGTTTCCTCACGTTCCTGCCTCGTGCGAGCGGCCGGGTTTGGCTGCTTCGTCTGTCGGTAGCGGGGGCGGGGCTCGAACCCGCGACCTCACGATTATGAGTCGTGCGCTCTCACCAACTGAGCTACCCCGCCTCGTCTCCGGACCGTCGACCGTGCGACGGTCCGCAGACCTGAGCCCCGAAAGGGAATCGAACCCTTGACCTTCTCCTTACCATGGAGACGCTCTGCCGACTGAGCTATCGGGGCAGCGCGGACGAGCCTACATGGACTCGGCGCCGAACGTGAAATCCGCCGGCGGCCCCCGACCGGTGACTCCTCTCACACCGCCACGGGCCTCACGGGAACCGGGTGGACGCCGTCGGTGACCGGCGCCGACCACCACCGGGGACCGGCCCGGACCCACGAGGCCCGGACGCATGAGGCCCTGATGCACGAGCTTCTTACGCACGCGGCCCGGACCCTCCTGGGAGGATCCGGGCCGGCGCCGATGTCAGACATCGCGTGCGGTGGCGGGTGAGGGATTCGAACCCCCGAAGCATTCCGCAGCTGATTTACAGTCAGCCCCCTTTGGCCACTCGGGTAACCCGCCTCGTGGCTCGGTGCGCGGACAACGATAGCAAGATTTGCGGGGTGCTTGCGCCGCGCGGGTGCGCGATGATGGTCACAGCCGCGAGATCCCCACCGTCCCGACCCCAGGAGCGCACGCATGCCCGACTCGTCCTTCGACATCGTCAGCAAGGTGGACCGCCAGGAGGTGGACAACGCCGTCAACCAGGCCGCGAAGGAGATCGCGCAACGCTACGACTTCAAGAACGTCGGCGCCTCGGTGACCCTGGCCGGCGACGTGGTGACCATGACCGCCAACTCCGCCGAGCGGGTCAAGGCGGTCCTGGACGTCCTGCAGACCAAGCTCATCCGCCGCGGCGTCTCGCTCAAGGCCCTGGACCTCGGCGACGGCGAGCCGCGCGCCTCGGGCAAGGAGTACCGGCTGGCCGGGTCGCTCAAGGAGGGGTTGGACCAGGAGAACGCGAAGAAGATCACCAAGCTGATCCGCGACGCCGGCCCGAAGGGTGTCAAGGCCCAGATCACCGGCGACGAGGTGCGGGTGAGCTCGAAGAACCGCGACGACCTCCAGGCCGTCATCGCCCTGCTCAAGGGCGCGGACGACGTCGACGCGGCGCTGCAGTTCGTCAACTACCGCTGAGCGGCCGCGTGCGGGCTGCCGCCGGGCGGCGCCGCCGACCCGCCGGGAGACGGTCCGCCGGGCCCCGTCGAGGACCCGAGGAGACCTCGACAGCGGCGTCCAGCACCGACGCCCGCAGCGCCGCGACGCGCCGACCGAGGCCGGCGAGCGTCTCCCGGTCCGGCGCCCCGATCCGGCCCTGCCTGTCCGGCGGCACGTTGAGCAGGAGCGTGGCGTCGCCCCCGACCGCGGAGCGGTAGAGAGCGGAGAGCTCGTCGGCGGAGCGGACCTCACCGTCCTCGGCGGGGTGGTGGAACCAGCCCGGGCGGATCGAGGTGTTGACCTCGGCGGGGTACCACACGAGGTCGTCCTCCCCGGCCAGCGCGGCGCGTGAGCCGAGCTCGTCGTCGTCGCTGCGCACGAGCCGGGCGGAGCCAGGGTCGTCAGTGTGCTGGGACCGGCCGGCGGTGCGCTCGGCGTCCTGGAGGGCCCGTGGGACCACGCTCCACTCGTCGCGGCGCGTGTGCCCGGCCTCGTTGCCGCACCAGCGCACGTCGGGCCCGCACACGCTGATGACGGCGTCGGGCTGCAGGTCCCGGACGACGGCCTGGTACCGCGCCCAGTCGTAGACGTGCCACGCGCCCGCGGCGAGAGGTAGACGCCGAGGGCGAGCCCGTGCCGGCGGGCGGCGTCGGCGACCTCACCGACGAGGTCGCCACGGCCCGCCCGCCAGGGTGGCGCGGCGACGGAGTGCGTCGTCGTCGCCGTCGGGCGGGTCGAAGAGCGCCGGGTCCTCCCGGCCGGTCCCCCGCTCGGCGTCGGTCATCGTGTTCATCCCGACGTGGAGGAACCCGTAGAGCTCGCGAGCCTGCCAGGCGACCTGGCGGGCGCTCGGCGCACGGCCGTCAGGCGGTCGTCGACGTCGGTCGCTCGCGGTACGGGGGCACGCTACCGGCTCAGTACCCGGCCAGGCGCTCCAGCCGCGCGATCCGCTCGGCCATGGGCGGGTGGGTCGCGAACATCCGCGCGGCCCCGCCGCCCCGGAAGGGGTTCGCGATCATCATGTGGCTGACGTTCTCCAGCCGCTGCGTCGGCTGGAGCGGCCGGGCGCTCGTCCCCGCCTCGATCTTGCGCAGCGCGGAGGCCAGCGCCAGCGGGTCGCCGGTGAGCTGCGCGCCGTCCTCATCGGCGTCGTACTCACGCGTGCGGGAGATCGCCAGCTGGATGAGGCTGGCGGCGATCGGGGCGAGCAGCGCCGTCGCGAGCAGGGCGAGCGGGTTGGCGTTGCGGTCACGGCCGCCGAAGAAGAGCATGAACTGCGCGACCGAGGTGATGACCCCCGCGAACGCCGCGGCCACCGACGAGGTGAGGATGTCGCGGTTGTACACGTGCATGAGCTCGTGCCCGAGCACGCCGCGCAGCTCGCGCGGCTCGAGCATCTGGAGGATGCCCTCCGTGCAGCACACGGCGGCGTTGCGCGGGTTACGCCCGGTGGCGAAGGCGTTGGGCTGGGCGGTGGGTGCGATGTAGAGCCGGGGCATCGGCTGGCGGGCCGCCGTCGCGAGCTCACGGACGATGGCGTGGTAGCCGGGCGCCTCGGCCTCGCTGACCGGCCGGGCCCGCATCGCCCGGATGGCGAGCTTGTCGGAGTTCCAGTAGCCGTAGAAGGTCGTGGCCAGGCCGATGACCGCGAAGACCCAGATGAAGGCCGACCGGCCGGTCCCGTTGGCGACGAGGGCGCCGATGCCGAGCATGAGCGCCCACATCGCCCCGAACAGCAACGTCGTCTTCAGGCCGTTGTGGTGCCTCATCCACGATCCTCTCCTCGGCCGGGCCGGTGTGCCACCACCGACCACAACGATCGACGCCCGTCCGGGGTTCCGGCGCGCATCCGGCCGGACGGGTCGGCTCAGAGCAGGCGGCCGTCGTGCTCCTCGCCGCGGGAGATCGCCGTCATCGTCTCGCGCTCGACCACCTTGACGCGCTCACGCTCGACCCCCTCGTAGGCCTGGCCGAGCTGCTGCTCGAACGCGTCGAGGAGCTCCCAGCCCTCCCACGTGGTGTACCGCAC
The DNA here is from genome assembly GCF_003814705.1 of Georgenia muralis. Classification (NCBI taxonomy): domain Bacteria; kingdom Bacillati; phylum Actinomycetota; class Actinomycetes; order Allobogoriellales; family Allobogoriellaceae; genus Georgenia; species Georgenia muralis. The sequence goes on along the minus strand of NZ_RKRA01000001.1, from coordinate 2,188,258 downwards.
ACCTGCCGCGTCGAGCTCGGCGAGCATCGCCTCGTGGCCGACGGCGTCGCCGTGCGCCCGGAGCAGGCCGGCCCGGGCGTCCTCGACGAGGTGCGCGATCGTCTGCTGGGCGTCGGACTTCGTCGAGCCGATCAGCCCCACGGGGCCGCGCTTGATCCAGCCGGTGGCGTACACGCCGGTGAGGTAGTCGCCGTCGTCGCCGAGAACCCGGCCCTCGGTGTTGGGGATGACGCCCGACCGCTCGTCGAAGGGCAGGCCCGGGACGGGCGAGCCGAAGTACCCCACCGCCCGGTAGACGGCCTGGACGGGGGTGTCCACGAACTCCCCCGTGCCCCGCACGCTGCCGTCGCCGGTGAGCTCGGTGCGCTCGGTGCGGATGCCCTCGACGCGGTCGGAGCCGAGCACCTCGACGGGCCGGTGCATGAAGTGCAGGTGGATGCGGCGTGCGGCGGTGCGCTCGGCGGGGTCCTTGAGCGTCCAGTCCATGAGGGTCTTGACGACCTGCTTGGTCTGGTTCGAGGACCGGATGGCCTCCTCGGAGCCCTCGTCGAACTGGAAGTCCTCGTCGTAGACGACGACGTCGACGTCCGGGACCTTGCCCAGCTCGCGCAGCTCCAGCGGGGTGAACTTCACCTGCGCCGGGCCGCGCCGGCCGAAGACGTGCACGTCGGTGACGGGGCTCGCGGACAGCGCCTGGGCGACGTTCTCGGGGATCTCGGTGACCATGAGGTCGCGCGCGTGCTTGGCGAGGATCCGCGCCACGTCGAGCGCGACGTTGCCGACGCCGAGCACCGCCACCTCCCGGGCCTCGAGCGGCCACGTGCGCGGGACGTCGGGGTGACCGTCGTACCAGGAGACGAAGTCCGCGGCGCCGTAGCTGCCGGGCAGCTCGATCCCAGGGATGTTCAGGGGGGCGTCGCGGTCGGAGCCGGTGGAGAAGATCACCGCGTCGTAGTGCCGCTGCAGGTCCGCCAGGGAGACGTCCTTGCCGACGTCGACGTTCCCGACCAGCCGGATGTCCCCGCGCTGGAGGATCTTGTACAGCGCCACGATGATCTGCTTGATCCGCGGGTGGTCCGGGGCGACGCCGTAGCGCACCAGGCCGAACGGGGCGGGCAGCCGCTCGAAGAGGTCGATGGACACCTCGAGCCCTGACTTGGACAGGATGTCGGCGGCGTAGATGCCGGCCGGACCGGCGCCGACGAGCGCGACGGACAACGGGCGGGAGCTGGTCACGGGTGCCTCTCGTACGGGGTGCCGGGCCGTCGGCGCTGCGCACGGCCCTCGGAAGTCCAGCGACCAGTCTAGGACGGCGGGCGTCCGGCGTCGTTCGGCGCCCGTCACACCCCGGCCCGCCGATCTGCCAGAGTGCGTGGGTGAGCCACTCCCCCACCACCCCCGGGGCCGTACCGGGCCGACGGACGACCGACGCGACGCCCACCGGCGGCCTGCCCTACGGCCTGGGCGCCTACCTCATGTGGGGCGCCTTCCCCCTGTACTTCCGCCTCCTGGAGGAGGCGGGCGCGCTCGAGATCGTCGCGCACCGTGCGGCGTGGAGCCTCGTGTTCTGCGTCGGCCTGCTCGCCGTGACCGGTGCGCTGCGGACCCTGCGCCCCGTACTGCGCTCGGGCCGGACCTTGGCGGTGCTCTCCCTCGGCGCGGCGCTGGTGGCGGCGAACTGGCTCGTCTACGTGTACGGGGTCAACACCGGCCGCACGGTGGACGCCGCGCTGGGCTACTTCATCAACCCGCTCGTCACCGTCCTCCTCGCCGTCGTGGTCCTCGGGGAGCGCCTGCGCCCGATGCAGTGGGTGGCGACCGCGATCGGCGGAGCGGCCGTCGTCGTCATCGCGGTCGGCTACGGCAAGCTGCCGTGGATCTCCCTCACCCTGGCCGCGACCTTCGGCCTGTACTCGCTGGTGAAGAACCGCGTGGGCCGGACCGTGGGCGCCCTGGCCGGCCTGACCGTGGAGACCGCCGCCCTCTTCCCGCTGGCGGTGGGCTACCTCGTCGTCCTGGGCGCGACGGGCGCCGGGGTGGTCGGCGTCGCCGGCGCAGACACGCGCCTGACGGCGCTCCTCGTCGCGTCCGGGCCGCTCACGGCGGTGCCCCTGCTGCTGTTCGGCGCGGCCGCCCGCCGGCTCCCGCTGAGCGTCATCGGCATGCTCCAGTACCTCACTCCCGCCCTCCAGCTCGCGGTGGGCGTGGCGCTCTTCCACGAGCCGATGCCGCCGGAGCGGTGGGCCGGGTTCGCGCTGGTGTGGGCCGCGATCGTCGTGCTCAGCGTCGACGGCGCGCGCGCCGAGCGGACCCGCCGGCGCCTGGTGCGCGCCTGAGGGCGCGTCAGGCCAGGCGGTCCACGAGCAGGGAGGCGAAGGCGCCGAGGGCGTCCTTGACCGGCCCGGCTGGCAGCGGCGCGAGCTCGGCGACGGCGTCGTGGGCCCACGCGGTGGCCAGCGCCTTGGCCTCGGCGACGACCTCGTGGTCGCGCAGCCCGGCGACGACGGCACGCAGGTCCTCGTCGGAGCCCAGGTCGGTGCCCAGCCGGGTCAGGACGGCGGTGCCGGCCTCGTCGAGGGTGCCGGCGGCGGCGCGCTCGCGCAGCAGCAGCACCGGCATGGTGTCGACCCCCTCACGCAGGTCCGTGCCGGGGGTCTTGCCGGTCGTGGCGGCGTCGGCCGAGAGGTCGATGACGTCGTCGGCGAGCTGGAAGGCCACGCCGACCTTCTCGCCGTAGCGGGCCATGACCTCGGCGACCTCGGCGCCCGCGCCGGAGAACGTCGCGCCGTAGCGCGCGGACGTGGCGATGAGGGAGCCGGTCTTGTCCGCGAGGACCTGGATGTAGTGGGCGCGGGCGTCCTGGCCGTCGGCGGGCCCCAGGGTCTCGTGGAGCTGGCCCAGGCACAGGCGCTCGAAGGTCTCGGCGTGGACCAGCACGGCGTCCGGGCCGAGGGAGGCGACCATCTGGGACGCGCGGGCGAAGAGCAGGTCCCCGGTGAGGATCGCCACGGAGTTGCCCCACACCTCGTGGGCGGCGGGCGCCCCACGCCGCATGGGCGCGGAGTCCATGACGTCGTCGTGGTACAGGGTGGCGAGGTGGGTCAGCTCGACGGCGACGCCGGCGGTGAGGACGTCGTCGCCGGCGCCCTCCCCCAGCTGGGCGGCCAGCAGGGTGAGCAGCGGCCGCAGCCGCTTTCCGCCCGCCGCGGCCAGGTGCGCCGTCGGGGCGTCGACGAGCGCGTCGGCGCCGGCCACGGCGGCTCGCAGCCGCTCCTCCACCGCGGTCATGGCCGGCTGGAGCCGGGCCTCGAGCTCGGCGTCCCCCAGGGGGAGGATGGTCGTCACGAGGGGAACGGTACTCAAGGAAGGAACACCGCCGCCTGCGCGGCGAGGTCGAGCACCGGGCCGGGCAGGACACCGAGCAGCACGGTGCCGACGACGGCGACGCCCACCGCCACCGTGGTCAGGCCCTCCGAGGCCACCACCGCGGTGGTCTCGCCGTCGGGCTCGGTGAAGAACATGAGCACGACGAGGCGCACGTAGAAGAACGCCGTCGCGGCCGAGGCCAGCACGGCCAGGAGGACGAGGACCCAGGCCCCGCCGTCGACGCCGGCGGAGAACACCGCGAACTTCCCGATGAAGCCGCCGGTGAGCGGGATGCCCGCGAATGAGAGCAGGAACACCACCATCGCGACGGCTGCGGCAGGGCTGCGCCGCCCGAGCCCCGCCCACTGGGACAGGTGCGTCGCCTCGCCGGTGACGTTGCCCTCCGTGTCACGCTCGCGCACGAGGGTGACCAGCGCGAACGCGCCGACCGTCGCCAGGCCGTAGGCGAGGAGGTAGAAGAGGACCGAGGAGATGCCCTGCGACCGCAGCGAGATGACGCCGATGAGCACGAAGCCGGCGTGGGCGATCGAGGAGTACGCCAGCATCCGCTTGACGTCGGTCTGGATGATGCCGAGCACCGTGCCGACGAGCATGGTGAGGATGATCACCGCCCACATGAACGGGGCGAGGTCCCAGCCGAGGTCCGGCACGACGACGTAGACGAAGCGCAGGAGCGCCCCGAAGGCCGCCACCTTGGTCGCGGCCGCCATGAACCCCGTCACCGGGGTGGGGGCGCCGGTGTAGACGTCGGGGGTCCAGGCGTGGAAGGGCACGGCGCCGACCTTGAACAGCAGGCCCACGATGACCAGGACCGAGCCGCCGAGCAGGAGCCAGTCCAGGCCCACGGTCGCCGGGACCGCCTGCGCGAGGTCGGCCAGCCGCACTGACCCGGAGTAGCCGTAGAGCAGGGCGATGCCGAAGATGACGAACGCGGAGGCGAACGCCCCGAGGAGGAAGTACTTCAGGGAAGCCTCCTGGGACAGCAGGCGGCGGCGCCGCGCCATGCCCGCGAGGACGTACAGCGGCAGCGACAGCACCTCCAGCGCCACGAAGAGGGTCAGCAGGTCGCCGGCGGCCGGGAAGGCCAGCATCCCGGTCAGGGCGAACATGGTCAGAGGGAAGACCTCGGTCTGGACCCAGGCCGCGCGGGTGGAGTCCGCCTCCTCGGGCGAGCCGGGCCGCGAGGCAGCCATGGCCACGAACGCGCCCTCGCCCGACTCGGTCCGGTCGGCGATGACGAGGAGCCCGAGGAACCCGACGAGCGCGAGGATCGCCTGGGACGCCAGGGTCGGACCGTCCTCGATGAGCGCGCCGCCGACGATCTCGCGCGGACCCTCGGCCTCGACGACCGTCCAGCGCCACACGACGGCGACGAGCGCGGCGGCGGTGGCGAGCAGGCTCAGCACCAGCTGCACGGCCCGGCGGGCCGGCCGCGGTACGAAGGCCTCGAGGAGGACACCGAGGACGGCGGCCCCCAGGACGATGAGGATCGGGGTCAGGGCCGCCCACTCGACGGTGGGTGCGACGAACGTGTTCACTTGTTCTCCTCGTGCGTCCCGGCGGTGGACGCCGGCAGGTGGGCCGCGTCGGCGGACCCCACGGAGCTGGGCTGGTCGAGGGCGAGCTGCGCGGCCAGGGGGGTCACGGCGTCGATGACCGGGGCGGGGTAGAAGCCGAGTGCGAGCATCGCGGCCACGAGCGGGCCGACCACCCACTTCTCCCGGGCCCGCAGGTCGCGCACCGCCAGGAGGCTCTCCTGGGGCGGGCCGGTGAAGATCCGCTGGTACGGCAGCAGGATGTACAGCGCGGCGATGATGACACCGAGGACGGCGACGACGCCGGCGACGACCGAGACCCGGAAGGTGCCCAGGAGCACGAGGAACTCCGGGACGAACCCGCTCAGGCCGGGCAGGGCGATCGTGGCGAGGCCGGCGACGAGGAACGTGCCGGCCAGGACGGGGGTGACGCGCTGCATGCCGCCGTAAGCGGGGATCTGCTGGGTGCCACCGCGGCCGGTGAGGAACCCGGCCGCGAAGAACAGCGCCCCGGTGGAGACGCCGTGGGTGACCATGTAGACCATCGCGCCGGCCAGCGCCACCTCCTCGCGGACGAAGATGCCCAGGACGATGAAGCCGAAGTGGCTGACCGAGGTGAAGGCGATCATCCGCATGATGTCGCGCTGGCCCACGGCCAGCAGCCCGCCGTAGATGATCGAGACGAGTGCGAGGGCGATGATGACCGGCGCGGCCCACTCGGCGGCCGCGGGGAAGAGCGGGATCGTCAGGGTGATCATCCCGAAGGTGCCGACCTTGTCCAGGACGCCGACGAGCAGGACCGACGTGCCGGCCGGAGCCTGCTGCGCCGTGTCCGGCAGCCAGGTGTGCACCGGCCACATCGGCGCCTTGATCGCGAATGCGATGAAGAACGAGAGGAACAGCAGCCGCTCGCCCCACACGCTCGTGGTGAGGTTGCCGGCGAGGGAGTCCACGAGGAAGCCCTGCTCGCCCCCGGGCCCGGCGAGGTACACCGCGACGACGCCGACGAGCATGATGAGCCCGCCCGCGAGGGAGTACAGGAGGAACTTCAGGGCCGCGGTGCGCCGGCGGGGCCCGCCGTAGCTGCCCACGAGGAAGTAGACCGGGATGAGCATCGCCTCGAACAGCACGTAGAAGAGGAACACGTCCCGGGCGGCGAAGACCGCCACCATGAGCGCCTCGAGGAGGAGCACGAGCGCGACGTAGCCCATCTGGCGCCGCTCGACGACCGTGCCCGGCACGGCCACCTCCTGGTCGCGCCATGCGGCGAGGACGACCAGCGGCACGAGCGCCACCGCGAGCAGGACCATGACCAGGCCGAGCCCGTTGACGCCCAGCGCCCACGAGACGCCCAGCTGCGGGATCCACGGGGTGACCTCACCGAGCTGGACCTCCCCGGCGGCAGCGACGTCGAATTGCGTCGCCGCCACGACGGCGAGGGCGAGCTCGAGCAAGGACACGGCCAGGGCGAAGGGCCGTGCCACCCGGTGCAGCGGAGCCACGAGCCACAGCAGCAGGGCGGCCGCGGCCGGGAGTGCGATGAGGACCGTCAGCCACGGGAAGGCCTCGTTCATAGTCTGCAACTTCCTCTACCTCTTCCTTTGTGCCCTAGACGCGCGAGGCGAGGACGACGACCAGGGCGAGCACCACACCGGCGAGCATCGTCGCGGCGTAGGTGCGGACGTAACCGTTCTGGAGCCGGGCCAGGACGCGGCCGGTGCCCGAGGTCCCCCGGGCCACCCCCATGACGGCCCCGTCGACGACGGCGGAGTCGGCGTAGACGAGTGAGCGGGTGAGGTACTGGGACGGCCGCATGAAGACGCCCTCGTTGACGGCGTCCTGGTACAGGTCGTTGCGGGCCGCGACGACGAGCGGCGAGCCCGCCGGCGCCACCACCGGCACCTCGGCGGCGCCGTAGCGACGCCAGGCCAGGAACGCGCCGAGGAGGACGAGCACGATGGTGGCGCCCACGATGACGGGCACCGGGAGCACGGGCTCGTGGTGCTCGACGGTGCCGGTGACCGGCTCGAGCCAGGTGACGAAGCCGTCACCGGCGGCCATGATCCAGCCCAGCCCGACCGAGCCCACCGCGAGGATGATCATGGGGACCGTCATGAGGGCCGGGGACTCGTGCGGATCCTGCTCGGCACCCTCCTCGGCGGTGGTCCACCGCGCCTTGCCGTGGAAGGTCATGAAGAACATGCGGGACATGTAGAACGCGGTGATCCCGGCGCCGAGCAGCGCGACGGTGCCGAGCACCCAGGGCTGCCAGCCCTCGCCCACGTAGGCGGACTCGATGATCTTGTCCTTGCTCCAGAAGCCGGAGAACGGCGGGACGCCGAGGATCGCGAGCCACCCCATCATGAAGGTGATCCAGGTGATCTTCATGAACCTCGAGAGGTTGCCGAACCGGCGCAAGTCCACCTGGTCGTTCATGCCGTGCATGACCGAGCCGGCCCCGAGGAACATCCCGGCCTTGAAGAAGCCGTGGGTCACGAGGTGGAAGACGGCGAACGCGTAGCCGACGGGACCCAGGCCCGCGCCGAGCATCATGTAGCCGATCTGGGACATCGTCGAGGCCGCGAGGACCTTCTTCATGTCGTCCTTGGCGGAACCGACGATCGCACCGAACAGCAGCGTGATGGCGCCGACGATCGCCACGACGAGCAGCGCGGTCGGTGCCCCGTCGTAGATCGGGCCGGAGCGCACCACGAGGTAGACGCCGGCGGTGACCATGGTGGCGGCGTGGATGAGCGCCGAGACCGGCGTCGGGCCGGCCATGGCGTCGCCGAGCCAGGCCTGGAGCGGGAACTGGGCCGACTTGCCCGTCGCGGCGAGCAGGAGGAGGAGCCCGATCGCGGTGAGGAGCCCCTCCCCCGCGCCGGCGGCGGAGCTGAAGACCGTGGCGAAATCCACGGCGCCGAACGCGGCGAACATCGTCATCATCGCCAGGAGCAGGCCGACGTCGCCCACCCGGTTCATGACGAACGCCTTCTTCGCGGCGACGGCGTAGTCGGTGCGGTAGTTCCAGAACCCGATGAGCAGGTACGACGCCAGGCCCACGCCCTCCCAGCCGACGAAGAGCAGCACGTAGCTGTCGGCGAGGACGAGCAGGAGCATGGCCGCGACGAAGAGGTTGAGGTAGGCGAAGAACCGGCGCCGGTCGTGGTCGTGCTCCATGTAGGCCACGGAGTAGATGTGGATGAGCGTGCCGACGAACGTCACGAGCATGACGAAGGTCATCGACAGCGGGTCGACCCGCATCCCGGCGTCGACGCTGAGGTCCCCGGCCGGGATCCAGCTGAAGAGGTGGACGTCCATGACCCGCTCCTCGGCGGGGAGCCCGAGGAGCTGGAGGATGACGAGGAGCCCGACGACGAAGGACGCCGCCGAGGCGAGCACCCCGAGCCAGTGGCCCCAGCGGTCGGCGCGGCGTCCGGCGACGAGCAGCAGGCCCGCGCTGAGCAGCGGCACGGCGACGAGGAGCCAGGCCAGCGACGCGGCGCCGGAGGCGGCGGACGGCTCGGCGACGGCGCCCGGCAGGGCCAGCGGGAGGGCCGTGGGCACGGTGAGAGAACCCAGCATGGTGGTGTTCACGCCTTCCCGGTCAGTTCTTCAGCAGGTTGACGTCGTCGACCGACGCGGACCTGCGGGTTCGGAAGATGGACACGATGATCGCCAGGCCGACCACGACCTCCGCGGCGGCGACGACCATGACGAAGAAGGCGATCACCTGACCCGTGAGGTTGCCGTGGAGGCGGGCGAAGGTCACCAGGGCGAGGTTGGAGGAGTTGAGCATGATCTCCACGCCCAGCAGCGCCACGATGGCGTTGCGGCGCAGCAGCACCGCGGTGGCACCGATGGCGAAGAGGATGCCCGAGAGCACCAGGTAGTTGAGCAGGCTCATCGGTTACCGTCCTCGGCGTTCTCGGTCAGGGCCGGGGTCTGGCGCGCCGCGGGCAGGGCCGGCGGCGGCTCGCCCGGCATGCCGGGCAGCCCGGACTGGGGCACGTCGGCGGCCGTGGGCGTGGCTCCGCGGCGGCGGGCGACCGCCTCGACGACCTCGGGTGCGACCTCACCGATGGACACCTGCTGGCCGCGGATGCGCAGCACGCGCGGCACCGAGTCCTCGATGGGCTGCCCCGCCGCGGACAGGGCGGGCACGCTGGCGGCGTTGGACCGCGCGTACACGCCGGGGGCGGGCTGCTGGGCGATCGAGGCGCCCCACTCGGCGAACGCGCGCATCTTGGCGTCCGCGACGTCCTTCTGGGACAGCCGCGCGGTGAGCCGGTCGCGGTGGGTGAGGGTCACCGCGCCGAGCGCGGCGGTGATGAGCAGCGCCCCGGTCAGCTCCATCGTCAGCACGTGGTCGGAGAAGATGAGCCGGGCGACCCCCACGGGGTTGGAGTCGGCGTTGGCCGCCTCGATCCCGACCGGGTCGGGCATCGTCGTCGTGACGACGAGCCCGACGAGCACCAGCGCGAGCCCGAGGCCGGCCAGGGCCGCGACCCAGCGCTGGCCCTTGATCGTCTCGTGCAGGGAGTCCGAGGCGTCGACGCCGACGAGCATGAGCACGAAGAGGAACAGCATCATGATCGCGCCGGTGTAGACCACCACCTGGGCGACGCCGAGGAACGGGGCGCCCTGGGCGACGTAGAGGAACGCCAGGGAGATCATCACCACGACGGCGCACAGGGCTGCGTAGACGGCCTTGTGGGCGAACACCAGGCCGAGGGCCGCCAGCACCATGATCGGGGCGAGGACCCAGAAGAGCAGGGTCTCGCCGCCGCTGACCGTGCCGGTCTGGGCCAGGGTCGCCGGCAGGACGGCGGGCAGCGTGGTCACTTGGTGCTCCCCCCCACGGGCGAGGCGACGCGGGCCGTGCCGAGGGTGGGGTCGCCGGCGCGCCGCTCGCGCACCCAGGCGACCTGGTCCTCGGTCGGTCCGGTGATCTCGCCGCGGTAGTAGTCGTCGTCGTCGGTGCCCTCGGCCATGGGGTGCGGGGCGGCGAGCATCCCCTCGAGCATGGGCGCCAGGAGGTCCTGCTTCTCGTAGATGAGGCCCTCGCGGGTGGGCCCGGCGAGCTCGTACTCGTTGGTCATCGTCAGCGCCCGGGTGGGGCACGCCTCGATGCACAGCCCGCAGAAGATGCACCGCAGGTAGTTGATCTGGTAGACGCGGCCGTACCGCTCGCCCGGCGAGAACTGGGCGTCGGGGGTGTTGTTGCCGGCCTCGACGTAGATCGCGTCGGCGGGGCACGCCCAGGCGCACAGCTCGCACCCGATGCACTTCTCGAGGCCGTCGGCGTAGCGGTTGAGCTGGTGACGACCGTGGTAGCGCGGCTGGGTGGGGACCTTCTCGAAGGGGTACTGCTCCGTCACGATCGGCCGGAACATCGACGAGATCGTCACCCCGAAGCCCGCGACCGGGGCGAAGAACTGCCCGACCGGGCCCTTCTGCGCCGGTCCGAGCGCTGTGGGGTCGAACCTGGCGACCTCGCCGCGGCGCCGGTCGCGGCGACCGAGCGCGCCGCCGTTGTCCTCAGCCATCGTGGCCCTCCTTCTCCTGGGTCTGTGCGGCCATGGCGGCGGCCTCGCGCCGGGCGCGCCGCGGCGAGGGCGGGAGCACCTGGCCGGGCATCGGCGGGACGGGGTAGCCGCCGGCGAACGCGTCGAAGTCGCTGGTGCCGGGGACGATGTCGGCGCGCGTGGCCGGCGCCTCCTCCGCGGGCTCGTCGTCCTTGCCGGCCGGCCACACCAGCAGCACCACCATGAGCACGGCGAAGACCCCGGCGATCCACAGCAACATCGTCGTGAGGTCGGTGTCGGTGAACTGGCGCACGCCCTGGACCACGGCGACGAGGACGAGCCACACCAGCGCGACGGGGATGAGGACCTTCCAGCCCAGCTTCATGAACTGGTCGTAGCGCAGGCGCAGGAGCGTGCCGCGGATCCAGATCATCGTGAACATGACCACCCAGACCTTGGCCACGAACCACAGCATCGGCCACCAGCCGGTGTTGAGGACACCGTCACCCAAGGTCGACAGGGGCCACGGGGCGCGCCAGCCGCCGAGGAAGAGGGTGACCGCCACGCCGGAGACGTTGAACATGTTGATGTACTCGGCGAGGAAGAACCACGCGAACTTCATCGACGTGTACTCGACCATGTGGCCGGCGACGAGCTCGCCCTCGGCCTCGGGCAGGTCGAACGGGAGGCGGTTGACCTCCCCGACCATGGAGATGTAGTAGACGACGAACGCGGGCAGCAGGGCGACGACCCACCACAGCTGGGTCTGCGCATCGACGATCTGCGACGTCGACATCGAGCCGGAGACGAGGAAGACGCTCACGAGCGACAGGCCCATGCTCAGCTCGTAGGAGATGACCTGGGCCGAGGAGCGCACCGAGCCGAGCAGAGGGTAGGTCGAGTTCGAGGACCAGCCGCCCAGCACCAGGCCGTACACCCCGAAGGAGGTGATCGCCAGGATGTACAGGACCGCGACGGGGATGTCGGTGAGCTGGAGCGGGGTGGTGACGCCGAAGATCGACACCGCCGGACCGAACGGCAGCACGGCGTAGACCATGAACGAGGAGAACGCGGCGATGAAGGGCGCCAGGACGAAGACGATCTTGTCCGCGCCCTTGATCGTGAAGTCCTCCTTGAGGACCAGCTTGAGCGCGTCGCCGACGGCCTGGAGGAGGCCCATGGGGCCGTGGACGTTGGGGCCCGGACGGGTCTGCATCCGTCCCAGTCCGCGGCGCTCGACCCACAGGGCCATGAGCACCGACAGCAGGAGGAACACGAGGATGAAGACCGCCTTGAGCAGGACGATCCACCAGGTGTCCTGGCTGAAGTCCGCTGAGGGCAGCGCGGCGGTGGCCGGCAGCAGCGTGGTCATCGGTCCTCCTTGGCCGAGAGCGTGACGACCGCGCCGGCGCCCGCACCGAGCATGGCGTGGACGCTGGAGCCGGGCGAGTTCTGCGGCAGCCACACCACGTGCTCGGGCATGGTGGTGATCGAGACGGGCAGGGTGACGCTCCCCGCGGGACCCGTGACGGTCAGCGGGGCGCCCTCGGCCAGGCCGAGACCGGCGGCGGTCGCCGCCGAGACCCGGGCGACCGGGCGGTGGGCGGTGCCGGCGAGGTGCGGCTCGCCGTCCTGGAGGCGTCCGGAGTCGAGCTGGAGCTTCCAGGTGGCCAGGACGGCCTCGCCCGTGCCGGGCGCCGGCAGGGCGGCGGGGGCCACCTCGGGGGCGCCGGGTCGGGCACCTTCCCAGCCGGAGAGCTCGCCGAGCTCGGCGTGCAGGGCCGTGAGGTCGCCCACGCGCAGGTCCACGCCCATCTCGGCGGCGAGGCTCTGCAGGACCTGACGGTCCGACATCGACCGGGAGACCAGGACCTGGCCGAACGGACGGCGGCGACCCTCCCAGCTGACGAACGTGCCGGCCTTCTCCGCCGGCGGCGCGACGGGCAGGACGACGTCGGCGTGCTCGGTGACCTCCGAGCGGCGCACCTCGAGCTGGAGGACGAACCCGACGGCGGCGAGGGCCTCGCGGGCCAGGGCCGGGTCGGGCAGGTCGAGCGGCTCGACACCGCCGACGACGAGCGCCTTGAGCGCCCCCTCGCGGGCAGCGCGCAGGATGCCGGTGACGTCCCGGCCGGGCTGGCCGGGCAGCTGCTCGACACCCCAGACGGCGCCGGCGTCGATCCGGGCGCCGGCGTCGGCGACCTGGCGGCCGGCGGGCAGGAGCCCGGGCAGCAGGCCGGCCTCGACGGCGCCGACCTCGCCGGCGCGGCGCGGGACCCAGGCGAGCCGGGCGCCGGTGCGCTCGGCCAGGGCGACGACGGCGGTGAGGGTGCCGCGCACGGCGGCGGCGCGCTCACCCACGAGGATGACCGCGCCGGGGGCCGCCAGCCGGGCGGCGAGCTCGGCGAGCTCGGGCTCGGAGGACGCGGCGCGCACGGCGTCGACGACCTCCGGCTCGGTGCCCGGGGCCGCCGTGACGAGCTGGGCGCGCATCTTGGTGGCCCCGCGGGTGGCGAAGGGTGCGATCGTGGCGACCTTGACGGTGCCGGCGAGCATCCCCTTGCGCAGCCGCAGGAAGATCGTGCCGGACTCCTCCTCGGGCTCGAGGCCGACGAGCAGGACCTGCCCGGCGCGCTCGAGGTCGCCGAACGTCACGCCCAGGCCGCGTCCGGCCACGTGCTGGGCGAGGAACTGCGCCTCCTCCGCGGAGTGCACGCGCGAGCGGTGGTCGATGTCGTTGGTGCCCAGGGCGACCCGGGCGAACTTCGACCAGGCGTAGGAGTCCTCGAGGGTGAGGCGTCCACCCGGGAGCAGGCCCACCCCGCCGTCGGCGCGGGCCGCGGCCAGCGCGGTGGCGGCGATGTCCAGCGCCTCGGACCAGCTCGTGGGCACGAGCTCACCGGTCTCCTCCTCCCGCACCAGCGGGAGGGTGAGGCGGTCCGGGGCGCTCTGCCACGTGAAGGCGAAGCGGTCCTTGTCGGTGATCCACTCCTCGTTGACCTCGGGGTCGTTGCCGGCGAGCCGGCGCACGACCGTGCCGCGGCGGTGGTCGACGCGGATGTCGGAGCCGCCGGCGTCGTGCTCGGCGACGGACGCGGTCGAGACGAGGTCGAACGGGCGGGCCCGGAAGCGGTAGCTCGCCGAGGTCAGCGCCCCGACGGGGCAGATCTGGATCGTGTTGCCGGAGAAGTACGACGCGAACGGGCGGCCCGAGCTGTCCATCTCCGCCGCGCCGAGCGGGCCGGAGGAGAGCGAGCCGGCCACGCCCGCCTCACCGTCGGGACCGGTGAGGTCGACGGCGCGGACCACCGGGACCTCGTCGTCCGCGATGCCCAGCACCTTGGAGTCGAAGGTGCCGATCTGGGATCCGTTGAGGGCGTGGCGCTCGCGTCCGGGGGCGCCGCCGCCGCGGCCCTGGAGGGCGATGAAGGGGTCGCCGGCGATCTCGTCGGAGAACCTCGTGCAGCGCTGGCACAGGATGCAGCGGTCGCGGTCGAGGAGGATCTGGGTGGAGATCTTCAGCGGCTTGGGGAACGTCCGCTTGATGTCGACGAACCGGGTCGCGGAGCGGCCGTTGCTCATGGCCTGGTTCTGCAGGGGGCACTCCCCGCCCTTGTCGCAGACGGGGCAGTCCAGCGGGTGGTTGATCAGGAGGAACTCCATGATCCCGTGCTGGGCCTTGTCGGCGACGTCGGAGGTGTGCTGGGTGGCCACGACCATGCCCGGGGCGACCTCCATCGTGCAGGAGGTCTGCGGCTTGGGCATCGGCTTGACGTTGCCCTCGCGGTCCGGCATCGCCACGTCGACGAGGCACTGGCGGCACGCCCCGGCGGGCTTGAGCAGCGGGTGGTCGCAGAAGCGCGGGATCTGGATCCCGGCGCGCTCGGCGGCGCGGATGATCAGGGTGCCCTTGGGCACCTGGACCTCCACGCCGTCGATCGTGACCGTCAGCAGCTCCACGGCATCGGTCGTGGGGCGGTCGGTCGTGGCTGTCATCGGACACCTGCTTCGCTGAAGAGGGCGGAGGCCTCGTAGGGGAAGAGCTCCCAGGCGGGCGTGTGCGTCCCGGCCTCGAACTCGGCGCGGAAGTGCTTGATCCCGCTCTGGATGGGGGTCGCGGAGGCGTCGCCGAGCGCGCAGAAGGAGCGCCCGGCGATGTTCCCCGCCACGTCGAGAAGGAGGTCGACGTCGCTCGGCAGGCCCTTGCCGGCCTCGAGCCGATGCATGACCTGCTTCATCCAGTAGGTGCCCTCGCGGCAGGGCGTGCACTTCCCGCAGGACTCGTGCTGGTAGAAGTCGGTCCACCGCGCGATGACGCGCACCACGGAGGTGGTGTCGTCGAAGACCATCAGCGCCCGGGTCCCGAGCATGGAGCCCGCGGCCCCGACGGCCTCGTAGTCGAGGGGGACGTCGAGCTCGGCCTCGGTGAAGATCGGGGTCGAGGACCCGCCAGGGGTCCAGAACTTCAGCTTCCGGCCCTCGCGCATGCCGCCGGCCAGCTCGATGAGCTCGCGCATGGTGATGCCGAACGGGACCTCGAACTGGCCGGGGTTCCGCACGTGCCCGGAGACGGAGAAGATGCCGTGACCGGTGCTCTTGGGCGTGCCCATCGAGGTGAACCAGTCCTTGCCGTGGGCGAGGATGCCCGGCACGGAGGCGATGGACTCGACGTTGTTCACCACGGTCGGGCGGGCGTACAGGCCCGCGACGGCGGGGAACGGCGGCTTGAGGCGGGGCTGGCCGCGCCGACCCTCCAGCGAGTCGAGCAGGGCGGTCTCCTCGCCGCAGATGTACGCACCGGCGCCGGCGTGGACGACGATCTCCAGGTCGTAGTCGCCGTTCGGGCCCAGGCCCTTGCCGATGAGACCCGCCTCGCGGGCCTCGCGCACCGCGGCCATGAGCCGGCGGTAGACGTGGACGACCTCGCCGCGCAGGTAGATGAACGCGACGTTGCCGCCGATGGCGTAGGAGGTGATGGCCATGCCCTCGATGAGCGAGTGGGGGTTGGCCATCATGAGCGGGACGTCCTTGCAGGTGCCCGGCTCGGACTCGTCGGCGTTGACCACGAGGTAGCGCGGTCCGCCGTCGGGCTTGGGCAGGAACGACCACTTCAGCCCGGTGGGGAACCCGGCGCCGCCGCGCCCGCGCAGGCCCGAGTCCTTGACGACGCCGACGACGTCCTCGGGGGCCATCGTCAGGGCCGTGCGCCAGCCCTCGTAGCCACCGCGGTCGCGGTAGGTGTCGAGCTTCCAGGACCGCTCGGCGTCCCAGATGTCGGTGAGGACCGGGGTGAGCCGGCCCGGCTCGGTGAGGCTCATTCGACATTCCCCTTGTGCTCGTCGCGGACCGTCTCCGGCGAGACGTCGCGCTCGGTGACCGGCTGGCGGTCGGCGCTGGAGCCCTCCACGCCGACCGGCGGCGAGGTGAGGTCCTCCGCAGCCTGAGCCGACTCCGTGGGCACCTGCGAGTCCCCGCCGGCCCGGCCGCCGGCCTCGCCGTCGGCGACGACGCGCGGCGCGATCCATCCCTTGTCCCGGGCGATGCGCAGCCCGAGGAGGCTGGCCTCCCCCGCGCCCACGCCCTCGTCGGCACGGCCGTCCTCGAACCCGGCGAGGACGTGCTCGACCTCCTTGAACGTGGCGACCGTGTTCGCCCCGCGGGTGGGGTGCACGGGCCGGCCGGCCGCGATCTGGTCGACGAGGTCGACCGCGGACGTGGGCGTCTGGTTGTCGAAGAACTCCCAGTTGACCATGACCACGGGGGCGTAGTCGCAGGCCGCGTTGCACTCGACCTGCTCGAGGGTGATCCGCCCGTCCGCCGTCGTCTCGTCGTGGCCCACGCCGAGGTGCTCGGAGAGCCGCTCCCAGATGATGTCGCCGCCCATGACGGCGCACAGCGCGTTGGTGCACACGCCGACCGTGTACTCGCCGTTGGGGTGGCGCTTGTACTGGCTGTAGAACGTGGCCACGGCGGAGACCTCGGCGCGGGACAGGTCCAGCAGCTCCGCGCACAGCGCGATGCCGCGCGGGGAGACGTAGCCGTCCTCGGACTGCACGAGGTGCAGCAGGGGCAGCAGCGCCGACCGGGAGTCCGGGTAGCGCGAGATCAGCTCGGCGGCCTCGGAGCGCAGGCGCGCGTCGGCCTCGGGTGCGAACGACTCGCTCATCAGCGGTCCACCCCTCCCAGGACGGGGTCGATGGAGGCGAGGGTGACGACGACGTCGGCCAGCTGGCCGCCCTCGCACATCATCGCCGTGGACTGGAGGTTGGCGAAGGACGGGTCCCGGAAGTGCGCCCGCCACGGGCGGGTGCCGCCGTCGGAGACGAGGTGGACGCCCAGGATGCCCTTGGCGTGCTCGACCTGCTGGAACACCTGCCCGGCTGGGACGCGGAAGCCCTCGGTGACGAGCTTGAAGTGGTGGATGAGGGACTCCATGGAGGTCCCCATGATCTCCTTGATGTGCTCCGGGGAGTTGCCCTGGCCGTCGCTGCCGATGGACAGCTGGGCGGGCCAGGCGACCTTCTTGTCGGCCACCATGACCGGGCCGGGCGTGGCGTCGAGGCGGTCGAGAGCCTGGACGACGATCTTGATGGACTCGTAGCACTCCTCGAACCGGACCATCGTACGGTTGTACGGGTCGGAGTAGTCGCGGACCGGGACGTCGAAGTCGAAGGTCTCGTAGCCGCAGTACGGCTGGTCCTTGCGCAGGTCGAGCGGGAGGCCGGCAGCACGCAGGCAGGGCCCGGTCAGGCCCAGTGCCATCGACCCTGCCAGGGAGATGTAGCCGACCTTCTGCTGGCGGAGCTTGAACAGCGGGTTCTCCACCGTCAGGTCCTGCAGCTCCTTGACCGAGAGGCGGATGTTCGGCAGCAGCTCGCGGACGTAGTCGGTGGTCCCCGGGGGCAGGTCCTGGGCGACGCCGCCGGGACGGATGTAGGCGTGGTTCATCCGCAGGCCGGTGATGCGCTCGAAGATGCGCAGGATGTCCTCGCGGCCGCGGAAGGCCACCGTCATCATCGTCGTCGCGCCGAGCTCGTTGCCGCCGGTGCCGATGGCCACGAGGTGGGAGGCGATCCGGTTGAGCTCCATGAGGAGCACCCGGATGAGGGTGGCGCGGGCGGGCACCTGCTCGGTGACGCCGAGGAGCTTCTCCACCCCGAGGCAGTAGGCGACCTCCTGGTAGAACGGGGCGACATAGTCCATGCGGGTGCAGAACGTCACGCCCTGGGTCCAGGTACGGTACTCCATGTTCTTCTCGATACCGGTGTGCAGGTACCCGGTGCCGACGCGCAGCTCGCGCACCGTCTCGCCGTCGAGCTCGAGGATGAGGCGGAGCACCCCGTGCGTGGAGGGATGCACCGGGCCCATGTTGACGACGATGCGCTCCTCGCCCAGGCGCTCGGCCTCGGCGGCGATCTCGGCCCAGTCGCCGCCCTCGGCGACGAACTCCGGCGCGCCCGGCGCCTCGCCGGCGGGGCCGGCGGCGGTGGGGCGGGTGGTGGACGCGGACATCAGCTGTACGACCTCCGGGTGTCGGGCGGCGGGATGACGGCACCCTTGTACTCGACGGGGATGCCGCCGAGCGGGTAGTCCTTGCGCTGCGGGTGGCCCACCCAGTCGTCAGGCATGGCGGTGCGGGCGAGCGAGGGGTGCCCGTCGAAGACGATGCCCATGAGGTCCCACGTCTCGCGCTCGTGCCAGTCGTTGCCCGGGTAGACGTCGATGACGGACGGGACGTGCGGGTCGGCGTCGGGGGCCGCGACCTCGAGGCGGAGGTTGTGGCGGTGGGTGACCGACATGAGGTGGTAGACGGCGTGCAGCTCGCGCCCGACGTCGCCGGGGTAGTGCACGCCCGAGACGCCCAGGCACAGCTCGAAGCGCAGGTCCTGGTCGTCGCGGAGGTTGCGGCACACCGTGACGATGTACTCGCGGGCGATGAAGAGGGTCAGCTCGCCGCGGTCGACGACGACCCGCTCGATGACGGCGTCGGGGTCGAGGCCCTGCTCTGCGAGGAGCTCGACGAGGATGTCGACGGCCTCGTCGAACCAGCCGCCGTAGGGGCGCTCGGAGGCCGGCGGCAGGGCGACGGTGGTGACGAGCCCGCCGAAGCCCGAGGTGTCCCCCGACTCCCCCGCGCCGAACATGCCGTGCCGGGTGGCGACGACCTCGAGCTGGGTGCGCCCGCCGAGCGGGCCGGCGGGGATGTTCTGGGCCCCGCCCTCGAGGGCGGCGGCCGTCGAGGACTGCCCGATGCCGGCGGTGGCGCTGCCGGGCTTGGCGGCGTCGGCGGCCGACTGCTTGTCGTCGTTGCGCTCGCTCACGCCAGCAGTCCCTTCATCCGGTGGGTGGGGGTGGCGGCCAGGGCGGCCTCCTCGGCCTTGCGGGCCGCCTCCACGCGGTTGACGCCGAGCGGGGAGTTCCGGACCTGCTCGTGCAGCGCGAGGATGGCGTTGAGCAGCATCTCGGGCCGGGGCGGGCAGCCGGGGAGGTAGATGTCGACCGGGACGATGTGGTCCACGCCCTGGACGATCGCGTAGTTGTTGAACATCCCGCCCGAGGAGGCGCAGACGCCCATGGAGATGACCCACTTGGGCTCGGGCATCTGGTCGTAGACGTTGCGCACGATCGGGGCCATCTTCTGGCTGACGCGGCCGGAGACGATCATGAGGTCCGCGTGGCGCGGGGAGGCGCGGAAGACCTCCATGCCGAAGCGGGAGATGTCGAAGCGGGGCGTGCCGGTGGCCATCATCTCGATCGCGCAGCACGCCAGGCCCATCGTCACGGGCCACATGGAGCTCTTGCGTGCGAGGCCGACGATCTTCTCCACCGAGCCGAGCATGAAGCCCGCCGGTGCCTTCTCCTCGATACCCATCAGTCCTACCTCAGTCCCACTCGAGCCCGCCGCGGCGCCACTCGTACACGTACGGCACCGTGATCAGGAAGATGAAGCCGAGCATGGCCACCAGCCCGAAGGTGGCGAGCTCGTTGAACGCCACCGCCCACGGGTAGAGGAAGACCACCTCGATGTCGAAGATGATGAAGGTCATGGCGACCAGGTAGTACTTCACCGGGAAGCGGCCGGCGCTGGGCGCCCGCGGCGTGGGATCCACGCCGCACTCGTAGTTGGCCACCTTCGCCCGGTTGTACCGCTTGGGCCCGATGACCGCGCTCGCCCCGAGGCCCCCGAGGGCCATCGCTGCCGCCACC
Source organism: Georgenia muralis (assembly GCF_003814705.1). NCBI lineage: Bacteria > Bacillati > Actinomycetota > Actinomycetes > Allobogoriellales > Allobogoriellaceae > Georgenia > Georgenia muralis. The sequence goes on along the minus strand of NZ_RKRA01000001.1, from coordinate 2,168,601 downwards.
GCCATCATGATGAGCAGCGGGACGTACGGGTTGGTCATGATGCCTCCACGGTCGTGCGTGCCGTCGGCGCCTGCCGGTAACGGACATTCTCAGCGTAGGGGTTCGGACCTGGGTCCTTGGTCCTGTGGGTCCCCAGGGTGTCGGTGCGGTCGGTCATGAGGCGGGGGCGATCTTCGTCAGCGCCGTGATGAGCCGGTCCATCCAGTCCCCGTCGCGGCGGTCGAAGCCGTCGGAGAGGAGCTTCATGACGAACCGCATGAGTGTCGGCCGGGGCAGACCGTACCGCACGCAGATCCGCATGATCTCGGGGTGCTCGATGATCCGGGCGAAGACCTGGCCGAGGCTGTAGTAGCCGCCGAGCTCCTCGGCGAGGATCTTGGGGTAGGTGCGCAGCGTCTTCTCCAGCGCGTACCCCGAGCTGCGGGCCAGGGCCTGCGACATGACGTCGGCGGCGATGCGCCCGGCCTGCATCGCGTAGGCGATCCCCTCGCCGTTGAAGGGCGAGACCATGCCGCCGGAGTCCCCGACCAGGAGGAGCCCCTGGGTGTAGTGCGGCTTGCGGTTGAACGCCATCGGCAGGGCCGCGCTGCGCAGCTCGCCGATCTGGTTCTCCGGCGTCAGCTCCCACTCAGCCGGCGCGTTCTCCATCCACGTGCGGAACATCGTCTTGTAGTCCAGCCCGGTGGGCCGCGCCGTCGAGGAGAGGGAGCCCAGGCCGACGTTCACGGTGCCGTCGCCGAGGGCGAAGACCCATCCGTACCCGGGCATGAGGTTCGACTCTCCCGGCTTGCCGTCCCACAGCTCCAGGTGCGACTCCATCATCGGGTCGTCATGGCGGGGCGAGCGGAAGTAGGTGCGCACGGCCACGCCCATGGGGCGGTTCATGTTCTTCTCGACGCCCATCGAGGTGGCCAGGCGTGCCGAGACGCCGCCGGCGTCGACGACCAGCGGCGCACGCAGGGTGAGCTCGTCGCCGCTGCGCCGTCCGGCGGCGTCGACCGGGCGGGCGGTGACGCCGAGGATCCGGCCGGAGCGCTCGTGGCGGACCGGGCCTGTGACGGACATCCCCTCGCGGAGCGTCGCCCCCGAGGCGACCGCGTGCCGGGCGAGGGTCTCGTCGAGGTTCATGCGGGAGCGGGCGAGGCCGTAGGCCGGCATCTCGGCGAGCTCGGGCCAGGGCAGCTCCAGGCGGTACCCGGCCCCGTAGGTCCGCAGGCCCCAGTTGCGGATCCAGCCCTCGTCCTCGGGCGTGGGCACGCCCATGCGGATGAGCTCGGCGACCGCCCGGGGCGTCAGGCCGTCGCCGCAGACCTTGTCGCGCGGGAACGTGCCCTTCTCCAGCAGGAGCACCTCGAGCCCGGTCTGGGCGAGGTAGTGCGCGGTGGCCGAGCCACCGGGGCCGGCGCCTACGACGATGACGTCGGCGTCCGCCTCGGACATGCCAGATCCCACCGTCATCGCTCCAGGAAAAGCTTCGGGGGCCAGAGCGGCCCGTACTGGTTGAGTCTACAAATCACGTCGGCACCCGTCTTGTTAGGTCGTCCTTAGTTCCGCGCCGTCGCCTCTCGGCCGTGGCATCTGCCTGGCCGCCCCGGCCACGGCACCACCCGCCCCGTGGCCCCGGCCGTGACGCCCGCCGCGGTCACCGCGGTCACCGCGGTCACCGCGGTCACCACGCTCACCACGCTCACCACGCTCACCACGCTCACCACGCTCACCGAAGATGTCATCAGGCAATGCCTGGGTGGGTTCTCGTGGTGGATGCAACACCTTGAGAATCGAGGTGTCGTATGGGTTGTCGTCCTCCGGTCCGTCGTGAGGTGCAGCGGGAGTTCTGGCGTTTGGTGGCCGGGGGTGTCTCGACGGCGGCGGCCGGGGAGGCGGTCGGGGCGAGCCTGACGTTGGCGCACCGGTGGTTCCGTGATGCTGGCGGAATGGCACCGATGTCGCTGGCAGACCCCACGGGCCGCTACCTCTCCTTCGAGGAGCGGGAGGTCATCTCCCTCGAGCACGCCGGCGGTGTCTCGGCCCGAGGGATCGGTCTGCTCCTGGGCCGTTCCCCCTCGACGATCACCCGCGAGCTGGCTCGTAACGTCGGCGCCCGGCAGACCGGCTACCGCGCCTCTCGCGCCCACGCCAAGGCCGCGGAGCGGGCCCGGCGGCCCAAGCCGTCGAAGGTCGAGACGAACGAGGCGCTGCGCGCCTACGTCCAGGCCAAGCTGGCCGAGGACTTCTCCCCGGAGCAGATCAGTCACCGCCTGCGCGTGGACTTCCCTGAGGATGAGTCCATGCGCATCGGCCACGAGGCGGTCTACCGCTCGCTCTATCTCCAGACCCACGGCGCGCTGACCCGTGAGCTGACCAAACACCTGCGCACCGGCCGGTACCTGCGTCAACCACGCAAGCGCCTCGACGGGCGCACCAACCGGTCCTTCATCACCGAGGACATCCACATCAGCGCCCGACCGCCCGAGGCGGCGGACCGGGCCGTGCCCGGGCACTGGGAGGGCGACCTGATCGTCGGCCACGACAACGGCTCCGCGATCGGCACGCTCGTCGAGCGCACGACCGGGTTCACCATGCTGCTGCACCTACCCGTGAACCACGCGGCACCGACCGTTGCCAGCGCCCTGGCGGCCAAGATCCAGACCCTGCCCAAGGCGCTGCGGGCTCCCTGACCTGGGACCAGGGCATCGAGATGTCCAAGCACGAGCTCGTCACCGCCGAGACGGGGCTGCAGATCTACTTCTGCGACCCCCACTCGCCGTGGCAGCGAGGGACGAACGAGAACACCAACGGCCTGCTGCGCCAGTACTTCCCCAAGGGCGGCGACCTCTCGGTCTTCCCGCCCGACTACCTCGACTACATCGCCGCCAAGCTCAACGCCCGACCACGCAAACGCCTACAGTGGCGAACACCGGCCGAAGCCATGGACAAGTTCCTCACCGAGGCCACCTGACCAGCAGTGTTGCAACCACCACGAGAATTCACCCTGACAGAGCTTTCGGCTATCCGGGGGCCGCCGTCGTCACGCCGTCACGCCGGCCTCGTGGCCCGGTGCAGCGCGACGATGCCGCCGGAGAGGTTGCGGTAGGCGACGTCGTGCCAGCCTGCGCGCCGCATGATGCCGCCGAGCACCACCTGGTCCGGCCAGCTGACGATCGACTCGGCCAGGTAGGTGTAGGCGTCGGTGTTGGACGACACCAGGGACGCCACCCGCGGCAGCGCCTGGGTGAGGTAGCCGTGGTACACCGCCCGGAAGGGCGCGAAGGTGGGCCGGGAGAACTCGCAGATGACCAGCCGACCGCCCGGCCGGGTGACGCGGAGCATCTCGCGCAGCGCACGGTCGGTGTCGACGACGTTGCGCAGCCCGAAGGAGATGGTGACGGCGTCGAAGCTCTCGTCGGCGAACGGCAGTGCGGTCGCGTCGCCGGCGACGAAGGGCAGGTCCGGCCGGCGTCGCTTCCCCACGGCCATCATCCCGGTCGAGAAGTCGCAGGGGACGACGTCGATCCCGCGGTCGGCGTACTCCTCCGACGAGGTGCCCGTGCCGGCGGCCAGGTCCAGCACCCGGTCGCCCGGACGTGCGCCGACGGCCTTGCGCGTCGCGACCCGCCAGATCCGGTCCTGCCCGAGGGAGAGGACGTCGTTGGTGAGGTCGTAGCGCGGGGCGACGCCGTCGAACATGCCCGCGACCTCACGGGGCTTCTTCTCCAAGCTGGCTCGGCTCATGCGCACATCATCCCATCGGCACGCCCGCACGCCGGAGCCTAGAGTTGCGGGCGATGATCACGACCGACCCCCGCCCCGTCCCGCCCGAGCCCGGCGCCGTCCCGGCGGCGCGCGAGCTGTTCGTGCGGACGGTGGAGATCGACGACGTCGGGGACCTCCTGGCCGCCCTGCCCCGCGCCGACCCCGCGCTCACCTTCTCGTGGGTCCGGCGCGGCGAGGGCGTGGTGGGCTGGGGCGAGGCGCTGCGGATCGAGACGGCCGGCGCGGACCGCATCGCCGCGGCCGACCGGGCGTGGGTCGCGGCCGTCTCGGCGATGACCGTCGAGGACGGCGTCCGGCTGCCCGGCACGGGTCCGGTCGCCTTCGGCTCCTTCGCCTTCTCGGCAGGGTCCCCGGCCGGCGGGGTGCTCGTGGTGCCCGAGGTCGTGCTCGGTCGGCGCGAGGGCCGGACCTGGCTGACCACGGTCCGCGCCGAGGGTGCCGCGGCCGATGAGCTGGGTGTCGACGAGCTGGGTGTCGACGAGCTGGGTGTCGACGAGCTGGGCGTCGACGACGTCGGTCACGCCCGTGTCGGCGCCACCGCGCGCACGCTCTCGCCCACGCCCGTCACGTCCCCCGGCGAGGTGCGCTACGCCGACGGCGCGCTGAGCGCCCGGGAGTGGTCGGCCGCCGTCGCCGGCGTCATCGCACGGATCCGGGCCGGTGAGGTCACCAAGGTCGTCATGGCGCGCGACGTCGTGGCCACCGCCCAGCGGCCGCTCGACGTCCGTCACCTGCTCAGCAGGCTCGCCGCCGGGTACCCCGGCTGCTGGACGTTCAGCGTCGACCGGCTCGTCGGGGCGACGCCGGAGCTGCTCGTGCGGCGGGAGAAGGGCCTGGCCGCCTGCCGGGTGCTCGCCGGCACGATCCGGCGCACGGGCGACGACGCGGACGACCTGCGGCGCGCCGCCGAGCTCGCCCGGTCGTCGAAGGACCTCGAGGAGCACGAGCTGGCCGTCGCCTCGCTCGTGCGGGCGCTGCGGCCGTACTGCGCGAGCATCAACGTGCCCGAGGCGCCCTTCGTCCTGCACCTGCCCAACGTCATGCACCTCGCCAGCGACGTCACCGGGGTCGTCGACGGGGCGCTGGGTCATCCGAGCACCTACCGGACCCACACCCCGGGCGGGTCGGGGCCGTCCTCGCTCGCGCTCGCCGCGGCGCTCCACCCCACCGCCGCCGTGGGCGGGACACCGACACCCGCGGCGCTGGCCGTCCTCGCCGAGTCGGAGCGGATGGACCGTGGCCGGTACGCCGGGCCCGTGGGCTGGATCGGGGCCGACGGCGACGGCGAGTGGGGCATCGGGCTGCGCTCGGGCGAGATCGCCGCCGACGACCCCCACCGGATCCGCCTGTTCGCCGGCTGCGGGGTGGTGGCGGCCTCCGACCCGGCCGCCGAGCTGGCCGAGTCGGAGGCGAAGCTCCAGCCCATGCGCGAGGCGCTCGTCTGACCCGCGCCGCACACTCCCCGAGCTCCGGCGGGCTCACGCCGAGCCACCGGCCCGGCGCGCGACGCGCCGGGCCCGTCGGTCAGAGCTGGTCCTCGCGGGTGGCGAGCGTGGCGCTGACCTCGGTCTCCTCGCCGTCGCGGACGACGGTGAGCGTGACGTCGTCGCCGCTGGCGTACTGACGGATGTAGCCCGTGAGGGACTCGGCGCCACCGACCGGGTCGCCGTCGATCGCGGTGATGACGTCGCCCACCTGCAGCCCGGCCGACTCGGCCGGCGTGCTCGGCTGGACGGTCTCGACCCGCGCGCCTGTGCGGGTGACCTCGCCGGTGCTCGCCGTGCCGTCCGACATCGAGACGCCGAGGTAGGCGTGCTCGGCGACGCCGTTGGCGATGAGCTGGTCGGAGACCTGTCGGGCCAGGTTGACCGGGATGGCGAAGCCCAGCCCGATGCTGCCGGAGGAGCCGCCGGCGGCGCCGGACATCGCGGCGATCGAGCTGTTGATCCCGATGACCCGGCCCGTGGCGTCGAACAGCGGGCCGCCGGAGTTGCCCGGGTTGATCGCGGCGTCGACCTGGATGGCGTTCGTCACCACGGTCGTGCCCTGCTGACCGGGCTGCTGGGACTGCTCGCTCGTCGTCACCGGTCGGTCCAGGGCCGAGACGATGCCGGTCGTGACCGTGGAGCTGAGCCCGAGCGGGTTGCCGACGGCGACGACCGGGTCGCCCACCACGACCTCGTCGGAGTCGCCCAGGGTGGCCGGCGCCAGGTCGTCCGGCGGGTCGGTGAGGGTGATGACGGCGAGGTCGGTGGAGTCGTCGAGGCCCGAGATCTCCGCCTCGTACATGCGCCCGTCGGCGAGGGTGACGACGATGCCGCCGTCGAGGGCGTCCCCCACGACGTGGTCGTTGGTGAGGATGTGCCCCTCCTCGTCCAGCACGACGCCGGAGCCGGCCCCCTCCCCGGAGGCGGTCCGCACGTCGATCGCGACCACGCTGGGACGGACGGCGGCTGCCACGTTCGCCCAGTCGGGGTCGTCCGTCGTCGACGTCACGACCGGCTCACCCCGGGCGGCGCTGTCGGTCACGGAGGTGCTCGCGGCGGGTCTCGCCTCCTCGTCGAAGGCACCGGTGATCCCCGCCGTGCCGAGGCTCACGACGAGGGCGGTGGCGGCAGCGGTGCCGACGAGCGCACCCCAGCCGGGGCGGCGGGTGCCGCGCCGGTCGGAGTCGCCCGGCCGTCCGAAGTCGGCCGGCCGTCCGGTGTTCCCACCGAGGGCAGCCGGCATCTCGTGGGTCGGGCCGTAGGGCTGGCCCGGGGGGTTTCCCCCGTACGGCCGGCCGTCCCGCTGAGGGGTCCCGTACGGGCGCCCGGCGTACGGCGGGGCGCCGTACGGCGTGGCGGCGTACGGCGTGGTCGTGTGCGGCGTGGTCGTGTGCGGCGCGGCCCCGTGCGGCCGGCCGGCGGCCTCGCCGTCGTCGTGGGACCCTTCGGCGAACGCGCCGGTCCGGGTGGTGGGGCCGTTGACGGTGTCCTGACCGTCGCGCCAGGGGCGCCCCGCGCGCTCGTACCCGAAGGGCGCCTCGGCGCCGTCGGCGGGCGCGGGCGGGCGCTCGGCGGTCCAGCCGTTCTCGCGGTTCGGCGCCGTCCAACGGGACTGGTCCTCCGGCCGGGCCGGTGTGCGCTCGTCGTTGCTCATGGTTCCTCCGTCTCGTTCGTCCGGTGACCATGAGAACGCCTCGACCTTGTCGGCGCCTTGGCAGAACCTGGGAGTTTCCTGCATGCACCTCTCGGCGGCGGTCAGACCGCTGCGACCGCGTCCCGGACCGCCTCGGCGACGGCCGCCCGCCGGTCGCGCAGGTGTGCGCGCGAGGTCCGGACCTCCACCACCGACCGACCGCGGACCGGTGCACCCAGCACGTGCTGCAGCTCCTCGGTGCTCCCGACGAGGGAGTAGGCAGCGCCGTACCCGGCTGCGAGCGCGGCGAGGTCGGCGTGCTGCGGGGTGCCGAAGATCCGTTCGAACTCCCCCGCCCGGCCCGGCGCGCCGTGCTCGAGCGTGCTGAAGATCCCGCCGCCGCCGTCATTGAGCACGACGACCTGGAGATCCACCTCTGGCTCGAGCGTGCCGCGCAGCAGGCCACCGGCGTCGTGGAGGAAGGTGAGGTCACCCATCACCGCCCGCACGGGACGTCCCGTGCCGAGCGCGAGGCCGGTCGCCGTCGAGACGGTCCCGTCGATGCCGGCCAGCCCGCGGTTCGCGAGCGGCACGACCGGGCCGTCCCAGGGCCGGGCGACGAGGTCGACGTCGCGGATGGTGTTGGACGAGCCGAGGACCAGCAGCGGCGCTCCCGGGGAGTCCGAGGCCGCGGCCACCGCCTGCGCCAGCACCAGTCCGTCGACCTGGCGGGTGTCGTCGAGCAGGGCGTCGACGGCGGTGTGCGCGAGCTCACCCGCGCGCCGCCACCGACCGAGCCACTCGCCGGCGTCGCCCGGGGCGCCCGCCATCCCCGCGAGCGCCCCGGGCGTCCGCACGCCACCGACGACCGTCGTCGCCGTTCCTGCCACGTCGGTCCAGGCCCCGGCCGGTGCGACGACGACAACCTCCAGGTCTTCCCTGGCCAGGAGTCTGCTCACGGGCCGCGAGAGCGTGGGGTGGCCCATGACGACCACCCGCTCGATCGCTCCGCCCAGGCGCGCCTCGTCCAGGAGGAGACGGTAGGGACCGACCGCGTTGCGCCCCGAGCGGGCGCCGGAGCTCGGCTCGGCCAGCAGCGGCCAGCCGGCCTCCTCGGCGAGAACCCGGGCGCCGGGTCCTGCGCCGTCCCCGGCGAGGACGACCGTCCGCGGCCCGACGGCCAGGTCCGTCGCGGCGGGCGCTCCGACCGGCGCCACGACACGCCGCGCCGCGGGCACGGGGCCGGGCGCCCACGGGGCCGCGGGTGCGAGCGGGTCCCGCAGTGCGACGTTGAGGTGGACGGGTCCGGGGTCGTTGCTCCGGGCGCCGGTAGCCGCAGCGAGGGCCCGGGTGACCACCTGGGTCAGCAGGGTCCCACCGCGCGTCCCGGCAGGGATGTCGGCCGAGAACCGTGGGACACCGGCGAAGATCCCCACCTGGTCGGTGGTCTGGTTCGCCCCTGTCCCGCGCATCTCGTGCGGACGGTCGGCGCTCACGACGACGAGCGGCACGTGCGCGTGCGCGGCCTCGAGGACCGCGGGGTGGAGGTTGGCCACCGCCGTGCCCGACGTCGTCACGACGGCGACCGGGCGCGGCTCTGAGCCGCCGTCCTGCGCCGCGGGGCCCGAACGTACTGGCCCGGGGCCGCCGGCGCCCCGCCAGTCCTCCCCCAGAGGGTGGCCCGAACGTGCCAGCCCGAGTGCGACGAACCCGGCGGACCGCTCGTCGATCCGCACGTGCAGGGTCAGCCAGCCGGCGCGGGCAGCCGACTGCAGGGCGTAGGCGAGCGGCGCGCTCCGCGAGCCCGGGGACAGGACGACGTCGCGCACGCCGCCGGCGACGAGCGCGGTGACGAGCTCGCGTGCGGTCGCGGTCGAGGGCTCCACGGCGCTCACGCCCGCTCCCCCGCCGTCACCATGGCGTCCAGGCGCTCCGACCACCGGGCGGCCGTCGCGTCGGACGCGCGGACCGCGGCGAGGGAGCGCTCCGTCGGTTCGGGCCGATGCACGGCTATCGCGCCGTCGACCGGGAGCAGCGGCTCGTCGACCGTGTCCCGCTCGAGGAGGTGGACCGTTGCCAGTCCGCAGGCGTACGACAGCTCGGGCAGGGCCGCCGCGAGCGCGAGGCCCGCCGCGATGCCGACCGAGCTCTCCAGGGCGGAGCTGACCACCACGGGCAGCCCGACCCGCTCGGCGAGCCGGAGGCACGCGCGGACCCCGCCGAGGGGCTGGACCTTGAGGACGACGATGTCCGCCGCCGCCAGCCGTCGCACCTCGATGGGGTCCTCGGCGCGGCGGATCGACTCGTCCGCCGCCACCGGGACGTCCGTACGGCGCCGGACCGCGGCGAGCTCCTCGACGGTGGGACACGGCTGCTCGACGTACTCCAGGCCGCCCGCGGCGCGGTCCAGCCGGGCGAGACGGGCCAGGGCCGTCTCGACGTCCCACGCCCCGTTGGCGTCGATGCGGATCCGGCCGCCGGGGCCCAGGGCGTCGCGGACCGCCTCCAGCCGGGCCTCCTCCTCCACCACGCTCTGACCGGGCTCGGCGACCTTGACCTTCGCCGTCGTGCACCCACCGGAGGAGCGGACGATCCGTGCCGCCGCCTCGGGTCCGACGGCCGGCACCGTCACGTTGACGGGGATGCTCGTCCGCACGGGGGCGGGCCATCCCTCCTCCGCCGCCTCGAGGCCGGCCCGCAGCCACACGGCGGACTCCCTGGCGCCGTAGTCCCAGAACGGGGATATCTCTCCCCAGCCCGCGTCGCCGCGGACCAGCACGCCGTCGCGGACGTCGAGGCCGCGGAAGCGGGTGCGGAGCGGGGTGGACCACACCACGGGCTCGGAGGTGAGGAGGGCGCGCATGGTGGCCACAATAGGAGCGCCCGGGCCGACCATCGGCCGCACCCGCGGTAATGACCCCCGCCCGATGTCAGACCCCCGCCCTAGAGTCGCACTCATGTTCGACGATGCCGCGGAACCGCCGTTCCGGAGCAGCTACACGCTCCACCCGGCGACGGCCGACCTCCGGGTGGAGGTGGTGGTTCCTCTTCGGGACCCCGAGCCGTTCAGCGACATCGAGGCGGCTCTCTGGACACTGTTGATGCCCGACGACGACGCCGAGTCGGGCGAGGCACCCACGCCCGGCCGGGGACCTCGCACGACCGTCGGCGAGGTCGGCGCCGATCCTGCCGCCGGTCGCCCGACCGACAACACGACCGACGCGGCTACGGGCCCTACTGCCAACCGCACGACCGACGCCGCCGGCGACCGCACCGAGCCCACCGCGGACCCCACAGCCGACGCGATCACCGAACCCGGCTCCGATCCGCTCGAGCACGCGCGCGAGCTGAGAGGACTCAGCCTCGCGCTGGCGCTCGACGCGATCGATCCCGACGAGCTCAGCGAGGCGGCACTGGTCGACGCTGTCGAGCTGTGGTCCGCGGTGGTGTCCTTCGCCGAAGCACAGCGTGGTCGCGCGGCGGCCTCTCTCGAGCGCAAGATCGAGGAGAAGTACGGGGCGGCGGGCAACCTGCACCGCGACAGCAAGGGCAACCCGCTTCCGGTGGCCGCGACGGAGCTCTGCATGCGTCTGGGCATGTCGCGCCGGGCAGCCGCGGTCATCATCCGCACCGGGGTGCTGCTCGAGGGACAGCTGTGCGCGACCGGGCAGGCCCTCGAACGCGGAGAGATCGACCAGCGCAAGGCCGAGATCATCGCCGCGGCACTGGACGGCAAGGCGTTCCCGCTCACCGCGGCGGTCGAGGACGAGGTGCTCCCCCGGGCCGGTCGTCGCACGCACCGGCAGCTCCAGAACGACCTCACCGACGCACTGCTGCGCCTCGACCCTCACGGCGCTCAGCAACGGCACCAGGCGGCGAAGGCCCGTCGCTGCGTCACCCACCCCCGGCCGCTGCCGGACGGCATGGTGGGCACCTACCTCGTGGCGCCGGCCGCGGACGGTGTCGCCCTCGACCTCGCGCTCGACTCCGCGGCGCGGTCGCTGCGCGCGGCCGGGGACAAACGCACCATCGACCAGCTGCGGGCGGACCTGCTGACCGGCGTCGGGACCGATGCCCTGCGGACTGGCTGGTTCGGCCAGATCCCGGTCCAGCCGGCCCTCCCGCTGTCGGAGTCCGGACGATTCGCCGATCCTCCACCGACGGCGGTCGACGACGGCGCGAGGGGCCCGGAGGAGGGCCCCGACCTCGGCGCTCTCGACGGCGCTGCGTCCCTGCCCACGGGCGTACGGCTCGCCGCAGTGGGCGGGGTCCCGGTGCAGATCAACGTCACCGTCCCGCTGAGCACCCTTCTCGGAGGTGACGAACCGGCCGACCTCGACGGTCACGGGCCGATCGACGCCGTCACGGCCCGGGCGCTCGCCCTGGGAGGGACCTGGCGACGCCTCGTCACCGACCCGCTCAGCGGGGTGGTGCTGGACGTGGGGCAGAGCCGGTACCGGGTGCCCGCCGATCTGGCGCGGATCGTTCGCGCCCGGGACCGGACGTGCTTCCGACCGGGATGCTCCGCGCGGGCCGGCGGCTGCCAGCTCGACCACAACCGGCCTTTCTCCCAGGGTGGGTCGACCGCACTCACCAACCTCGGCCCCGGGTGCGAGATCGACCACGAGCTCAAGACGCTGGGGTACTTCTGGGTCCGGCAGCGACCAGGCGGGATCTTCGAGTGGATCTCGCGCACCACAGGTCACACGTACCGCCGGGAGGTGGACGGCACCACCACCTACCTCGGCTGGGTGACCGACACCTCCGACCCCGACGCGGTCCCCGTCCCGCCGGGACGAGTGCGGTACGACGGTCCCCCGCCGTACTGACGCTCCGCCCGTACGAGAGCGGACTGGCGTCGCCGCCGTCAGGTGCCGGTCGGCCCGGATTAGGGTGATGGCGTGAGCGATCTTCCCCAGCGTGTGTCCGAGACGTTCGACCCCACTCTCTGGCGCGACGTCGAGGGCTTCGAGCTCACCGACGTCACGTACCACCGGGCGGTGGAGCGGACGACGGCGTCCGACGGGCTGACCACCGAGCGCGACCTGCCCGCCGTGCGGATCGCGTTCGATCGGCCCGAGGTGCGCAACGCCTTCCGCCCCCACACCGTCGACGAGCTCTACCGCGCCCTCGACCACGCCCGGATGACCTCCGACGTCGCGGCCGTCATCCTCACCGGGAACGGTCCGAGCCCGAAGGACGGGGTGTGGTCCTTCTGCTCGGGCGGGGACCAGCGCATCCGCGGCCGGGACGGGTACCGCTACGAGACCGAGGGCGCCGACGACGAGGCACCGACGGAGCGGCGACGCGAGCAGATCGACCCGGCCCGCGCCGGGCGCCTGCACATCCTCGAGGTCCAGCGGCTCATCCGCACCATGCCCAAGGTCGTGATCGCAGCGGTCAACGGCTGGGCGGCCGGCGGGGGTCACAGCCTCAACGTCGTCGCCGACCTCTCCATCGCCTCCCGTCAGCACGCGCGGTTCAAGCAGACCGACGCCAACGTCGGGTCCTTCGACGCCGGCTACGGCTCGGCCCTCCTCGCGCGGCAGATCGGCGACAAGCGCGCCCGCGAGATCTTCTTCCTCGCCCGCGAGTACTCCGCCGAGGACGCCGAGCGCTGGGGCGTCGTCAACGAGGTTGCCGATCACGAGGATCTCGAGGGGCTCGCGCTGGAGTACGCCCGCATCGTGGCGACGAAGTCGCCCCAGGCGATCCGGATGCTCAAGTTCGCGTTCAACCTCGCCGACGACGGCCTCGCGGGCCAGCAGGTGTTCGCGGGCGAGGCCACCCGCATGGCATACATGACCGACGAGGCGGTGGAGGGCCGCGACGCGTTCCTCGAGCGGCGCGAACCCGACTGGTCAGCGTTCCCCTACTACTACTGAGTGGACGAACTAGGCTCTCGCTCGTTCCATCGTTTCGGCCGAAGGGCAACGTCAAATGGTGCTGATGGGCTCCGACCCGCTCCTGCCTGCCGCGACCGAGTGGTTCGGGCTCGCCACGCTCGCCGTCGTCGTGCTGCCTGCCCTGCTCGGCCTGCTGATCACCTACTGGATCATCCGGCTGGCCGTGAAGCACGGCATCCTCGCTGCCGACAAGGCGCGTGCCCGCACGTTCGGCGCCGGCAGGGACTGGGACCGCGGCCGGCCCTGACGCCGCGTCAGCGGTAGGAGACCGCGCCGTCCTCGACCGGCACCAGCTCGATCCAGGTGTTGCCCGGCGCGAGCAGGAGGTCCTCGCCGTCCTCGCCCAGCAGGCGGAGCGGTTCCAGAGCGCCCTCCTTGGCCCAGGAGCCCTCCACCACCTTCCCGCCGGTCGCGAGCAGCGCGGGCCCCTCGCCCTCCAGGATGGTCTCCGGCACGGGCGCCCCGGCGGCGTCGCGCGCCCCGGTCATCACCACCTGGACGCGGAGCACGACGACGTTGACGGCGAGCAGCGGGTCGCCGTCGGCGGAGGACTGCGGGAGGCCGAACTCCTCCCGCCGCCACGCCCCGTCGCCGGCCGGAGCCCACTCCCAGCCGGGTGAGGTGCTCGGGAAGGACAGGTCCAGCCGGCTCGCCGCCGCCCCGCCGGCAACGGCGCTCGCGGTGGCCAGGTCTTCGGCGAAGCGGAGCTGGCGGTCGGGCGGCTTCGAGTGGTCGTCGTCCGCCTGGTCGAGGAGGTCCGCGCCGCTGCCGTAGAGGTTGTGCGGGATGACGCGGTCGGTGCTGCGGAAGAACCCCGGGTCCTCGTCGTCGTCGATGATGAGCTGCAGGCCCACGTCGCGCACCATGTCGATGTACTGCTCCTGGCCGCCGGAGAACACCAGCAGCCCGCCGTAGGGACCCGAGATGGCGGCATCCATGGGGCGGACCGACCGGATCGGTCCGACGACGTCGGGGACCACCGAGTGGTAGACCGCGTTGAACCGTGTGAGCCCGCCCTCGACGAGCTCCTCCCAGACGACGTCCGCGTCCTCGAGGCCGGACTGCGGCCTGGCTGCGGCATGGTTCTCGACCTTGATGCTCAGGGCGGGCCGGGGCTCGATCTCGTCGACCCGGCCGGTCAGCGGCCAGGAGGGCGGGACGGGCGGCAGCCGGTCCTTCGAACCGGCCGACCAGCTGGGCAGCGGTGTGGGCGATGCTGTCGTGGGAGCCGGCTCCGGCGTCGTCGGTGGCGTCGAGGTGGTGCACGCCGCCACGGACGCGACGAACGCCGCGACGACGGCCATCCGGGAGCGGCGCACCGCCCAGCCGCGCGTCCTGCCCCACATGTGCCCGCTCCTCCGCCTGGTCGGATCCCGCTCCCGCCAGGTCCGGCTCCAGGCTAGTCGTCGGACCTAGGCTGGCAGGGTGACCTCGGAGCCTGGCGCGTCGGCCGTTCGCACCGGTGCGCGGCTCGTCGCCGTCCCCGGCGGGCGGGATCCCGCCGTCGTCTCCGGGCTGCGACGTGCGCTGGAGTCCCGGCTCCGCGGCGTCGTGGTCCCGGGCGAAGCCGCGGTCCCCGCCCCGGCGGACAGCCACGCCGGGGAGGTCGACCGCGTCGACGGCGTCGACGGCGTCGACGGCGTCGACGGCTCGAGCGTGCTGGTGCCGCACGACCCGACCGTGAACGACCCTCTCGGGGCCATCGCCGCGCGCCTCCGGACCGACGTCCCCGCTGGGACGGCGGTGATCCTGCGGACGTCGGGCTCGACGACCGGTACCGGTCACCTCGTGGCACTCAGCGCGGCGGCGCTCGTCGCCTCGGCCCGCGCCACCCACGAACGGCTCGGCGGACCGGGACGCTGGGTGCTCGCGGTCCCGGCCCACCACGTCGCCGGCCTCCAGGTCCTCGTGCGCTCCGTCGTCGCCGGCACGCCCCCCGTCCTGCTCGACACCTCCGCCGGTTTCGACCCCGCCGCCCTGGCCGAGGCCGTCGCCACGATGCCCGACGACGCGCCTCGCTACCTCTCGCTGGTCCCGACCCAGCTCGTGCGGGTGCTCGACGCCGGACCCGGTGCCGTGAGGTCGCTGCGTCGCGTCGCCGCCATCCTCGTGGGCGGCGCCGCGACCCCACCGGCCACGCTCGCCCAGGCCCGCGCGGCCGGCCTGAGGGTGGTGACCACGTACGGCATGACCGAGACCGGCGGCGGGTGCGTGTACGACGGCGTACCGCTCCCCGGTGTCCGGGTGCGCACCACGGCGGACGGGCGCGTGGAGATCGCCGGCGCGATGCTCGCGAGCGGGTACCTCGACGACCCCGACGGCGGCCCCTTCGCCGTCGAGGCCGGGGAGCGGTGGCTGCGCACGTCCGACCGCGGCCGGCTGGACCACGGGCCGCGGGGCGTGCGCCTCACCGTGCTCGGCAGGGTCGACGACCTCATCAATACCGGCGGCGTGAAGGTCTCCCCGACGGCCGTCGAGCGGTTGGCCGGACCGGGCGTGGTCGTCGTCGGCGTGCCGGACCACGAGTGGGGCGAGCTGGTCACCGCGGTCACCACCGCCGGCGGCGGCAGCCTCGCCGAGCTGCGGGCGGCGGTGTCCGCGGAGCTCGGCGCGGCGCACGCCCCGCGCGCCCTCGTGCGCGTCGACGCCCTGCCGCTTCGTGGTCCGGGCAAGGTCGACCGGCTGACGGTCGCCAGGCTGGCCCGCGAGGCGTTGGCCGAACCCGGACGGCACGGCGTCGAACGGCACGGCGTCGAACAGCACGGCGTCGAATGGCGTGCCGGCGACCCACACTCGGGCGGCGCCGACCGACCGATATCCTGAGCCGTCCGCTCGCGACCCGCGCGAGCCCACGACGACGGAGCTCCATGGCCACCCTCTCCGACTGGCTCGAGGGCGCCCGGCTGCGCACCCTGCCCGCCGCCGTCGCCCCTGTCGTGCTGGGGACCGGCGCCGCCGTCGGGCTGGGCGCCGCATCACCGGTGCGGGCGCTCCTCGCGGCCGGCGTGGCCCTGACGCTCCAGGTGGGCGTGAACTTCGCGAACGACTACTCCGACGGCGTGCGCGGGACGGACGACGTCCGCACCGGCCCGCCGCGGCTGACCGGCGGGGGCAAGGCGAGCCCCGCCACCGTCAAGCGGGCCGCGATCCTCGCGCTCGCCGTCGGGGCGCTCCTCGGTCTGGTGCTGGTGGCGGTCTCCGGGGCGTGGTGGCTGCTCGCGCTGGGCGTGCTGGCCATCGCCGCCGCGTGGGGGTACACCGGCGGGAGCCGTCCGTACGGCTACCTCGGCCTCGGCGAGGTGGGGGTGTTCCTGTTCTTCGGGCTCATGGCGACCCTGGGCACGCTGTGGACCCAGGCCGGCAGCCTGCCCTGGACGGCGTGGGCGGGCGCCGCGGGCGTCGGCCTCATCGCGTGCGCGCTGCTCATGGTCAACAACATCCGTGACATCCCCACGGACTCCCAGGTCGGCAAGACCACGCTCGCGGTGCTGCTCGGGGACCACCGGTCGCGCCTGACGTACGTGGCGATGATCGCCCTGCCCGTCGTGCTCGGCGTCCTCGCCGCGACGGTCTCGCCGTGGGCGCTGCTCGTGCTCGTCCTTCTGCCGTGGGTGGTTCGCCTGTCCCGGGTCGTCCTCGGCGGCGCCGCGGGCCGCGACCTCATCGTGGTCCTGCGCGACACCGGGCTGCTCGAGCTCGCGTACGGGGTGCTGCTCGGGCTCGGTCTGGCTCTCAGCGCTCTGGGGTGACGGGCGGCTCGGCGTCGAGGACCGAGTCCTCGTACGCGGCGTCGGACTCCCCCGCGCGAGCGAGCCGGTCGGTGGCGCCTCGGGTGGGGTCGTGCGCAGCCAGGACGGCCGCCGCGGCGGCGCGTTGACGCCCGAGGACCACGTAGGACACGAGGGCGGCGACCACGATCGCAGCGGCCCACAGGGCCCACGACCGCAGCCCGACGAGGTAGAGCACGCCGGCGGCAGCGAGAACCATGAGCAGGCGTAGCAGGGAGTAGACGACCAGACGCACCCACCCAGGGTACGGCGGCGCCGGAGCCCGTGACGCCGACGGGGCCGCCCGGTCTGTGCGGCTGGGTCCCCCGATCCGGCACCGGGACGCCGCGCCGACTACCCTTGGTGGATGGCCAGGATCGTTCCCGTCGTTCTCCTCGTGGCACTGGTGGTGTACGCCTTCATCGACTGCGTGCGCACGCCCGAGGACTCCATGCCCGTGGGCATCCCGAAGGTCCTGTGGGCCGTCCTCATCCTCGTCTTCCCGGGCCTCGGCGCCCTGGCCTGGCTCGCCGTGAGCAGGTTCGCCCGCGGCGGACGCACCTCCCCGCCGTCGCCCGGACGCGGACCCGGTCGCCCGTCCCCCCGCGGCCCCCGCGGTCCGCGCGGGCCCGTCGCGCCCGACGACGACCCGGAGTTCCTCGCCCGGCTCGAGGCAGAGCGGCGTCGCCGCGAGCGTGAGCGCAGGGCGAAGGGGGCCGCAGGCCGCGCGGGTGGACCGGTCACGGACAGCGACGCACGTCCGCCCCGGTCCCCCGACGAGGTCCCCACCTCGCCGGACGACGCGCCCCACTCCCCCGACGAGGCCGCCCACGGCGGCACCGAGCCGCAGGCGGGCCGGGACGTCGAGGATGGCGACGCCGGGGCGCAGCCACCCCGCCAGGCCTGATCCCCGCGCAACCGCCCCGTCAGGCCTGACCCCGGGAGTGACGCCGGTCCGGCTGCTCAGCGGAGTTCGCTGCAGGTGAGGCCCCGCACGTCAGCCGAGCCTGACGCAGCCCAGCCGCGGACGCGGGTCAGCCCGCGGCACCGCACCTCAGCCGAGTCCGCAGCTCAGCCGAGTCCGCTGGAGGTCAGCCGATCCCGCTGTAGGAGTGCAGGCCGGTGAGGACGAGGTTGACGACGAAGTAGTTCACGAGGATCGCCGCGGAGCCGGCCGGCGAGAGGTAGGCGGAGCGCCGGCCCTCCCAGCCGCCGGTGGCGCGGGCGTGGAGGTACGCGGCGTAGATCACCCACACGACGAACGACCACACCTCCTTGGGATCCCAGCCCCACGGCCGACCCCAGGTGCTCGGCCCAGATCGCGCCGGCGATGATGGTGAACGTCCACAGCATGAACCCGACCGCGTTGAGGCGGAAGGATAGCCGCTCGAGCTCGCCGGACACCGGCAGGGACTCCAGCAGCCGGCCCCACAAACCCGTCCGCGTGGCGGCAGGGGCCCCCACCGTGCTCACCCCGCCGGCCGCCGCCGTGCCGGCCAGGGGCGCGCCCTCCTCGCCCTGGGCCCCGGCGGCATCGCCCGGGACGGCGTCGAGGCCGGGCCCGGCGTCACCGGCCCCGGCCCGCCGCAGCTCCGCGCGTTCCTGCACGAGTTGGAGCAGCGAGAGCACCGCGGCGACGGCCAGGATCCCGGACGCGATCGTGGCGATGGAGACGTGGATGACCAGCCAGTAGCTGGCGAGGGCGGGCTGGACGCCGTCCGCCTTGACGTAGAGCACCGACACCGCGACGCCGAGAGCAGGACGGGCCCTGTGACGAAGGTGCCGAGCACGCGCAGGTCCCGGCCGCGCTGGAGACCGAGGAACACCGCGACGGCGATGAAGGTCGACAGGAGAACTCGTACATGTTCGCCCACGGCACCCGGCCCGCGGCCACCGCCCGCACGAGGAGGCCAGCCAGGTGCAGACCCGCCGCCACCCAGGTGGTCGACATCGCGATCCCGACGGCGCGGCGGCGCCGGCCGGCCGGGCCGCGGTCACGCAGCCCCGACAGGTCGACGGCGAAGCCCAGCCCGGCCACCGTGTAGGCGGCCATCGCGCCGTAGACGAGCAGCGTGCTGAGCTGCCCGAGGTCGCTCTCCGGCATCAGTGTCCTTCCTCGGCACGGGGACCCGTGCCACCGGGACGCGGGAGCGGCGTCGTCGTCATCGTGCCCTGCCGGGTCTGCCGGTCGGCACGGCCGCGGGCGGCCCGACGGCGCCGAGCACCCGTTCGAGGTCCGCCGCCAGACCCGGGTCGTCGCCGCGCGCGAGCGCCGCGGCCGAGAGCCCGGTACCGCCGTCGGGGCCGGGAGCGAGCCGCACCCACAGGCGCCGACGGGGGACGAACAGCGACCCGAACAGGCCGACCATAGCCAGCACGGAGGACACCAGCAGCGCGGTGAGGGAGGGGTCGTAGCGCAGGTCGAGCGCGGCGAAGCGCGGCAGCGACTCGAACGTCACCGTCCCGAGCCCCTCGGGCAGCTCCACCGTCTCCCCGGGTGCGAGGAAGATGGTGACGGGCCGCTGGCCGCCGTCCGCGGACCCGGCCGAACCGTCCTCCGCGGGCTCGTACACCTGCCGCATGGCGTCGGTGTCGAGGACGTAGACGTTCTGCGGGGCCCCGTCGTCCAGACCGAGGTCGCCCGCCCACAGCGTCAGCACCATGAGCGGCGCGCTGGGGTCGGGGTGGACCGAGCGCACGCCCGCCCCGCCCTCGTCCAGGACCGCCGTCGGCAGGAACATCCCGGTCAGGCCCAGCTGCTCCTGCCCGCCGGTGACGTCCGGGACCTTGATGACGCCCTTGGAGGTGTAGACGCCGTCCTGCGGCAGGAACGGCACGGTGCCGTCGAACGCGAGCTCGCCCGCGCCGTCACGCACCGTCATCCGTGGGGCGTAGCCGTTGCCCGAGAGGTAGACGTTCGCGCCGTTGACGTCGAGGGGGCTGTTGACCTGGATGTCCTCGGTCCGCTCGGTGCCGTCGGGCTCGGCGACACGCACCCGGGCGTTGAAGTCCCGGGCCTGGGCGTCCACGGTGAACGTCGAGCTGAAGTCCTCGAGGGTGAGGGTGAACGGGTCGAGGTCGTCGGTGTCGAAGAAGGTCCCGGGTTCGAAGGAGTCGTAGGCCAGGACCGAGTTGGCGAAGGACTCCCCCTCGACGACGATCGCCTGCCCGCGGAAGCTGTAGAGCTGGCCGGCGGCGAGCGAGACCAGGATGCCGACGAGGGAGAGGTGGAACAGCAGGTTGCCGCTCTCGCGCAGGTAGCCGCGCTCGGCGGTGATCCCGTCCGGGGTCACCACCGCCCGGTAGCGCCCCCTCAGCGCCGCGAGGACCTTGCCCTCGACGACGTCGGGCGCCTCGACGAGCGCACGCTCGGCCCGCACGTCGAACCGGGAGAAGCTGCGCGGCACCCGCGGGGGCGCCGAGCGCAGCGCCCGCCAGTGCACGGCGACCCTGGGGAGGATGCAGCCGATGAGCGACGTGAACAGCAGCAGGTACACCGCCGCGAACCACGGCGAGGCGTAGACGTCGAAGAACCCGAGCCGGTCCAGCCACGGGGCGAGGTCGGGGTGCTCGAGGTAGTACTCGGACACCGCCGCCGCATCCTGCGGGGCCTGCGGGAAGAGGGAGCCCGGCACCGCCGCGACCGCCAGGAGGAGCAGGAGCAGCAGCGCCACCCGCATGCTCGTGAGCTGGCGCCACGTCCAGCGCAGCCACCCGCGCACGCCGATCGCCGTCTGCGCGGGCGCACCGCCGGGCGCCCGGGCGGCGGGCTCGCGCCCCTGCCCCTCCTTGGAGCTGAGGTTCGTCGGGTCCGTGTCGAGCTGGCGAACCATCACACCACCGTCTCGAAGTCGGCGACCAGCCCCTGGAGGTAGGCCGTGAGCTCGCCCCACAGGCCGGTGACCAGGGCGATGCCGAGCAGGACCAGGAGGCCGCCGCCCAGGCGCTGGATGGTTCGACGGTGACGCCGGAGGAAGCCCAGGAGCCGCGCCGAGCGTGAGAAGGCCATGGCGAGGGCGACGAAGGGGATGCCCAGGCCCAGGCAGTACGCGACGGCGAGCGCCACGCCGCGCGCGGGGTCCGCGCCACCGAGGGACAGGGTCAGGACGGCCGCGAGCGTCGGGCCGATGCACGGGGCCCAGCCCAGCCCGAAGACGGCGCCGAGGACGGGGGCGCCCAGCAGGCCCGCCCGAGGCGCGACGTGGGGGCGGCGCTCGTTCTGCAGCATCGGGAGGTGGCCCATGAAGGCCAGCCCCATGACGATGACGACGACGCCCATGACCTGCAGGATCGTGTCCATCCGCGCCGCGAGCGCCAGTCCCACCACGGAGAAGACGAGGGAGAGCAGGACGAACACGGCGGTGAAGCCTGCGACGAAGAGCAGGACGCCGGCGAGCAGCCGGCCGTTGCCGCGCCCCGCCCGGGCACCGGGCGTCGACGCCCCGGCCATGCCGCCGAGGTAGCCGACGTAGCCCGGCAGCAGCGGCAGCACGCACGGGGACGCGAAGGAGACCAGGCCGGCGAGCACGGCGACGGGCAGGGCCGCCAGCATCGACCCGTCCACGACCGTCCGCTGGAAGAGCTCAGCGATCTGCTCCCACACCGCCGGCTCAGGCGACCTCGGCGAGGACGTCGTCGACCAGCCCGCGCAGGACCGCGGGGTCGACCTGGCCGAGGATGCGCGCGGCGACCCGCCCGTCGCGGTCGAGGACGACCGTGGTGGGCATCGCCTGCAGCGGCACCACGCCCTCGAAGGCGGCGACGGCGCGGGCGCCCTCGTCGTGGAGGGAGGGGTAGGGGATGGCGAAGGTGCGCTCGAACGCCTGCGCGGTGCCGGCATCGTCGCGGGGGTTGACCCCGAGCAGCCGCACCCCCTCGCCCGCGTAGTCCTCGTGCAGCGCCACGAGGTCCGGCGCCTCCTTCCGGCAGGGCGGGCAGGCGGCGTACCAGAAGTTCATGACGACGACGTCGCCTCGCCAGGTGGCCAGGTCGACCTCCTCGCCGGAGTAGCTGGTCCCCGTGTGCTCGACCGCGTCGCCGCGCTCGTCCGGCGTCCAGGTGGCGAACGACCCGTCGCCCGCGACGTAGCCGGCGTCGGTCGCGCCGCCGGGAGCCCCCGTCGAGCCGCCCGGCGCGCACGCCGCGAGCAGCCCGGCGGCGAGCACGCCGAGGAGGGCGCGTCGGGTCAGGGCGCGCGCCGTCACTCGTCGCCCTCGTTCTCCGCGGCGGCCGAGGTGCCCGGGACCATGTCGGTGGCTCCGACGAGGAGCTCACCGGCGGGCTCGCTGTAACGCACGCCGACCAGCCGGCGCCCGTCGAAGTCCAGGGAGGTCAGGGAGGCGAGGGCGCACTGGCGACGCCGCGGGTCGTGCACGAGGGGAAGTCGCTCGACGAACCGGCGCATGGTCCAGATGGGCAGCTGGTGGCTGACCAGGACGGCCTCGCCGCCGGCCGCGGTCGTCAGCGCGGCCGAGACCGCCGCGCTCATGCGCGTGATGATCTCGGTGTACGGCTCGCCCCAGCTCGGGCGCATCGGGTTGACGTAGTAGCGCCAGTGGCGCGGGTGGGCGAGCATCGCGCGGTTGCGGTTGACCGCGAGGCCCTCGAAGTGGTTCCCGGCCTCGATGAGCCGGTCGTCGGTGCCCAGGTCGAGGCCGTAGGCATCGGCGGTCGGGCGGGCGCTCTCCTGGGCCCGCTGGAGCGGCGAGGCGACGACGGTCCGCACGTCGGCGCCCCCCTCGTGCAGGACGTCGGCGACCCGCCGCACCATCTCCTGGCCGCGGTCGGAGAGCCGGTAGCCCGGCTGGCGCCCGTAGAGGATCCCGTGCGGGTTGTGCACCTCGCCGTGGCGCATGAGGTGGACGGTCGTTCGCTGCATGCCCCTAGTGTCGCAAATCCTGGGCGCGGTCCGTGCACGGCGGCGCGGTCCGTGCACGGCGGCGCTCAGGAGGCGATGCGCTCGGACCGCGCGTCGGCGTCACGGCCGTCCGGCGCACTCTCGCCCGAGCCGGCGTCCTCGGCGAGCACGGCCATGATCACGCCCAGCTCACGCATCTGGGCCGGGGTGATCCGGTCGACCAGCCGCTCACGCACGGACTCGACGTGGTGGGGAGCGGCCGCCTCGAGGCGCGCGAAGCCGGCCAGGGTCATCGTGCAGTTCACGCCCCGGCGGTCCATGGCGCACGTGCTGCGCTCGACCAGCCCGTCCGACTCCATGCGCCGGATGGTGTGGGTGAGCCGCGAGCGCGAGTGCACCAGGTCCGCCGCCAGGGCCGACATCCGCATGGTCCGACCGTCGGCCTCGGACAGGCGCACCAGCACCTCGTACTCGTTGAGCGACAGCCCGGAGTCGCGCTCGAGGTCGTGGTTGAGGTCCTCGAAGAGCTTCGCGGAGCCGCGGAGCAGGGCACGCCAGCTGCGCTGCTGGTCGGCGTCGAGCCAGCGGGGCTCGGTCAGGGCTGGCATGGGTCATCCTCCTCGGCACGATGAGCGCCTGGTCAAGTCTGGCACGGGGCTGAGCGGGACGGCAGAGGGCGGTGCCGCCGGCATGCGTGTGCCGCGGTGCCGCCGTGGACACGCGTACTTCCGGGGCTCTCGCGCGTGGGCCGCGGGCCGTCGTGGTCACGTGTGGCGACCGCTGTGGCCGCGCTCGCCGTCCATGCGTCGGGACAGCCCTTGCGCCGTCCCCACCCCCTCAGTATATAGTTCAAATGTCAACTACTTCGCCCCACCCGAGGAGAGCTCCATGAGCACGGTTCCCAGCGGCACCTACACCATCGACCAGTCCCACAGCGACGTCGCCTTCACCGTCCGGCACGCCGGCATCTCCAAGGTGCGCGGCAAGTTCGAGCGCTTCGAGGGCCAGGTCGTCGTGGCGGAGCCCTTCACCGCCTCCACCGTGACCGTCACCATCGACGCCGCCTCCATCAACACCGGCGACGCCAACCGCGACGGCCACCTCCGCTCCGCCGACTTCTGGGACGCCGAGAGCAAGCCCACCTGGACCTTCGTCTCCACCGCGGTCGAGGGCTCGGGCGAGGACTTCGTCGTCAAGGGCGACCTCACCATCAACGGGGTGACCAAGCCCGTCGAGCTCGCCACCGAGTTCAACGGCTCCGTCGTGGACGCCTTCGGCACCCCGCGCATCGGCTTCTCCGCCGAGACCGAGATCTCTCGCAAGGACTTCGGCCTCACCTGGAACGCGGCCATGGAGACCGGCGGCTTCCTCGTCGGCGACAAGGTCAAGATCAGCCTCGAGGTCGCGGCCGTGCCCGCGCAGGTCGACGCCAACGCCTGACCCTCGCCCTCCTGGCAGCCCGCTGCCGGGTCGGCGCCGGTCCTCCCGGACCGTTCACCGCGACGGCGGCGCCTCGGCGCCGCCGTCGTCGTCGTCCCCGCGCCGTCGTATCGTCCGGCGCCGTCCGGGCGGTTCAGCGGTTCAGCGCCGCCAGGACCCGGGCCGGGTCGATGTGCCAGTGCCCCTGCTCGGTCCCGTCGACGGTGACGACCGGGACGAGGTCGCTGTAGCGCTCGCGCAACGCGGGGTCGGTGTCGATGTCCACCTCGGCAAAACGCTCGCCGCTCTGCGCGGCGACCTGCTCGAGCGCCGAGCGGGCGTCGTGGCACAGGTGGCAGCCCACCCGCCCGTAGAGCACCACACGCGGTCGCGGATCCCTGACGTCGTCCATGGCTGCGACCCTACGTCGTAGGCTGCCGAGGTGTCCCAGCCCCCTCACACCGGCGCGGCGGCGTTCTTCGACGTCGACAACACCGTCATCCGCGGGGCCAGCGCCTACCACCTCGCCCGCGAGCTCCACCGGCGCGGCTTCTTCGGTGTGCGCGACATCTTGTTCTTCGCCCGGCAGTCCGTCGCCTTCATGGTGCGCGGCGAGAGCCTCACCCGGATCGCCCGGATCAAGGCCCGCGCGCTGCGGATCATGCGCGGGCACTCCGTCGCCGAGATCATCTCGATCGGCGAGGAGGTCTACGACGAGGTGCTCGACTCCCGGGTCTTCCCGGCGACCAGGGCGCTCATCGACGGCCACCTCGGTGCCGGTCACGAGGTCTGGCTCATCACCGCCACCCCGACGGAGATCTCCGACCTCATCGCCCGGCGGCTCGGCGCCACCGGCGCGCTGGGCACCCGCGCGGCCAGCAAGGATGGCTTCTACACCGGCGAGCTCGACGGCACGATGCTCCACGGCACCGGCAAGGAGGTGGCCGTGCGGGCCCTGGTCGCCGAGCGGGGCCTGGACCTCGCGCGCTGCTACGCCTACGGGGACTCCATCAACGACGCCGCGCTGCTCTCGGCGGTCGGGCACCCGGTGGCGATCAACCCCGAGCCACGGCTGCGGCTGCGCGCCGCCGAGGAGGGCTGGCCGGTGCGCGACTTCGCCCGACGTCGGCGGTCGATGAAGCAGGACCTCCGCACCGGCGCCAGGTCGGCGAGCTGGGCGGGGACGGTCTGGGCGGTCACCGCCGTCGTCCGGGCCGGCCTGCGGCGCGTGCGGGGCTGACCGGCACTGCCACGCAGGCGGCCCGCAGGTGACGAGGCCGGTCCGGGGCCGCCGGGCCCGCGGGAGACGTCCGGGGACGACGCAGGCCCGACCGTGGACGGTCGGGCCTGGGATCGCGGGCGCGTCAGCGCCGGGACGTCACTTCTTGTTGCGACGCTGGTGACGGGTCTTGCGAAGCAGCTTGCGGTGCTTCTTCTTCGACATGCGCTTGCGGCGCTTCTTGATGACAGAACCCATAGGGGACCTCGCAGGTGCTGATCGAGCGGGACACGGGCGCGCGCGGCCGGACCGGCCGCGCGCAGAACAGGGCGAGTCTACCCGCAACGCGGGCGGTCGCCGCTACCGGTGGCTCAGCGGCTCGCGCACCGGTGCCTCAACGGCTCTGGGCGCTCTCCTGGCCCCAGTCGCCCAGACCCTCGGCGATGATGTTCTCGACCGCCGCCTGCGGGACGCGGAAGGAACGGCCCATCCGCACGGCCGGCAGCTCGCCCGCGTGGACCATGCGGTACACCGTCATCTTCGACACGCGCATGAGCTCGGCCACCTCGGCGACGGTGAGGAACCGCGGTGCCCCCATCTGCTCGCCCATGCTCACCCGTCCGTCGTCTGGGCCGCCCACGGCGGCTGCCTACCGACGAAATATAGGGCCAGATCGCGCCGCACGGAAACGAATCGCCGCACCTGAGGATCGCGTGCCCCGCAGGACAGGGGCGGCGGGGACATCGTATGGTCATTTTCACTGCCGTCACAGCGGCCACAGCCGTGGCACGGCGGCCGGGCTCGGCGTCAGACGGGTCCGCCAGGTCGGCGGCCGGGCGCAAGCGTGTCGTCGGCGGAGGCGGCAACGGCGTCGTCGTCATCGGCCAGCGGCAACGGTGTCGTCGTCGGCGCGCGGCGTCAGGAGGTGATCGGGTCGAGCCCGTGCCAGGGGAAGACGGCCTGCCGGGTGGCCATGATCGCCCGGTCGACGGGGTCGTCGGGGTTGAACCCCTCGGCGAACGGGCGGAGCCTGACCTCGTCGCCGTCGGACATCATCGCCGGGGAGCCCTCGCCGGTGAGGTCCTCCACCCGTGCTCGCCACGACGCCGGGACAGGAGTGCCCGGGTCCAGCGGCTGACCGGCCACGACGGCGACGAGGTGGCTCCACGCCCGGGGCACCACCCCGACCACCTCGTACCCGCCGCCCCCGGTGGCGACCCACCGCCCGCCGGCGTGGCGCTCGGCGAGGTCGGCGAGGAGGAGGGCCGCCGCCCGCTGGGCGTCGACGGAGACGTCGAGTCCGGCGAGCGGGTCCGACCCGTGGCAGTCGCACCCGTGCTGGCTCACCAGGACGTCGGGCTCGAACTCGCGCACCAGCGGCTCGGCGACCGCCTCGACGGCGCGCAGCCAGGCCGGTCCGGCGGTCCCCTCCGGCAGCGCGACGTTGACGGCGGTGCCCCGCGCCTGGGGTGAGCCGGTGTCCTGCGCGTACCCGGTGCCGGGGAAGAGCGAGCCGGGGTGCTGGTGGACCGAGATCGTCAGGACCCGCGGGTCGTCCCAGAACGTCCGCTCGACGCCGTCGCCGTGGTGCGCGTCGAGGTCGACATAGGCGACCTTCCGCGCGCCGTGGTCGAGCAGCCACGCGATCGCCACCGCCACGTCGTTGTAGACGCAGAAGCCGGAGGCGCGCCCGGGCATCGCGTGGTGCATACCTCCGGCGATGCTCACCGCCCGGGCCGCCCTGCCCTCCCACACCTCGCGCGCGGCGGTCACGGTCGAGCCCACAATCCGGGCCGAGGCGGAGTGGAGGTGCCCGAAGACCGGCGTGTCGCCGTCGCCGATGCCCCGCTCGGGCCGCGGCAGGCCGTCGGCCTCCGCGGCGCGGACGTCGGCGACGTAGTCCTCGGTGTGGACGAGCAACAGGTCCTCGTCGTCGGCCACGGGTGCGGGGAGGACCCGGAGCCCGGGCCACGTGAGGACGCCCAGGTCGGCGAGGAGGTCGTGCGTCAGCCGCAGGCGCACGGGGGTCATGGGATGACCGACGCCGAAGTCGTAGCTGACGAGGTCTTCGGACCAGACCAGCAGCGCGTCGGTGGGCATGGCCACACGGTAGCGGGCACGTGCCGGGACCGGCGGGTGCGGCAGGTACACCGGGCGCCGATGTGCCAAGGTGGCTCCACCACGGGTGAGGGAGGGCTGGTGCGCAGGGCGGGTTCGGTGCGCGATTCGGCGATCCCCGGGTTCCTCGCGACCGGCCGGGACTGGGTCGACCACATCGCCCGCAGCTCCCCCGCCAGGCTGGCCCTGCTCGTCTTCGCGTCGATCATCGCCATCGAGACCGCGCTGCTCTCGCTGCCGATCGCCACGGCGTCGGGCGATCGCGCGCCCTTCGCCGACGCGCTGTTCAACGCCACCTCCGCGGTGTGCGTCACCGGTCTGGTCACGGTGGACACCGCGACGTACTGGTCCGGCTTCGGCCAGGCCGTGCTGCTGGTGGGCATCAAGATCGGTGGCCTCGGCGTGATGACCCTGGCCTCGATCCTCGGCCTGGCGGTCTCGCGGCGGATCGGCCTGACCCAGCGGATGCTCGCGGCGTCGGAGACCAAGACCGCCCGGCTCGGTGAGGTCGGCTCCCTCGTCCGGGCCGTCATCGTCGCCTCGCTCGTCGTCGAGGCCATCCTCACGATCATCCTGGTGCCCCGGTTCCTCACCCTCGGCGAGTCCGTCCCGGCGGCCCTGTGGCACGGGCTCTTCATGGCCCTGAGCATCTTCAACAACGCCGGCTTCGTCGTCCTCGAGGGCGGGCTCGCGCCCTTCGTCGGCGACTGGTGGATCGGCCTGCCCATCGTCGTCGGCACGTTCGTCGGCGCCGTCGGCTTCCCCGTGATCCTCAACGTCTGGCGGGCCCGGCGCACGCCACGGCGGTGGAGCCTGCACACCAAGCTCACCCTCGTCACCTACGCGGCCCTGTTCGTCGGTGGCGTCCTGGCGATCGCGGTGTTCGAGTGGACCAACGACAGGACCTTCGGGCCGCTCTCCCTCAGCGAGAAGATCCTCGCCAGCCTCGTCCACGGGATCACCCCCCGCTCCTCGGGGCTCTCCACGGTCGACGTCGGGGAGATGCGCGAGGCGACATGGTTCCTGCTCGACGCCTTGATGTTCGTCGGGGGCGGCTCGGCGTCGACAGCCGGTGGCATCAAGGTCTCCACGTTCGCGGTGCTGGTCCTCGCGATCGTGGCCGAGGCCCGCGGCGACCGTGACATCGAGGCCTTCGGGCGCCGGGTGGGCTCGTCCACCGTCCGGCTGGCAGTGTCGGTGGCGTTCATCGGCGCGAGCCTGGTCGGGATCTCCACGCTCGCCCTGCTCATGCTGACGAACATGCGCCTGGACGTCATCCTCTTCGAGGTGATCTCCGCCTTCGCGACCGTGGGGCTGAGCACCGGCCTCACCCCGAACCTGCCCGACAGCGGCAAGTACCTGCTCTCCGCGCTGATGTTCGCCGGCCGAACCGGCACCATGACCGTGGCGGCGGCCCTCGCCCTGCGGGAGCGGCGCCGCGTCATCCGCATGCCCAACGAGCGGCCGATCATCGGCTGAGCGCCCCGGCGGGCCGGCCGCCCGAAGCACGAGCCGGGTGGCCCGCAGCACAAGGAAAGAAGGAAGTCATGGCCAAGGAGCAGTCCCGGGACTCCGGCGTGCTCGTCATCGGGCTCGGCCGGTTCGGTGCCGCGCTCGCCGCTACGCTCGACCGGCTCGGCCGCGAGGTCCT
This sequence comes from Georgenia muralis, assembly GCF_003814705.1. Classification (NCBI taxonomy): domain Bacteria; kingdom Bacillati; phylum Actinomycetota; class Actinomycetes; order Allobogoriellales; family Allobogoriellaceae; genus Georgenia; species Georgenia muralis. The sequence goes on along the minus strand of NZ_RKRA01000001.1, from coordinate 2,139,770 downwards.
CGCCGTCGAGAAGGACGCCGCCCTCGTCCAGCAGTGGTCCAGCCGCCTGCCCCTGGTCGAGGCCGACGCCTCCAACCCCGAGGCCCTGCAGCAGCTCGGGGCTGAGGAGTTCCCGGTCGCCGTCGTGGGCGTGGGCACCTCGCTCGAGGCCTCGGTGCTCATCACCGCCAACCTCGTGGACCTCAAGATGCCGCAGATCTGGGCCAAGGCGGTCAGCGCCGAGCACGGCCGGATCCTGCGGCGCATCGGCGCGCACCACGTGGTCTACCCCGAGTACGACGCCGGCCAGCGTGTGGCGCACATGGTCTCCGGGCGGATGCTGGACTACATCGAGATGGAGGACGGGTTCACCATCGTCAAGATGCGCCCGCCCCGGGAGACCCACGGGTTCACCCTCTCCGAGTCGCGCATCCGGGAGAAGTACGGCGTGACGGTCATCGGCGTCAAGCCCCCCGGCGAGCCGTTCGAGTACGCCACACCGGCCACCCGGATCGGCGGGGACGACCTGCTCATCGTCAGCGGCGACACGAACCTCCTGGAGACGTTCGCGCACCGGCCCTGAGGCCGGCGCCCCGAGCGCCGGCCGCGACTCAGCGCGGGCTGACCTCGCCGTCGATGGTGAACGTGAGCCGGTGGCTCGCGCCGGGCTCGAGGACGACGACGTCGGTCCCCGAGCTGAACGCGTCCGGCGGGCACGTCATCGGCTCGACGGCGACTGCCACCCGGCCCACGAGGTCACCGGAGTAGACCTGCAGCCAGGGCGCGTCGGCGCGCAGCCGGCTCACGACCGTGCCGTCGGGGCTGGTGAGGCTGACCTCCCACTGCCCTGGGGGGACGCCGGTGTAGGCGTGGTCGACCTGCGCGGCACCGAGCACGCGGCCGCCGCGGTAGTCGAGGTCCTCGTCCTCGACGGCGGCGAGCGCCACCGGGTGCAGCCGTTCGTCGACCGTGAGGACCCGGGCCGCGGGCACGTCGAGCGTGCAGCCGTCCACCGGCTCCAGACCGCACGTGAGGTAGGGGTGGGACGAGGCGCCGTACGGGGCCGCCGCGCCGCCGACGTTCGTCGCGGCGATGGTCACCTCGAGGCCGCCGTCACTCAGCCGGTAGGTGACCTCCGAGCGCAGGTGGAACGGGTAGCCGTAGCGCGGGAGGACGTCGGCGGCAAGCGCCACCTCGGCTCGGGAGGACGAGACCACGGCGTAGTCGGTGAAGCACATGAGGCCGTGCAGGGCGCAGCCGGTGGCGTGCTCGTTGACGGGGACCTCGTGGTCCTGGCCGGCGAAGGAGTAGGTGCCGCCGACGATCCGGTTGGGCCACGGGACGAGCGTCTTCCCGGCGTAGGAGGGCGCGAGCTCGTCGTCCGCCACGGGCAGCACGAGGTCGGTGCCATCCAGGGTCAGCCGCGCCAGCGCCGCGCCGACGGTGTGGACAACGGCCTCGTAGCGGCCGGCGGACAGGCGCACGGCGGTGCCGCCGGGGTTCGGGAGGTCGCTCATGGGGTGATCGTTGCAGATCGGGTCGGCCGGTGGTCGGTTCGGGCTGGGGTCCACGGCGTGGGCTCCACGGGCCTGGCACCGCCGACCGAGCGAACAGCGGTATGACCGCGCGGATGGCTGCCTGTGCTGTGGGGCTGGCTGAGACCCCGCCAGCTTGCCTCGCTCGGCCGCGGAGGTGACCGGGTGCCCCGCGCCAGGGGCCGACAGCGCCCGCGCCCGCGCCCGGCGACGCACAAGGACGCGTGGGTGATGTGCGTGTCGACACCCCTTGACCGGAGCGCCTACCGGTTCTAGTCTGCTCGTATGAGCAATGGCTGCTCATCTGAGAGAGGAGCATCGATGGAGCTGCTGACGACATCACGGCTGATCCTTCAAGCACGGCCCGCACCCTGGAGCGACCTGGTTCGTCAGAGTGCCGCCCTCCTCGAGCGTGACGGGATCGTCTCTGCCGACTACGTCGAGGCGATCTTCGCGAGCTTCGAGCGCAACGGGAACTACATGGTCATCGCCCCGAGAGTCCTCCTTGCGCACGCACGCCCCGAGGAAGGCGCGCTCGGCACCGGCCTCAGTCTGATCACGACGAGCGAGGACGTCGCCCTCGGAGATGGCGCCGGCGTCCCCGTGAGGCTCTTCTTCACCCTGGCCGCCGCAGACTCCTCCGGGCACCTTGACCTTCTGACGCGCCTCGCGGAGGTGCTCGTGGACGAGGCTTCCTTCCAGGAGCTCGTGACCACGAACGACAGTGGCCGGGTCCTGCAGATGGTGAACCCGAGCTGACATGAAGATCGCCGTGAACGGGCTCGAGCAGGAGATCTTCTACGACCGGCACGGTATCGAGGACCTGCTCGCTCCGCTGCTGCGGGAGTGGATTGCGCAGACCCGCGGCGCCGGTCGTCACTACGCCTTCCTGGCCGCACCTCCGGGCACGGGGAAATCAACGACCGCCATGCTGCTCGAGCGGGCCGTCGGCGGTGAGCTGCAGTGCCTGGGGATCGACGGGTTCCACTACCCCCAGGAGGTTCTCCGAGCGAGGAGCATCCGCACGGACGACGGGCGGGAGGTTCCGCTCGCGTCGATCAAGGGAGCCCCGGAGACCTTCGACGTGGCGGGCCTGGAGCGTCTGCTGACCCGTTCCTACACCGAGGACGTGCGCTGGCCGTCCTACGACCGGCGGCTCCACGACGTGGTGGAGGGCAGTGACCTCGTCACGGCGCACCACGTCCTACTGGAGGGCAACTGGCTGCTTCTGGACGAGGAGCCCTGGAGCGGTCTGCGTCGGCATGCCGAGCGGACGATCTTCATCGAGGCCCCGAGCGACTTGTTGCAGGAGCGCCTGGTGAGCCGAAAGGTGGCCGGCGGGCTGAGCCGCGCGGACGCGGAGGCCTTCTACCGGCGCAGCGACGGGCCGAACGTCGAGCGAACACTGTCCGGGTCGGATCTCGATTCGGTCGATCTTCTGTTGACGATGGACGTCAACGGGTCACTTCACGAAAGGAAGACATCATGAGTCAGCCGACGGCGAGCTTCCGCGCGAAGCTCCAGGCGGGAGGCGGATTCCTCACCGGGATGGTGATCCCGAACATGGGCGCCTTCATCGCGTGGGGCTTCATCACCGCACTGTTCATCCCGACAGGTTGGCTGCCGAACGAGGAGCTGGGAAGCCTCGTCGGGCCGATGATCATCTACCTGCTGCCGCTACTGCTGGCCTACACCGGTGGTCACCTGGTTCATGGCCAGCGTGGTGGGGTCGCCGGCACGATCGGCACGATCGGTCTGATCGTCGGTTCGGACATCCCGATGTTCCTCGGGGCGATGCTCATGGGCCCGTTGAGCGCGTTGATCGTCAAGAAGTGGGACTCCTACATCCAGCCCAAGATCCGTCCGGGCTTCGAGATGATCGTCAACAACTTCGGCCTGGGCATCCTCGGGTTCGGTCTGGCGATCTTGTCGTTCAAGGTCATCGGCCCGGCCGTCCTGGCGATCAACGAGGGGCTGACAGCGGCGGTGGACGCCCTGCTGGCGACCGGCTTCACACCGATCCTGGCCCTGCTCAACGAGCCCGCCAAGGTGCTGTTCCTCAACAACGTGATCGACCAGGGGATCTACTACCCGCTCGGTATGCAGCAGTCGGTCGAGGCCGGCAAGTCGATCTTCTTCATGGTTGCCTCCAACCCCGGTCCCGGCCTGGGCCTGCTGCTGGCCTACACGTTCTTCAGCGGTTCCAAGGTCATGCGGCAGACCGCCCCGGCGGCGATCATCATCCACTTCTTCGGTGGCATCCACGAGATCTACTTCCCGTACGTCTTCGCCAGGCCGATCACCCTCATCGGGATGATCCTGGGCGCAGCTTCCGGCATCGCGACCGCTCAGCTCTTCGACGCCGGCCTGGTCGCAGGCCCGTCCCCGGGCTCGATCTTCGCCTACCTCCTGCTCACCCCGCGCGGCGGCTTCGTCGGCACGATCGCTGCCGTCCTGGTCGCCACGACCGTCTCGTTCCTGGTCAACGCGTTCCTCTTGCGGCTGACCCAGAAGCAGGACGCCGCCAAGGAGGATCACGAGCTCGAGGCCGAGCTTGCCGAGGCCAAGGCCCGCACCAGCGCCCTGAAGCAGGAGGGCAAGGACGTCCTCAGTGCCGGTCTCGCGGGTGGCACCTCGGCTCCGGCTGTCCCGGCCCAGGCATCGGCTGTGGCTGTGAGGATCAAGAAGGTCGTGTTCGCGTGCGACGCCGGGATGGGGAGCAGCACCATGGGCGCGAGCCTGTTCCGGAAGAAGCTGGCGGGGGCAGGCATCCCGGTCGAGGTCACGAACACCGCCATCGAGAAGATCCCTGGTGACGCGGACGTCGTCGTCACCCACAAGAACCTCGCTGAGCGGACGCAGCGTGCTCACGGAGACATCGAGATCGTCGCGATCGACAACTTCCTGGGCGACAGCGCCCTGGACCAGCTGTTCGCACGGATCCAGGAGCAGTCCGGGAGCGACGGAGATTCGCTGTGAAGACCGAGGCCGCGTACATCACGGGAGCCGGTCAGTGTGAGGTCATGACGACTGAACTGCCTCCACTGGGCGCCTCAGAGGTGCTCATGAAGGTTGTCAGCAGCAGCATGTGCTACTCGACCTACAAGGCCATGACACTCGGCTCCAGTCACAAGCGTGTACCGGATGGCCTCGACGAGACGCCGGTCATGACGGGCCACGAGTTCGCCGGAGTCATCGAAGAGGTCGGCGAGAACTACAAGGACCGCTACCACAAGGGTCAGGTGATCGCCGTTCAGCCGGCGATGGGACTCCCGTCAGGGTATTCCCCGGGCTACAGCTACCCGCACTACGGAGGGGACGCCACCTACACGATCATCCCCGAGGTCGCGATCGAGAAGGGAGGAATCCTCGCCTACGAGGAGGAGTACTTCGCCGACGCATCCCTGGCGGAGCCGATGTCCTGCATCATCGGCGCGTTCCACGCCAGCTACCACACGACCCCCTTCGTCTACGAGTACGAGATGGGCATCAAGAAGGGTGGGAAGCTCGCGCTCCTGGGAGCTGCCGGGCCGATGGGCATCGGAGCGATCGACTACGCGATCAACGGCCCCTATCAGCCGAAGCTCATCATCGTCACGGATCTCGACCAGGCCCGGCTGGACCGGGCTGCGAGCCTCATCCCGCCGTCGGTGCTGGACGGGACGGACCGGCGACTCGTCTACATGAACACGAGCAAGGTCGACGACGAGGTGGCGGCGGTCAGGGCTGTCTCAGGGGGGCAGGGCTATGACGATGTCATGGTGCTCGTTCCCGACCGCGGCCTGATCGAGACCGCGGACAAGCTGCTGGGCGTCGACGGCTGTCTCAACTTCTTCGCCGGCCCGACGGACAAGTCGTTCTCCGCCTCGATCAACTTCTACAACGTCCACTACGAGCGGACTCACCTCGTGGGCACGTCCGGTGGATCGTCCGGGGACATGCAGGAGTCGCTGGCGATGTCGGCGGCGGGGAAGCTCAATCCGTCGTTCATGGTCACCCACGTCGGTGGTATCGACGCGGTGCCTCCGACGCTGAAGGACTTTCCCTCCATCCCTGGCGGGAAGAAGCTGTTCTACCCCCACGTCCACCTGCCGCTCGTCGCGATCGACGAGCTTCGCGCTCACGCCGATCGGGACCCCCGTTTCGCGGGCCTGGCGGACATCTGCGAGGCCAACAACAACGTGTGGAACCTCGAAGCCGAACGCTACCTGCTCGCCCACTGGGCCTGACGGGGAGTCGTACACGAGGTCCGGGACCGACCTCGGTCCCGGGCCTCGTGCGTGGCGCCGAGGCGCACGTGAGGATTCCGATACCCAGCCGGCAGCTCGGGGCGTCGGGCGTCGGGCGTGACAGCGGTCGCGCAGCCCACGATCGCCGCCGTCCAGCCGGCCCTGGCCGAGGCCGCCACCCACAACTCTCCCGAGCCCCAGAACCTGCCGTCTGCTTGACGCGGGACATCACCGAGAAGGCGCGCTCGCCCGAGCCGCCTTCGTCATGCACAACCGGAAAGGATCGACATGTCGCAGCGCACCGTCGTCATCGCCTCCCGCGTGGGTCTCCACGCGCGTCCGGCGTCCCTCTTCACCCAGGCCGTCGCCGCTTCCGGCGCACGGGTCACGATCGCCAAGCCGGGGGGTCCCTCGATGGACGCCTCGAGCATCCTCATGGTGATGGCCCTGGGGGTCGGGAACGGTGAGGAGGTCGTCCTGGAGTCCGAGGACGAGGGTGTTCTCCACGAGCTGGTCACCCTGCTCGAGACCGATCTCGACGCGCAGTGACGAGCGAGATGGATACGCGGCAGGCTGTCCTGCAGGGCGTCGGTGTGGGGCGAGGGGCCGTCTGGGGGCCGGTGGCGACCGTGCGCCCTGCCCCCGCCGTCCCCGCCGACGAGCCCGTCCCCGCAGACCCTGCGACGGCGAAGGAGAAGGTCCTCGCGGCCTTCACCGACGTCGCCGCGGGCCTGCGGGCCCAGGCCCGCGGAGCGTCGGCCACCGTGGCCGACGTCCTGACCGCCACCGCTCAGATGGCCGACGACCCGGCCCTGCGCGCCCAGACCAGCCAGCGGATCGACGAGGGCGAGCCCCCGTTGCACGCCCTTCTCGCGGTGGTCGACTCGTTCGCCACCATGTTCACCGCTGCCGGTGGCTACCTCGCCGAGCGGGTCACCGACCTCAACAGCGTCCGCGACCGGGTCGTGGCGCGCTATCAGGGGCTCCCCGAGCCGGGGGTGCCGCCGCTGGAGCGGCCGTCCGTCATGGTCGCACCTGACCTCTCGCCTGCCGACACCGCTGCCCTGGACCTGGACAAGGTCCTGGGCATCGTGATCGAGCAGGGTGGGCCGACCGGGCACACGGCGATCATCGCCGGCCAGCTCGGTCTGCCGTGCGTCGTGCGGGCCACCGGCGTCTCCTCGCTCGTCGACGGTGACGTCGTCGCGGTCGACGCGGCGCACGGCACCGTCACGCTCGACCCCGACGACGCCATGAAAGCGGCCGTCGCGACCCGGAGGGCGGGCCTGGCCACGCTCGCCGACGCGCGGGACGACGGTGCCACCGCCGACGGTCACCGGATCGCGCTGCTGGCCAACATCGGCACCGCCGAGGACGCCGAGCGGCTCACCGACGCGGCCGTCGAGGGCGTCGGACTGTTCCGTACCGAAGTCCTCTTTCTCGGGGCGGCGACCGCGCCGACCGAGGATGACCAGGCACGGGTTTACGCCCGCGCCCTCGCGGCGCTGGGCGACCGCAAGGTCGTGCTGCGCACGCTCGACGCCGGGGCCGACAAGCCGTTGGCGTTCGTCACCCGGGCCCGCGAGGAGAACCCGGCTCTCGGGGTCCGTGGCTTCCGTCTGGTGCGCCATGCCGAGCCCCTGATCCGCACGCAGCTCGCGGCCATCGCCCGGGCAGCCAAGGAGACCGGCGGCAGGCCATGGGTGATGGCACCGATGGTCGCAACCGTCGAGGAGGCCCGGCAGTTCGCCGCGATGGCGCGCGAGGCCGGGATCGGCACGGTCGGTGTGATGGTCGAGGTGCCGGCCGCTGCGCTGTGCGCCAAGGACATCCTCGCGGAGGTCGACTTCGTCTCCCTGGGGACCAACGACCTCGCCCAGTACACGATGGCGACCGACCGTCTGGTCGGTTCCCTGGTGGATCTGCTGGACGCCTGGCAGCCCGCCGTGCTCGACCTGGTCGCGGCGACCGCCGCTGCGGGTGTCGCCACGGGCAAGCCGGTGGGGGTCTGCGGCGAGTCCGCGTCCGACCCGGTCATGGCGCTGCTGCTGACCGGCCTGGGGATCACGAGCCTGTCGATGTCGCCTTCCGCGGTTCCGGCGGTCCGCCTCGCCCTGAGCCACCACGACCTCGCGACCTGCCAAGCGATCGGCGAGGCGGCCCGCGACGCTCCCACGGCAGGCGCGGCCAGGGCAGCGGCCCTCGCCCTCGTCGACCCGCAGGTCCGCGAGGTCCTCGCCCTCGGCTGAGGCCGAGCCGGCACCCGAACCACGAGAGGCCCCCACGGTTGGTCCTGGGTGCAGTCAGTCGCTCGCCTCGGCCGGTAGCTGCCTCGGCCCAGGTGGTACCGGCTCCAGCTTGAGGAGCGAACGGGCCGTGCGCTCGTCCGTGATCAAGGCGTTGATGATGCGGGACCGGGCCACAGCCGCGATTGCCGGGACCTTCTCCACGCCGCCGGCCACGGCAAGGACCTGCGGCACGGCGATCAGCTGCTCTGCCGAGATCGCGATCCGTCGTCTCGTCAGGTCCGCGTCGATGGGTCGCCCGTCGTCGCGGACGAAGATCCCCACCAGTTCGGCGCGAGCGCCCGCACGGTCGAGCTCGGCCCTTTCGGAGTCCGAGAGGCTGTCCATGAGCTGCGTGATCGGAGGATCCCAGGAGCCGACGGAGACCACTGCGAGATCAAGGTGCTGATAGGTCGCCAGAACCGAGGCGATCGCCGGATCTCGTCGAAGAGCCTCAGCCGTTGACGCCGACTCGACGAGCAGCGGCGCGAAAATGGTCATGGTGCGCATGGGGGAGTGCCCTGCAATGCCTCGCAGGACCTCGACCGGTGACTGCGTGATGTCCGTTCCGACGCTGCCCGTGAGTGCGACGAGTGTCGATGCGGGAAGGATCTCGATGAACTCCCCGATTCTCGAGAGCGTGCGCCCCCAGGAGAACCCGAACACACCTCCAGGGTGAAGCGACCGTCGAATGAAGGACGCGGCGGCCTGGGCCAGCGCCTCGCGGTTCTCCGCCTCGTCCGCCGCCCCGGCCACGATGATCACGCGATCGAGCTGCAGGTGTTGAGCGAGCTGCTCGGACAACGGCCCGCGGATCACCCCGTCCACGATCGTGATCCGGACGAGCCCATCGTCTCGAGCCTGCTCCAGCAGCCTCGCCACCTTGAAACGGGACAACCCCAGCTGCGACGCGATCTCTACCTTCGACTTGTCGTCGAGGTAGTAGGAGATTGCGACGTCGAGCATCAGGTCACGTTCCTCGGCCACTGGCATCGTCCTCTCCGACATGGATCTCTCACCTGAGCGTAGTCGTCTCACCTGAGACGTCGTCGCCACGAGCCGGAGGAGCGGGCCGAGGCGCTCACCACAGAAGATCGAGGTCATGGCAGGTGAGGAGGCGCCAGCCGCACCACCTTCTCCTCGAACTCGTCCCGGGCGGCGCTCAGCCGCTGACCTCCGGTCGCTCGACGACGAGGTGGCGCCGCTCGGCGTAGCGCTCGAGGACGACCGGGGTCGGGTCGGCCTCGAAGGTGGTGACCTTCGACGTCGTCCAGGCAGGCGGCTCGTCCGTGCCCGCGAGCACCCACGCAGCCTGGCGGGCGGCGCCGTCGGCGACGTACTCCCCCGGCTCGGGGACCTCGACGGGGGTGCCGAGGACCGTCGGGGCGATGCGACGGACCGCCTCGGAGCGGGCGGAGCCGCCGATGAGCCGCACCCGCTCGACCGGGACGCCCTGGTCGCGCATGGCGGCAAGGCCGTCGGACAGGCCGCTGAGGAGTCCCTCGACGACGGCGCGCGCGAGGTTCTCCCGCGTCATGCCGGCCAACGACAACCCCAGGAGCGACCCGGTGGCCCGGGGCAGGTTCGGGGTGCGCTCGCCCTCGAGGTAGGGCACGAGCGTGAGCCCGGCGGCGCCGGGCTCGGCAGCGAGCGCGAGCCGGGCGAGCTCGGCGTGGTCGACCCCGAGCAGCCGGGCCGCGGCGTCGAGGACGCGCGAGCCGTTGAGCGTGACGGCGAGGGGCAGGAACTGCCCCGTGGCGTCGGCGAAGCCGGTGACCAGACCGCTGGGGTCCTGCACGGGCTCGCGCGAGATCGCCGAGACGACGCCGGAGGTGCCGATGGAGATGACGACGTCGCCCGGCACCATGCCGAGGCCGAGTGCCGCACCGGCGTTGTCACCGGCGCCCGGTCCGAGGACGAGGTGGCCCAGGCCCGCGCCGCTGTCGCCCTGACCGGCGACGGCACCGGGTCCGACGACCCGGGGCAGGACGATGCCCTCGACGTCGTCCCGGCGCAGGGCCAGGGCGAGCAGGTCCCGGCGGTAGGCGCCGCGGGCGGTGTCGAAGTAGCCCGTCCCCGAGGCGTCGGACCGGTCGGTGACCAGGGTGTCGAAGCTCGCCGCTCCGGAGAGCCGCCACGTGAGCCAGTCGTGCGGGAGGGCGACGGCGGCGATGCGCGCGGCGTTCTCGGGCTCGTGGTCGGCGAGCCAGCGCAGCTTCGTCACGGTGAGCGACGCGACCGGGACGGAGCCGGTGGCCTCGGCCCACGCGGCGGCGCCGCCGAGGTCGGCGACGAGGTCGTCCGCCGCCCCGGCGCTGCGGGTGTCGTTCCACAGCAGCGCCGGGCGGATGACCTCGCCGTCGCCGTCGAGCGCGACCATGCCGTGCTGCTGGCCGCCGACCGCGAGGGCGGCGACGTCGTCGAGGCCCCCGGCTGCCGCGACGGCCACCTGGAGGGCGTCCCACCAGGCGGCGGGGTCGACCTCGGTGCCGTCGGGGTGCGGCGCCTGGCCGAAGCGCCGCAGCGCGCCGGTGGCGTCGCGGACGACGACCTTGCAGGACTGGGTCGAGGAGTCGATCCCGGCGACCAGCGTCTCGGCCATGGGAGCGCTCAGCCGATGAGGTGGTTGATCGCGAGCTGGTTGAGGCGGACGAACCCGTACTCGCGCTCACCGGCGGCGTCGGCGTCGAAGTCCTCGAACGCGGTGCGGTCGGCGAGGAGGTCGGCCAGGGTCTCCCCCTCGGCGAGCGTGGGCCGGGACAGCTCGAGGACGCCGGCCTGCTCGAACGCGGCCTGGACCTCGGGGTCCGCCCGGTAGGCCTTGGCCTTCTCCGCCAGACCCAGGTACATGGCCATGTTGGCGCGGGCGGAGTCCCAGACGCCCTCCATGCCCTCGGTGCGGGAGGGCTTGTAGTCGAAGTGGCGCGGACCGGTGTAGGTGGGGCCGCCACCCGGGAAGCCGTTCTCGATGAGGTCCACGGTGAAGAACGCCGAGAGCAGGTCGCCGTGGCCGAAGACGAGGTCCTGGTCGAACTTGATGGACCGCTGACCGTTGAGGTCGATGTGGAAGAGCTTGTCCGACCACAGGGCCTGCGCGAGGCCGTGGGTGTAGTTCAGGCCGGCCATCTGCTCGTGCCCCGTCTCGGGGTTGAGGCCCACGATGTCGCCGTTCTCGAGCTGGGCGATGAAGCCCAGCGCGTGGCCGACGGTCGGCAGGAGGATGTCGCCGCGGGGCTCGTTGGGCTTGGGCTCGAGGGCGATCCGCAGTCCGTAGCCCTTGTCCTTGATGTAGCCGGCCACGGTGTCGATGCCCTCGCGGTAGCGGTCGAGGGCGGCGTTGACGTCCTTGACGCCGTCGTACTCGCTGCCCTCGCGCCCGCCCCACATGACGAAGGTCTCGGCGCCCATCTCGGCGGCCAGGTCGACGTTGCGCAGGATCTTGCGCAGCGCGAACCGGCGCACGGAGCGGTCGTTGGAGGTGAACGCGCCGTCCTTGAACACGGGGTGGGAGAAGGTGTTGGTGGTGACCATCTCCACGACCAGCCCGGCGTCGTCGACGGCCTTCTTGAAGGTGCTGTGGATGCGGTCACGCTCGGCGTCGTCGGAGCCGAAGGGGACGACGTCGTCGTCGTGGAAGGTCACGCCCCAGGCGCCGAGCTCGGCCAGCTTCGTCGCGTACTCCCACGGGTCCAGGGCGGGGCGGGTGGCGTCACCGAACTGGTCGCGGGCGGTCCAGCCGACGGTCCAGAGGCCGAAGGAGAAGCGGTCCTGGGGGGTGGGGGTACGCATAGCAAGACTCCTCGTCGAGTGGTTTTTGTTTCTGGGTGCAACTTATACGCGCGAACAGCTATCGTCAACCCATGCCGACTCCGCCTGTCACGACCCACGACGGCGCGGGCGCCCCCGCCGCCGAGCGGCCCGGACAGGCCGGCCACCGCCCCGACGGACCCGGCGACGCGGGTCCCGGTGCGGGCCCGGGCCCGGCTGTCGGTCCGGCCGGCGCCCGCCAGGGCGCCCTGCGCGAGTACAACCTCGCGGTGCTCGTCCAGGAGCTCTTCGGCTCGTCCGCGGCGCGCTCGCGCGCCGACCTCTCCGCCCGCACGGGGATGACCCGGTCCACCGTCTCCCGGCTCGTCGAGGACCTGCTCGCCGCGGGGATCCTCGCCGAGAACCCCGCCCCGGCGGGTCGGCGCGGCCGACCGGCGGTGCCGCTGAGCGCCGCCCCCGGGACGCTGCTCGGCCTAGGGCTGGAGGTCAACGTCGACTACGTCGCCGGCCGCCTCCTCGACCTGCGCGGCGCGACCGTGGCGGAGCGCCTCGTCCCGTCCGACCTGCGCGGCTCCGACCCGACCGTGGTGCTCCGTGCCCTCGGTGATCTCGGCCGTGAGCTCGTCACCGAGGCCGGTCCGGCGGCCCGGCTCGTGGGCACGGTCCTCGCCCTGCCGGGGCTCGTGGACTCCACCGCCGGCCGTCTCCTGCTCGCCCCCAACCTCGGCTGGCGCGAGCTCCGGCCGGCGCCTCTGCTCGGGGCCGACCTGGGCGAGGTGGCCATCGCCAACGAGGCCAAGCTCGCGGCCCTCGCCACAGCCACCGAGGCACCCGGCCGCCTCGGGCCCGACCGGACCTTCCTGTACGTCTCGGCCCAGGTGGGTGTGGGCTCCGCCGCCGTCGTCGACGGCGAGGTCATGACCGGCCCGCACGGGTGGGCCGGGGAGATCGGCCACCTCAGCGTGGAGCCCGGCGGTCCGCAGTGCCGGTGCGGCGCGCGGGGCTGCCTCGAGCAGTACGCCGGCAAGCAGGCCCTCATGGTGGCCGCCGGGCTGCCCGTGACGGCGACCGCCGAGGACCTCCTCGCGCGCGCGGACGGGCCCGACGGGGCGACCGCCAGGGCCGCCCTCGAGCGGGCCGGCTGGGCGCTGGGGATCACCCTCGCCGGCGCCGTGAACCTGCTCGACATCGACCAGATCCTCCTCGGCGGTGAGCTCGCCCCGCTCGCCGAGCGCCTCGCCCCCGCGGTCGAGGCGGAGCTGCGCGCCCGGGTGCTGGCCGCGCCCTGGGCGAGCCTCTCGGTGCGGGCCGCCGGGCACGACCCGGCCCAGGCGGCCCGTGGCGCCGCCCTCACCGCGCTGGCGACGGTCGTCGAGGCCCCCGCGCGCTGGGTGCCGGCGATCCTGCCCGCCTGACGGCTGCCTACGCCTCACCCTGCGGCGGCCAGGGCACGACCGGCCCGAGCAGGGCGTTCGCCCACGCGCCGTGGACGGACTCGTCGTCGCTGGGATGGAACAGGCCCGCGAGGACGTCGCGGTACAGCCGGGACAGCTCGTGGCTGTTGGAGTACGACGAGCCCCCCGAGGCGCGCACCGCCTTCGTCACCACGTCCAGCGCCATCTCGGTGGCACGGGACTTCAGCGCCGAGAGCTGCGGCATCCACAGGGCGCCGCGGTCCGCGCCGGCGTCGACGTCGCGGGCGAGCACCTCGATCTGCGGGAGCACGCCGTCGAGCTGGATCGCCGCGTCCGCGAGGCGCCACCGGATGTCGGGGTCGTTGGAGTACGGCGCCCCACCGTTCTTGAGCGAGGTCCGCCGCCGCACCCCGGCGACGGCGACGTCGACCGCCCGCTGCGCGATCCCGGTGTAGACCGCGGCGAGCAGGATCTCGAAAGTCGCGAAGATGCCGAACACGAACGGGTCCGTGGTCGGCCCCGGCGGGATCCGCCGCACGATGCGCTCCGCCGGCGCGTGTGCGCCGTCGAGCACGGTCGTGCACGACTGCGACGCCCGCATCCCCATGACGTCCCAGTCGTCCTTGACGCTCACCCCGCCGCCGTCGCGCCGCACGAATCCCCACACGTTGTGCGGACCGTCCGGGCCCGTGGCGTCGGCTCCGAAGGTGCCCAGCCGGGTCCAGGCCGGGGAGAGCGAGGTGAAGATCTTCGTCCCGTGGAAGGTGTACCCGCCCTCGCCGTCGGGACGCGCCTGGCTCTGCGTGCCGAAGAGCACCAGGTCGTTGCCAGGCTCGGAGACGCCGAACCCGAAGATCTCCCCCGCCGCGGCCTCCGCCAGGACGAAGTCGGCGGAGGAGTCACCGCGGGCGTGGAGGCCCCGGGCGACACCGACCCAGACGTGGTGCATGTTGACCGCCAGGGCCGTCGCGGGCGCGGCGCCGGCCAGGCGCATCTGCTCGGCCGCCATCTCCGCCAGGGTGAGGCCCCCGCCGCCGAACGCCTCGGGGACGAAAGCGGTGAGGTAGCCGGCGTCACGCAGCTCGGCGAGGTCCTCGTCGAAGAACCCGTTCGTCTCGTCGTAGCGGGCGGCGCGGGCGCGGATGCGCTCGAGGAGGTCCTCGGACAGGATCTGGCTGCTCATCGTGCTCCTTCTCGCGGTCGGTGGTCCTCCTCGACCCTACGCGGGCTCGCGTCGGGCGACGGGGCGGCGGCGAGGACGACGAAGGGGCGGCGCCCGCAGGCACCGCCCCTTCCTCGCGCGATCAGCGGGCGCCGGAGGCCCGCCGCTTGTTGTAGACGTCGAAGGCGACGGCCAGGAGGAGCACCAGGCCGCGGACCACGGCCTGGATGGACTGGTCGATGCCCATGAGCTGCATGCCGTTGCTCATGACACCCATGATCAGACCACCGACCATGGCCCCGACCACGGTGCCCACACCGCCGGTGACCGCCGCGCCACCGATGAAGGCAGCGGCGATGGCGTCGAGCTCGAACAGGCCGCCCGCCGCCGGCTGCGCGCCGTTGGACCGCGAGGAGTACACGATGCCCGCGACCGAGGCGAGGAAGCCCATGTTGACGAAGATCCAGAAGTTGACCTTCTTGACCTTCACGCCCGAGAGCTGGGCGGCGCTGAGGTTGCCGCCGATGGCGTAGACGTGGCGGCCGAAGACGCTGCGCTTGGTCACCGCGCTGTAGGTGAGGATGAGGAAGGCCAGCAGGATGAGCACGATCGGCAGGCCGCGGCTGCGCGAGAGCTGGTAGGCGAACGCCATGACGATGGCCGCGACCACGAGGAGCTTGGCCACGAACAGCGGCATCGACTCCACGGGCTGCTTGTACTCGATCTGCCGGCGGCGGGTGCGGTAGGAGTTGACCGCGTAGCCCACCACCGCGATGGCGGCGATGATGAGGGTGAAGGCGTCGAAGCCCTGCCCACCGAGCAGGCCGTTGAGGAAGCCGCTGGCGATCTGCTGGTACTCCTGCGGGAACGGGGACAGGGAGATGTTGCCCAGCACCTGCAGTGTCAGGCCGCGGAAGATGAGCATGCCGGCCAGGGTGACGATGAAGGCCGGGATGCCGACGTACGCGACCCAGAAGCCCTGCCAGGCTCCCACCAGGAGGCCGGTGGCGATCGCGGCCAGCATCCCGACCCACCAGGGCATGCCCTGCTGGATGACCAGCACCGCCGAGATCGCGCCGGTCAGCGCCGCGACCGAGCCGACCGAGAGGTCGATGTGCCCGCCGATGATGACGATGACCATGCCGATGGCCAGGATGAGGATGTAGGAGTACTGCAGGACGATGTTGGTGATGTTCCCCGGGCTGAGGAGGACGCCGTCCGTGAGGATCGCGAAGAGCGCGATGATGAACACGAACGCGATGTAGATGCCGCTCTGCCGCAGGTTCCTCGTCAGCAGGTCCTTGAGGCTCGATGTTCCGGTCATGAGACCTGGTCCTTTTCCTTCGTCATGAGTTCCATGAGGCGCTCCTGGGTGGCCTCCTCGACGTCCACCACACCGGTGATGCGGCCGGCGGACAGGGTGTAGATGCGGTCGCAGATCCCCAGGAGCTCCGGGAGCTCGGAGGAGATGACCAGGACGGCCTTCCCGGCGTCCGCCAGGCGGTTGATGATCGTGTAGATCTCGAACTTCGCGCCGACGTCGATGCCGCGGGTGGGCTCGTCGAGGATGAGCAGGTCGGGCTCGGTGTAGAGCCACTTGCTCAGCACGACCTTCTGCTGGTTGCCGCCGGAGAGCTTGCCGACGACCGACATCACGGACGGGGCCTTGATGTTGAGGTCGCCGCGGTAGCGCTCGGCGACGGCGATCTCCTCGTTGGCGTTGACCCAACCTCGCGGTGCCAGCTTCCCCAGGGAGGAGGCCGAGATGTTGCGCTTGATGTCCTCGATGAGGTTGAGGCCGTAGCGCTTGCGGTCCTCGGTGGCGTAAGCGATGCCGTTGTCGATGGCCTCGGACACGGAGCGGACCTTGATCTCCTTGCCGTGCATGAAGACCTTGCCCTTGATGTCCCGGCCGTAGGCCTGGCCGAAGACGCTCATGGCCAGCTCGGTGCGCCCGGCGCCCATGAGTCCGGCGATGCCCACGATCTCACCGGCGCGGACGTTCAGGTGCGCCCCGTCGACGACGACGCGTCCCACCTGCGTGGGGTGCATGACCGTCCAGTCCTCGATGCGGAAGACCTCCTCGCCGGGGTGCGAGGTGTGCTCGGGGTACATGTGGTCGAGGTCGCGGCCGACCATGCCGCGGATGATGCGGTTCTGGGTCGCATCCGGCTGGGACATGTCGAGGGTCTCGATCGTCTTGCCGTCGCGGATGATCGTGGTGGAGTCGGCGATCGCGGCGATCTCGCCCAGCTTGTGGGAGATCATGATGCAGGTGATCCCCCGCTCCTTGAGCTGGCGAAGGAGACCGAGGAGGTGCTCGGAGTCCTGGTCGTTCAGGGCCGCCGTGGGCTCGTCGAGGATGAGGAGCTTGACGTCCTTGGACAGCGCCTTCGCGATCTCGATGAGCTGCTGCTTGCCCACGCCGAGCGTGCTGACCTGGGTGACGGGGTTCTCGCGCAGACCCACCTGGTCGAGGAGCTCCGCCGCCTTGGCGTTGGTGGCGTGCCAGTCGATGAGGCCGTTCTTCGCCTGCTCGTTGCCGAGGAAGATGTTCTCGGCCACCGAGAGGAAGGGCACGAGCGCCAGCTCCTGATGGATGATGACGATGCCCTTGTCCTCGGAGTCGTTGATCGAGCCGAACCGCACGGGCTCGCCCTCGAAGTAGATCTCCCCCTCGTAGGTGCCGGCGGGGTAGACCCCGGAGAGCACCTTCATGAGGGTGGACTTGCCGGCGCCGTTCTCGCCGCAGATGGCGTGGATCTCACCGCGCTCGACCTCGAGCGACACGTCCTGCAGCGCCTTCACGCCGGGGAATGTCTTGGTGATGGAGCGCATCTCGAGGATGTGATCGCTCATGCGTCCTCCTCCTTAAGGACTCGGGTGGTGCGGGCGGCGCCGTGGCGCCGCCCGCACCGGGACGATCAGGCTCAGGCCTGGCCGCTCTCGACCTGCTCGGCGGTGTAGTACCCCGAGTCGACGAGCAGCGGCTGGATGTTGTCGGCGTAGACGATGTCCGACTCCAGCAGGAAGGACGGGACGACCTTGACACCGTTGTCGTACGTCTCGGTGTCGTTGGCCTCCGGCTCCTCACCGGCGAGGTAGGCCTCGGCGGTGACGACGGCCTGGTCGGCGAGCTTGCGGGTGTCCTTGAAGATCGTCGCGAACTGCACGCCGTCAGCGATGAGCTTGACGGAGGCGATCTCGGCGTCCTGACCGGAGACGATCGGCATGCCGTCGTCGATGCCCGGGCCGTAGCCGGCGTTCTGCAGCGCGGTGATGATGCCGCGGGAGATGCCGTCGAACGGCGAGAGGACGCCGTCCACCTGGCTGCCGTCGCCGTAGGCGGCGGTGAGGAGGTCCTCCATGCGCTTCTGGGCCGTCTCCTGGCTCCAGCGCAGCGTGGCGGCCTGCTCGATGTCGGTCTGCCCGGACTTCACCACGAGAGTGCCCTCGTCGATGTACGGCTGCAGGGTGTCGATCGCGCCCTTCCAGAAGAAGTGGGCGTTGTTGTCGTCCAGCGAGCCGGCGAACAGCTCGATGTTGAACGGACCCGTGGCGTCGCCCTCGGAGCCGTCCTCGTTGAGGATGCCCAGGCCGACGAGGAGGGAGGTGGCCTGCTGGACGCCGACCTCCTCGTTGTCGAACGTGACGTAGAAGTCGACGTTCTCGCTGTCACGGATGAGCCGGTCGTAGGAGATGACCGGGATGCCCGCGTCGGCCGCGGCCTGGAGCTGGCCCGACAGGGCCGTGCCGTCGATGGCCGCGATGATCAGCAGGTCCACGCCCTGGGTGATCATCTGGTCGATCTGCTGGGACTGGGTGGGGATGTCGTCGCCCGCGAACTGGAGCGACACCTCGTACCCGGCCTCGGTGAGCCCGTCCTCCACGGCGGCGCCGTCGGCGATCCACCGCTCGGAGGTCTCCGTCGGCATCGAGACACCGATGAGGCCACCCTCGGCGGCAGCGGTCTCGCCACCTCCGGCGGTCGCGTCGGTGTCTCCGTCGCCGCTGCCCGCACCGCCGCCGCTGCACGCGGCGAGGGTCAGGCTCAGCGACAGGCCCGCGGCGAGAGCCGCGATCTTGGTGTTGCGCATCTTTCTTCCTCCTTGAAGGTACCTGCGCTGGTCGAGCCCCTCGGGCTCCGCCGGGTCGAGCAGGCTTCGACCGGCCAGGTCTTCCCCCACCCGGACGGGTGGGGTCGGTGTCGCGCCCGTGGTCAGAGGCCCTGGGCGAGTCGGTGGTACGCCGCGTTCCAGCGCAGCTCGCGGGTGAACCCGCGGCTGGTGGTGGCGGCGTCGATGACGGCGAGCTCGACCGCCGCGATCTCGGCGAGGTCCTCGAAGACCTCCAGGCCGAGGGCGGTGGTGAGCACCGTGTGGTGCGCGGCGCCGGCGGTGAGCCAGCACTCCGCGGAGGTCGCGAGGTCCGGGCGGGGGACCCACACGGCTCGCGCGACGGGAAGGTGGGGCAGCTCGGCGTCGCCGGGGACGACGTCGACGACGTTGGCGACCAGCCGGAACCGCTCGCGCAGGTCGGACATGGCCACGACGACGCCATCGCCCGGGTCGGTGTCGAACACCAGCCGGACCGGGTCCTCGCGCCCGCCGATGCCCAGGGGGTGGATCTCCAGGCGCGGGCGGGAGGTGGTGAGGGAGGGGCAGATCTCGAGCATGTGGGCGCCGAGGATCTTCTCCTTCCCCGGGGTCAGCTCGTAGGTGTAGTCCTCCATGAGCGAGGCGCCGCCGGGCAGTCCGTGGCCCATGACCTTCGCGGCCCGTACGAGGATCGCCGTCTTCCAGTCGCCCTCGGCGCCGAAGCCGTACCCGTCGGCCATGAGCCGCTGGACGGCCAGGCCCGGGAGCTGCCGCAGCCCGCCGAGGTCCTCGAAGTTCGTGGTGAAGGCTTCGAAGCCGCCGGCCTCGAGGAAGGAGCGCATGCCCAGCTCGATGCGGGCGCCGTAGCGCAGCGAGTCGCGTCGCTCGCCGTCGGGGCCGAGCTCGGGGGCGACGTCGTAGAGCTCGTCGTACTCGGCGACGAGTGCGTCGACGTCGGCCTCGGTGGCCGCGTCCACGGCCGCCACGAGGTCGTTGACGGCCCAGGTGTTGACCGAGACGCCCAGGCGCAGCTCGGCCTCGGTCTTGTCACCCTCGGTGACCGCGACGTTGCGCATGTTGTCGCCGAACCGGGCCAGGCTCAGGTGCTGCATGGCGTCCCAGCCGGCGGCGGCCCGGGCCCACGTCCCCACCTTGACCTGGACGGCCGGGGTGGTGGCGTGCCCGACGACGGTCTTGCGGCGCGCACCCAGCCGGGTGGCGATGTAGCCGAACTCGCGGTCGCCGTGGGCGGCCTGGTTGAGGTTCATGAAGTCCATGTCGATGTCCGCCCAGGGCAGCTCGACGTTGGCCTGGGTGTGCAGGTGGAGCATGGGCTTGGTCAGTGCGTCCAGCCCGAGGATCCACATCTTCGCCGGGGAGAAGGTGTGCATCCACACGACGACGCCGAGGCAGGACTCGTCGGCGTTGGCCTCCAGCGCGGCGCGGCGGATCGCGTCACGGTCCTTGAGGACCGGCTTCCACACGATGCGGATCGGAACGTCGGCGGCGCCGTCGAGCGCGGCCGCGACGGTCTGGGACTGCTCGGCCACCTGGGCGAGGGTCTCCTCGCCGTAGAGGTCCTGGGACCCGGTGAGGAACCAGATCTCCTTGCCCTCGAAGGGGATCTTCATCGTTGCTGCTCCTCGCTGGGGCCGTGCTGGCCGTAGACGTTCTGGTACCGCTCGTACAGGGAGTCGATGTCGCTCTGGGGGATGCGGGTGGGCTCGCCCAGCTGGCGGGAGATGTGGACCGTGCGGGCGACCTCCTCGACCATCACCGCGGCCTTGACCGCCGCGCGGGCGTCCTTGCCGATGGTGAAGGGACCGTGGTTGGCCATGAGGACCGCCCGGGACCGCGAGCCCGACAGGGTCTCGACGATGCCGCGACCGATGGAGTCGTCCCCGATGAGCGCGAACGGCCCCACGGGGATCTCCCCGCCGAACTCGTCCGCCATCATCGTCAGGACGCACGGGACCGGCTCGCGCCGGGCCGCCCACGCCGTGGCGTAGGTGGAGTGGGTGTGCACCACCCCGCCGACCTCGGGCATGTGTCGGTAGACGTAGGCGTGGGCGGCGGTGTCCGAGGAGGGCTGGAGCCGCTCGTCGGTGCCGTCGTCGATCTTGGTCCCGTCCAGGTCGCACACGACCATGACCTCCGGCGCAAGCTCGTCGTAGGAGACCCCCGACGGCTTGATGACGAACAGGTCGGCGCCCGCGACCCGCTCCGAGACGTTCCCCGCCGTCCACACCACGAGCTCGTTGCGGGGCAGCTCGGCGTGCAGCGCGGCCACCCGCTCACGGGCCGCCGCCACCGCCGCGCGCACGTCCTCGGCGAGGTCGTCGAGGCGGATCATGCGTGCGCTCCCGCGGTGCGGGCGCCACGCCCCGTGCCCGGCGCGGCCTCGCGGGCGGTGCGCAGCTCGGGCGGGCGGGCGGTGCCCGGCTCGCGCGGGCGGGCGGCCAGGGCCTCGCGGCGGATCTTCTTCAGACGGTGCATGACGTCGTTGCCTCCTCGACCGAAGTGGTCGTGCAGGGCGGTGTACTCGGCATAGAGCGCGTCGTAGGCCAGGGCGGCGTCCTCGTCGGGGGTGTAGGCAGCCACGACCCGCCTGCCCATCGACCTCGCTGCCGTGCGCACGTCGGGGTAGTACCCCGCCGCGACGGCGGCGTGGATGGCCGAGCCCAGCGCCGGGCCCTGCTCGGAGACGATCGTCGACAGGGGCAGGCGGGTGACGTCGGCGTACATCTGCATGAGGAAGGTGTTCTTCAGCAGTCCTCCCGCCACGACCAGCTCCGAGACCGGCACGCCGGCGGCACCGAAGGTCTCGACGATCGTGCGGGTGCCGAACGCGGTCGCCTCCAGCAGCGCCCGGTAGACGTCCTCCGGGCGCGTGGTCAGCGTGAGCCCGACGACCAGGCCGGACAGCTCGTGGTCGACGAGGACCGAGCGGTTGCCGGAGTGCCAGTCGAGCGCCACCAGGCCGTGGCCGCCCACCTGCTGCGCCGCGGCCTTCTCGGTGAGCAGCTCGTGCACGCCGATCCCGCGGGCCCGGGCCTCCACCGCGTAGGACTCGGGGACCTGGTTGTCCACGTACCAGCCGAAGATGTCACCCACCCCGGACTGGCCGGCCTCGTAGCCCCAGAAGCCCTCGACGATGCCGCCCCGGACCACCCCGCACATCCCCGGGACCTCGGCGGCCCTGGCCCCGTTGACCACGTGGCACGTGGAGGTGCCCATGATCGCGACCATCTGGCCCGGCTCGACGGCGTTGGCCGCCGGGGCCGTCACGTGCGCGTCGACGTTGCCCACCGCCACCGCGGTGCCCACCGGCAGCCCGGTCCAGCCGGCCGCCTCGGTGGTCAGGCCGCCCGCGGCATGCCCCAGCTGGCCGATCTCCTGCGCGAGCTTGTCGGTGACGAAGTCGGCGAAGTCGGGGTTCAGCGCGGCGAGGAAGGAGCGGTCGGGGTACGCGCCGTCCTGGTAGATGCCCTTGTAGCCGGCCGTGCAGGCGTTGCGCACGTACCGCCCGGTGAGCTGCCACACGATCCAGTCCGCTGCCTCGACCCAGCGGTCCATCGCCGCGTAGACCTCGGGGTCCTCCTCGAGGACCTGCAGGCCCTTGGCGAACTCCCACTCCGCGGAGATGGACCCGCCGTAGCGGTCGATCCATGGCTCGCCCCGGTCCCCCGCCAGGTCGTTGATGCGGTCCGCCTGACCCTGCGCGGCGTGGTGCTTCCACAGCTTGACGTAGGCGTGGGGCCGGCCGGCCAGCGCGGGCAGCTCCGAGAGCGGCGTGCCGTCGGCCCGCACCGGCACCATCGTGCACGCGGTGAAGTCTGTGCCGACGCCGACCACGTCGGCGGGGCGGACGCCGGCCGCCCGGACCGCCGCCGGGACCGCGACCCTGAGCACCTCGAGGTAGTCCCCCGGTACCTGCAGCGCCCAGTCCGGCGGGAGGACCTCGTTCTCGTGGGCGGTCAGGGTGCGGTCCATCACGCCGTGGCGGTACTCGTGCACCGCGCTGCCGAGCTCGGCGCCGTCGGCCACGCGAACCACCACGGCACGGCCCGAGAGGGTGCCGAAGTCGACGCCCACGACGACGGCGTCCTGGCGATCCACATCGACCACGGGCCTGGGGCTCCCTTGCCTGATTGTGCGGTTCTGTCCGTTTGGGTTCGGCCACATCTCGATGTGAGCGCTAACACGAGATGTTAGCGCTCTCATCCGGCCTGTCAAGCGAGGTGATCCAACTGTGATCGGGACTGGGCTGTTCGCTTTCGGGCGCGGTGAGGCCGCAGGAAAGCGCACCACAGTGGCGACCACCACGCGCGGGACCGAGGTCCCAGACGTCGAGAGGGACGGCACCCCGGTCAGGTGCGGGGGGCGCCCGTCGAGGCGCGCACGACCAGCTCCGGGGGGATCATCCGCGACTCCGACCGGCGCCCGGCGAGAGCCTCGAGGAGGACCTCGATGGCCCGGCGCCCCACCTCGGCGAAGGGCTGGCGCACGGTCGTCAGGGGTGGCTCGTAGTAGCCGGCGCCCTCGGTGTCGTCGAAGCCCACCACCGAGACGTCCTCGGGCACCCGCACCCCTGCCTCGTGGAACGCCCGCAGCATGCCCAGCGCGAGGAGGTCGTTCGCCGCGAAGATCGCGGTCGGCAGCCGGTGCTCGCGTACGAGCGTGCGGGCCACGTCGTAGCCGTCGACGGCGTCCCAGCCGGCGGGCACGAGGGGTGGCACCTCCAGGCCTGCCTCGTGCATCTCCCGCCGCCAGCCCACGATGCGTGAGCGTGCGTCGAACCAGTCGTTCGGCCCGGAGACGTGGACGACGTCGCGGTGGCCGAGGTCGATGAGGTGTCGCGTGGCGAGCCGGGCGCCGGCCTCCTGGTCGACCCCCACCACCCGCAGCTCGGAGGTGGGCCGCAGCCCGGCCGCGACGAGCACCACCGGGAGCTGGCTGGCCAGCTCGTTGGCCGCGGCGGCGACCTGGGTCACCGGGGCGATGACGACGATCCCGTCGACGCCCAGCCCGAGGAAGAACTCCAGGGCCGCGTCCACGGTCGTGGCCTGGGCGTCGCGCATGACGGCCAGGGTCGTGGCGTAGCCCGCCTCGCGCGCGGCCTCCTCGATCGCCATGGTGGTGTTGGCCGGCCCGAACCGCGCCTCACCGGGGTTGACGACGCCGATGAGCCCGGTCCGGCGCGTCACCAGCGCGCGAGCGGCGGGGTTGCGGCGGTAGCCGAGCTCGCGGATCGCGGCCTCGACCCGCTCGCGCGTCTCGGGACGGACGGCGTCGGGGGAGTTGAGCACGCGCGAGACCGTCTGGTGGGAGACGCCGGCGACGACGGCGACGTCGGCCATGGAGGGCGCCGAGGCGCGCGTCCGCACGGACCTGCGCATGGCTCACCCCTCATCCGGCCGTGTGGCCATGCTAGCCAGGGCAGGGCCGCCGCGGCCCGCCGGCGCACGGGTGTCGAGCCGCCCTGCGGGGCGCGGGCGAAGGGTGTCGGTGACCGTGGGTAGCGTCCGTGCCCATGAGCCCGAGGACAGTCCGCCCCGCCTTCCGCTGCAGCGAGTGCGGCTGGACCGCGTCGAAGTGGGTCGGGCGCTGCGCCGAGTGCCAGGCCTGGGGCACGGTCGAGGAGGTCGGGGCGGCCCCGGCCACCCGCTCGTCGACGACGGCGACCGCCCCCTCCTCGCCCGCCCGGCCCATCGACCAGGTCGACGCCCGCGCGGCCCAGGCCCGCAGCACCGGGGTCGGTGAGCTCGACCGGGTCCTCGGCGGGGGGATCGTGCCGGGCGCCGTCGTGCTGCTCGCGGGCGAGCCGGGCGTGGGCAAGTCGACCCTCCTGCTCGACGTCGCGGCGAAGGCCGCCGCCGGCGCACCGCCGGGCCACCCCGTCCTCTACGTGACCGGTGAGGAGTCGGCGAGCCAGGTGCGCCTGCGTGCCGAGCGCATCGGCGCCCTCACCCCGGCGCTGCTCCTCGCCGCCGAGACCGACCTGGCCACGCTGCTCGGGCACGTCGACGCCGCCGACCCCTCGCTCCTGGTCGTCGACTCCGTCCAGACCATCGCCGACGGTTCGGTCGACGGCAGCGCCGGCGGGGTGAGCCAGGTGCGCGCCGTGGCGCAGGCCCTCATCCACGTCGCCAAGACCCGCAGCATCCCCGTCCTCCTCGTGGGGCACGTGACCAAGGACGGCAGCATCGCCGGTCCTCGGGTGCTGGAGCACCTCGTCGACGTCGTCTGCCAGTTCGAGGGCGACCGGCACTCGCGGCTGCGGATGGTCCGGGCGGTGAAGAACCGCTACGGACCCACCGACGAGGTCGGCTGCTTCGACCTCCACGACGCCGGCATCACCGGACTGGCCGACCCCTCCGGGCTGTTCCTCTCGGGCGACCGCAGCGCGGTGCCCGGTACCTGCGTGACCATCTCGCTGGAGGGCCGCCGGCCCATGCCCACCGAGATCCAGGCGCTGGTCGCCCTCTCCCCCCTGTCCTCCCCGCGCCGGACCACCTCGGGCCTGGACTCCTCGCGGGTCGCGATGACGCTCGCCGTCCTGCAGGCCAGGCTCGGCACGGTCCTGGGGGGCAGCGACGTCTACGTCTCCACCGTGGGTGGGGCCCGGGCGGTGGAGCCGGCGGTGGACCTCGCGGTGGCGATGGCCGTCTCGTCGGCCGCGGACCGACGGGAGCTGGCCCCGCACATCGTCGCGGTGGGCGAGGTCGGGCTCACCGGTGAGGTCCGGGCCACCGTCGGGGTGCAGCGCCGCCTCGCCGAGGCGGCCCGGCTGGGCTTCCGGCACGCGGTGGTCCCGCACCACGGGGCCGAGGACCTCAAGGCGGTGCCGGGTCTTGAGGTGCACCCCGTGCGCCACCTGCGTCAGGCCGTCGAGGTGGCCATGCTCCTGACGAACCCCGGATCGGTGGGCCCCGGCGTGCCGTGACCGGGCTCGCACCCCAGTGACGGAGAACACCTCTGGCCCGGGGGGTGACGCCCCTAGGATGAAGGTGGCCCATACCGTCCGCCCGCAGTGAGGAACAGTGCCCGAGATGAAGCTCCGCGCCATGCTCCGGGCCATCGCGCCGGGCACCGAGCTGCGGGACGGTCTCGAGCGCATCCTGCGCGGCCGGACGGGCGCGATCGTCGTCCTCGGGTACGACGACACGGTCGAGGAGATGTGCTCGGGCGGGTTCCACCTCGACGTGGAGTTCTCCGCGACCAGGCTGCGTGAGCTGGCCAAGATGGACGGCGCCGTCGTCGTCGACTACACCCACCGGCGGATCCGCCGGGCCAACGTCCAGCTCCTCCCCGACGCACGCATCGAGACCTCCGAGTCGGGCATGCGCCACCGGACGGCCGAGCGTGCGGCGAAGCAGTCCGGCTACCCCGTCATCTCAGTCAGCCAGTCCATGCGGACGGTCGCGCTCTACGTGGACGAGCACCGCCACGTCGTGGAGGACTCCGACGTCATCCTCTCGCGGGCCAACCAGGCGCTGGCGACCCTCGAGCGCTACAAGTCCCGCCTGGACGAGGTCTCCGGCACCCTGTCCGCGCTGGAGATCGAGGACCTCGTCACGGTCCGCGACGTCATCACGGTCATCCAGCGCATGGAGATGGTCTCGCGCATCTCCGAGGAGATCGCCGGCTACGTCATCGAGCTCGGCACCGACGGCCGCCTGCTGTCCCTCCAGCTGGAGGAGCTCGTCATCGGTCTCGACCCCGACCGCAACCTCGTGGTGCGCGACTACGTCGGCCCCTCGGCGGGCGGACCCGCCGAGGACGTCCTCACCGCGCTGGGCCGCCTGACCTCCGCCGAGCTCATCGACATGCCCACGATCGCGCGCATCCTCGGCGTCGGCGGCGCCGACGGCGAGGCCCTGGACTCGGCGCTGAGCCCCCGCGGGTACCGCGTGCTCTCGAAGATCCCCCGACTGCCGAGCTCCGTTGCCGAGTCCATCGCGGCGCACTGCGGGAGCCTGCAGACGATGCTCTCCGCGACGACGGAGGACCTGCAGGCCGTCGAAGGTGTCGGGCCGCACCGCGCCCGCGCCGTGCGCGAGGGGCTCTCCCGCCTGGCCGAGTCCTCGATCCTCGAGCGCTTCGCCTGATCGGCCGGAGGCCCGGTCCTCGGGGGCACCGCCTCACCGGCGGGCCGGCCCCGGTCAGCCGAGGGTGAAGACCTCACGCACGTCCGTCAGCGGTACCCCGCCCAGGGTCGCCTCGACGCGGTAGGTGCCGGCCCCGGAGCTGCCCTGCCCGTCCGCGCAGCCCGGCGCCGACCGGGCGCCGGACCACGACACGGACGCGTCGGCCGAGTCCCCCGCGTCCAGCAGCAGCCGCCGCGAGGCGTCGGCCGCGCAGTCGCCGGAGGACCACACCCGGTCCTCCCCCGAGACGACGGTGAGGACGAGCGAGCCGGCTCCGGCGTCGAGGAGGCAGGGCGCCTCGCCGTCGTTGGTCACCGTGACGTCCAGGTCCACCGGTGCGCCGCCGCCCGCCGGCAGCGCGGCGACGTCGACGTCGAGGTCGGCGGGCGCGCACGCGGTCGGGTCGAGGGGGGCCGCGGAAGTGGTCGGCGCCGGTGCGGCGACGTCCTGCGCCCCCGCCAGCAGGGCGCCCACGACGGCGACGACGCCCCAGGCGAGGAGGCCCAGGACCGCGAGCAGGACGACCACCGCGACGATCCGTCGACGCCGGATCACCGCGCGGCTGGGACGGCGCCGAGCCGGGGGGCGGCGGGGCGCGGCGCCCGCCGCGGGGCGAGTGGCCTGGCCCGTCCGGGCGGCGGGTCGGGCCGTCCGGGCGGCGGGTCGGTCCGGAGCGTCGGTGCGGCCCTTGGGGGTCCGCTCCCCCGGCCGTCGGGATCGTGTGGTCGCCACAGGGCGACGGTACGACGGCACCACGCGGGTCGGCGGCACCCACGCCGGACCGGCACACTGCCTCCGTGGACCCCGCCGAGCCCGACGACCTCGCCGCGACCCAGGAGGCGGTCGTCTCCTGGTACGACGACAACGCCCGTGACCTGCCGTGGCGCCGCCCCGGAACGACGGCGTGGGGGGTCCTCGTGAGCGAGGTCATGCTGCAGCAGACCCCGGTGGTTCGCGTGAAGCCGGCCTGGCGGTCCTGGACGAGCCGGTGGCCCACCCCGGCCGACCTCGCGGCGGCGCCGACCGCCGAGGTCCTGCGCGCCTGGGACCGACTGGGCTACCCGCGGCGGGCGCTGCGGCTGCAGCAGTGCGCACGGGCGGTCGTCGAGCGCCACGGCGGCATCGTGCCGACGGACGAGGAGTCGCTCCTGGCCCTGCCGGGTGTCGGCGCCTACACCGCGGCGGCGGTCGCCGCGTTCGCACACGGTCGGCGAGCCGTCGTCCTCGACACGAACGTCCGGCGGGTGCTGGGCCGCGCTCTCGAGGGCCGGGCGCTGCCCGCGCCGTCGCTCTCCCGGGCCGAGCAGGAGAGGGCGCGGACCTACCTGCCGGACGACGCGGCGCGCTCGGTCCGCTGGAACGTCGGCCTCATGGAGCTCGGCGCGCTGGTGTGCACGGCCCGCGCGCCCCGGTGCCCGGCGTGCCCGCTGGTGGGGACGTGCGCGTGGGTGCTGGCCGGGCGGCCGGCGGACGAGCACGCCCACCGCCGCCGGACCCAGACCTGGCACGGCACCGACCGTCAGGCCCGCGGCCGGGTCATGGCGGCGCTGCGCGGCTCCGACGGCTGGACCGGGCACGACGAGCTCCTGCGCGCCGCGGCGGACGGCGCCGACCCGGCGGCCCTGCCCGACCGCTCCCAGCCCGGCCGCGCGCTGGCCTCCCTCGTCGCCGACGGGCTGGTCGTCGCCGGGGCGGACGACCGTGCCGGCTGGTACCGCCTGCCCTGAGCGTCCGCCGGCTGCCGGTGGTCGCCCGCTCTGGTGGTCTCCCGCTCCGGTGGTCATGCGACCGACAAGAGCGACCAGCTCCGCACCAGTGTGGCGATCGTCGGGGAAGGTCCGGCGGGGGCTGGCCGTCGGAAGTGACCCGATCGGTCGTTCCTTCCCCGCTCTGCCGCCCGTCCACTGCGATGACGACTCGACCGACCTGAGCGACCAGCTCCGCACCGGTGTAGCGACCAGCTCCGCACCAGTGTGGCGATCGTCGGGGAAGGTCCGGCGGGGACTGGCCGTCGGAAGTGACCCGATCGGTCGTTCCTTCCCCGCCTCTCGGTGGCGGCGCATGGCCGGTGTCATGCGGTGGCCGGCGCATGCAGCACCGGCCGGTAGCCTCGGCCGGTGAGCACAGCGGACCAGCCGGACCAGGTGGACCAGCGGGCCGAGCGGGCCACGCGCGCTCTGCGCACCACGCTGCTCGCGACCGCCGGGGCGAGCGTCGCCCTCGGCGTCCTGGGGCTGCTCGTCGCCGTGCTGACGTCCGGCTCGTCGGCCATGTGGCCCGGTGTGAGCCTCTTCGCCGTCGGCCAGCTGGTGGCCCTGACCGCCGCCGCGCTGACCTGGCGGGGGCTACGCCGGGTCGTGGCCGGCGCGGCGCCCCGAACGGTGACGACGGCGGTGCGGTCCTGGCTCGGACGCCTCGCCGTCGCCGAGCTCGTCCTGCTCGTGACGGTCGCCGGGGTCTGGCTGCTGCTGCGCCCCGAGGCGGTCGTCGCCGTCGTCGCGTGCGTTCTCGTGAGTGCCCAGCTGGCCGCGCTCCTTCACGTGCTGCGCCGCTGAGCCCTGATCCACCGGTGTGGTGAGCGTGGCGTAGAACGAGAATGCCCTTCTGGGCAGGGAGGATCTGGATTACGACGTCTAGATCCGACCACCCGGAAGGGCATCTCGTAAGTGAAACCCTCTCACACGATTCGACCGGTCTTCGATGAGTCCAATCTGGTGTCGGCGGCGGGTCTGGTCCCGGCCCTGCGGCTGGCGGAGTCCGCGGGTTTGTACGGCCTGGTCGAGGGGTTGACGGTGCCCTCACCCAACGCGGGGGTGAAGACGGCGAGTGTGGTCGGCGGGATGCTCGCCGGTGCGGACTCCATCGATGACCTGGACCTGTTGCGCCATGGCGGGATGGGCCGGGTCTTCGACGGGGTCCGGGCACCCTCGACGTTGGGCACGTTCCTGCGATCGTTCACCCACGGTCACGTCCAGCAGCTCGACAAGGTCAGCGGTGCGCTGCTGGCAGGGCTCGCTCGACAGGTTCCCGCCCTGGTGAACAGCGGCGCGAGGGCGCAGGGCATCGCGTTCGTCGATGTCGACGACACGATCCGGGAGGTCCACGGCTACGCCAAGCAGGCCGCGGCGTACGGCTACTCCGGGGTCCGGGGCCTGAACGTCCAGCTCGCCACTCTCTCCACGGAGGTGGCGGCGCCGGTGATCGTCCGGGCCCGGCTACGGCGCGGCAACGTCGCCTCGCACACCGGCGCCGGCCAGCTCCTCGCCCAGGCCCTGGGGACCGCCCGCGCCGCGGGCGTGAGCGGACCGGTGCTGTGCCGGGCGGACTCGGCGTACTACGGCCACGCCTTCGTCGCCACCGCCCTGCGCCACGGGGTGTGGTTCTCGGTGACCGTGCGGATGAACCCCCAGGCCAAGGCGGCCATCGCGGGCATCGGCGAGGACGCCTGGACCCCGATCAGGTACCCGCACGCGGTCTGGGACGAGGCCGAGCAGCGGTGGGTCTCCGACGCCGAGGTCGCCGAGGTCCCCTTCGTCGCGTTCACCTCCCGCCGCAAGGCCGAGCAGGTGACCTGCCGACTGATCGTGCGCCGCGTCCGACGGCTCCAGCCCCTGGCCGGTGACGGCAGCGAGCAGGGCGAGCTCTTCGCGACCTACCGCCACCACGCGTTCATCACCAACTCCGACCTGGACACCATCGAGGCCGACCAGCGTCACCGGGGGCACGCGATCGTCGAGCAGGTCATCGCCGAGCTCAAGGACGGGCCCCTGGCGCACCTGCCGTCCGGGAAGTACGCGGCGAACGCGGCCTGGGTGGCGATGGCGACGATCGCGTTCAACATCGCCCGCGCCGCCGCCGTCGCCGCCGACATGGCCACCGCCCGGTGGGCCACCCTGCGCCGGAAGATCATCAACGTCCCCGCCCGGATCGCCACCACCGGCCGCCGGCTGATCCTGCACCTGCCCGCCCGCTGGGCCTGGGCCGAGCACTGGACCACCCTCCACACCGCCGCGACCGGGCCACCACCAGCCACCACGACCTGACCACCCAGCCCCCACGGGCACGACCCAAGGAACCCAAGAGTGGAAGAGCCGGCACAGACCGGCGGCCCCACCACGCCCACAAACCCCGCCATCCCCAGCACGCCGCCCGAACAACGACCACCCGGCAGAATCGGTGGATTCTCAATGACTTTGTCAAGCCGTTTGGGCCATCGGTTCTCGCGAGGGTGGGGCGAGTTCGAAGGGTCGGTTGTCGCGGAGCAGGGCCCATAGGACGTCGACGCGTCGGCGCGCCAAGGCGATGAGCGCTTGGACGTGCCCGTGGCCTTGTCCGCGCTTCTTGAGGTAGTAGTCGCGGTTGGGGCCCTCGCGCATCATGGCGGCTGAGGCGGAGAGGTAGAACACTCTGCGCAGCTTGCGCGAGTAGCGCATCGGCCGGTGCAGGTTCCCGGTGCGCCGGCCAGAGTCCCGCGGGACCGGGACAAGCCCGGCGGCCGAGGCGAGCCGTCCGGCGTTCGCATAGGCGGCAAGGTCCCCTGCGGCGGCTACCAGCTCGGCACCGAGGATCGGTCCCATGCCGGGCAGGGACTCGATGATCTCGGCCTGGGGGTGCGCGCGGAAGGTGGTGGTGATCCGGGCGTCGAGGTCGGAGATCCGCGCGCCGAGCGCCAGGAGCTGAGCGGCGAGGTCGGCCACGATGCTGGCCGCCACATCCTGCCCGGGCACGACGGTCTGCTGGGCCTTGGCCGCACCGAGCGCAGCTGCAGCGATCTGGTCGGCGCTGCGCACCTTCCGCTTGACCAGCCATGCCCGCAACCGCGACTCACCCGTCCGGCGGATCGCCTGCGGCGTCTGGTAGCCCGTCAGCAGGACCAACGCACCCCGGCTATGGGCGTAGTCGAAGGACCGCTCCAGCGCAGGGAAGTAGCCGCTGAGCACGTCGCGGAGCCGGTTGACCACGCGGACCCGGTCACCGACCAGGTCGGTGCGGTGGGTCACCAGTAGCCGCAGCTCGGTCACCAGCGCGGTGGCGACCTCGACGTCCTGTAGATCGCCGCGGTGTCGCAGGGTCTCGGCGATGACGTAGGCATCGCGGGCGTCGGTCTTGGCCTCACCGCGGTAGGCGCTGGCCATCTGGTTCACCGTGCGGCCGGGGACGTATCTCACCCGCTGACCGTGGGCTGCCAGCAGTGCCAGCAGCAGTCCCGACATGGTCCCGGTGACGTCTACTCCCCAGACGACCTCGTCGGCGTGGCCAAGGACGCCGGCGATCGCGTCGAGGATGGCGGCCTCGTCGTTGACCACCTTCGTCGACCAGACTGTGGTGCCGGCCTCGTCGATCAGGCAGATCCAGTGATGACCCTTACCGACGTCGACACCAGCCCACCCGGGCGCGATCCGTTGCTTCATCAACTCCTCCTTCGAGCACACGAGCGATTGCCATGGCCCGAAGGAACACCCCGCCGACAGATCCGTAAACAGCGACCAGGACGCGCATCTCAATCAGCAGTCAAGGCGCCCCAGGAGGAACCGGGCGGCCAATCCATCGGAGCCATCAACGGGCGATCAAGGCTCAGCCACACCCAGCCCTCCCGGGCCACCCAAGAACTTACGGATCAGGGCTGAGCAGACCGCTCCCCGACCCGGGTGCCGCCGTCTCCACGCGCGGACCGACCGCTCCCCGACCCGTGGTGCGGCCGTCTCCACGCGTGGCCTCCGAGGCCCGGCATGACCACTGGCTCGACGAACAAGCTCAGGCGCTCAGAGTTCGAGCAGCATCCGCGTGTTGCCCAGGGTGTTGGGCTTGACCCGGGCGAGGTCGAGGAACTCCGCCACACCGTCGTCGTGCGAGCGCAGCATCTGCGCGTAGACGTCCATCCCCACGGGCGTGCCCTCGATCGCGTGGAAGCCGTGCCGGGTGAAGAAGTCCACCTCGAACGTCAGGCAGAACACCCGCCGCAGGCCGAGTGACCGGGCCCGCTCGACGAGGGCGTCGAGCAGCAGGTGCCCGATCCCGCGGCCCCGGGCGGCGGCGTCGACGGCGAGGGTGCGGACCTCGGCGATGTCGTCCCACAGCACGTGCAGCGCGCCGCACCCGAGCAGCGCCGGCGAGCCGGGCTCCTCGGCGACCACGAACTCCTGCACGGCCTCGAAGTAGTCGATGAGCTCCTTGGCGATGAGGATGCGCTCGTCGGCGTACGGCTGGACGAGGTCGTAGATCTGACGGACGTCAGCCGGCAGCGCCTGCCGCACCACCGGCTCAGCGGCCATCAGCGTTCTCCACGGCCCGATCCTGGCACGGCCGGGATCGGCTGGCGCGCACGGTCCAGGAGGGTCCGGGCGGTTCCCTCGTCGATGATGAGGTCGGTGGCGACCCGCGCCCGCAGCGCCCCCAGCAGCGGCGGCACCTTGGCGTTTCCGGCGACGACGCACACCCGGCGCGCCACCCGGGCGAGCTCGGCGGGGGTCGGTCCGGTCGCCCGCGCGTTGAGCTCGATGTCGGCGTAGGAGCCGTCCTCGCGCAGCAGCACGGTGCACACGTCGCCCACCACCCCCTCGGCCCGGAGGAGCTGCTGGTCCTCCTCGGACATGTAGCCCCCGGCGTAGACGTGCGACGCGAGCGCCCCTGTGAAGGCGCCCACCCCGAAGACCGCCATGTCCGCCCTTGCCTGGACGGTCAGGACGCTGCGGATGGAACGCTCGCGCCACATGGCCTGCTTCGTCCCGGCGTAGTCGAAGAACGCCGGCACCGGGAAGTGGTGGACGGAGGCGTCGAACGCCTCCGCGGCGGCGGTGATGATCGACCCGGCGTGCGGGATCCCCGACGTGACCGGGTTGGCGGCCCCGTTGAGCTGGACGACCGCGCTGCCCGGCGCGTGCTTGGGCACGAGGTGCTCGACGACGGCGGACAGGGTCGTCCCCCACGCCAGGCCGAGCACGGTGCCGGGCTGCACCCACTCGGTGATGAGCCGGCCCGCCACGCGGGCCACCTGGTCCAGGCGCTGGACGTCCGTGGCGCCCGCCCGCACCGGCACGACCCGCGCCCGGACGCCGAAGCGCTGGTGGAGGTGGCGCGAGAGGGCGCTCGCGCCGTCGCCGCGCGGCTCGATGCTCACCCGCACCAGGCCGGAGGAGCGCGCCTCCTTGATCATCCGCGACACGGTGGAGCGCGAGACGCGCATCCGCCGGGCGATCACCTCCATCGTGACGTCCTGCAGGTAGTACATGGACGCCGCCTCGTAGACCGCGTCCTCACGCTCGCTCACGCGTCGCTCACCGGTGTGCACATACGTGCATCCTAATTGCGCGATGGTGCGAATCGCCCAAGGATGAGGAATCGCAGCGGCGCTCACCTGGGACGTCGCCGTTCGGGACCGAGTTGCGGGGAGCAGATGTGACGTCTTCAGCGCTGACGCAGGAGAGCCGGGCCGAGGCCCTCGAGCGGATGACCGGGGGCGAGGAGCTCGACGTGCTCGTCGTCGGCGGGGGCGTGACCGGGGCCGGCATCGCGCTGGACGCGGTCACCCGCGGGCTGCGCACCGGCATCGTGGAGATGCAGGACTGGGCCGGGGGCACCTCCCAGTGGTCCTCCAAGCTCATCCACGGCGGCCTGCGCTACCTCTACAACCTCGACTTCAAGCTGGTCGCCGAGGGGCTGCGCGAACGTGGCCTCCTCCTCACCACCACGGCCCCGCACCTGGTCAAGGCCCAGCCCTTCCTGTGGCCCCTCAAGCAGCGCTTCATCGAGCGCGCCTACTCCGCCGTCGGCGTGGGCATGTACGACGCGATGGCGGTCGCCGGCCACCGGGGCATGGCGGTCCCGGTCCAGAAGCACTACACCCGCAGGCGTGCGCTGGAGGTCTTCCCCGACATCCGCGAGGACGCGCTCATCGGCGCGATCAGGTTCTACGACGCCCGCGTCGACGACGCCCGCCTCGTCATGACTCTCGTGCGCACCGCCCAGTCCTACGGGGCGATGGCCGCCTCCCGCACGCAGGTCGTGGACATGCTCAAGGGCCCCGGCGGGAGGGTCACCGGCGCGAAGGTGGTCGACCTGGAGACGGGCGCCGAGCACGAGATCCGGGCGAAGCACGTCATCAACGCCACCGGCGTGTGGACCGAGAAGACCGAGGCCCTCGGCGGGACCGGCGGGGGCCTGCAGGTGCTGGCCTCCAAGGGCATCCACATCGTGGTGCCGAAGGAGCGCATCAAGGGCAGCACCGGCATCTTCCTGCGCACCGAGAAGTCCGTCCTGTTCATCATCCCGTGGCAGCGGTACTGGATCATCGGCACCACGGACACCCCGTGGGAGGTCGAGGGACGCCAGCACCCGGTGGCCACCGCCGAGGACGTAGACTACCTCCTCGAGCACGCGAACTCGGTGCTCCGCTCGGACCTGACCCGCGCCGACCTCATCGGCGTCTACGCCGGTCTGCGTCCGCTGCTCCAGCCCGGCACCAAGGACGGCGCGGCGTCGACCAAGGTCTCGCGCGACCACACGGTCGTCGAGGCGGCGCCGGGCCTGACGGTCATCTCCGGCGGCAAGCTCACCTCCTACCGGCTCATGGCCGAGCACGCCGTCGACCACGCCCTCGGCAAGCACGAGGCGAAGGCGAAGCCCTCGGTGACGCCGAGCACCCCGCTGGTCGGGGCCGCCGGGCTGGCCGCCTACGAGAGCCAGGCGCCCCGGATCGCCCAGCAGTACGGCTGGACCGCCGACCGGCTCGAGCACCTCCTCGGCCGCTACGGCACCGACCTGCCGACGCTGCTGGCCATGATCGACGACGACCCCGACCTCGGCCGCCCGCTCGCCGCCGCGCCGGAGTACCTCCGGGCCGAGGTGGCCATGGCCGTCACCCACGAGGGCGCGCTCCACCTCGAGGACATCCTCGCGCGCCGGATCCGCCTGTTCTACGAGAGCGCCGACCGGGGCCTCGCGGCCCTGGACGAGATGGCCGAGATCGTCCGGCCCCTGCTCGGCTGGGACGAGGCCCGGGCGCTCGAGGAGAAGGCGTCCTACACGGCCCTGGCGGAGGCCGAGGCCGCCGCCCTGCGCACCCACACCGACGTCGAGGCCGAGCGGGCACGCCTGGCGGCCCCCGACCTCGTCCCCCTCCGCCCCCTTGCCACCGAGTGAACCCGGCGGGGGGAAAGGCCCGCCAGCCACGACACGCCTGACCAGGACCGGTGCCGTTCCTGGTCAGAAGCACGCACCGGGTGTTTGATCATCCTGCCCGGTTGTGTGTGTTCCGTCCTCCGCGTCGCAAGACGCATCGATGGCGACGCCGTTGTCGCCGGAAAGAGAGTGCACAGTGGAAGAACTGTCAGCGCTGGACATCTTCTGGTCAGAGGTCATGGGCACCGGCATGCTCACCCTGCTCGGCTGTGGTGTCGTCGCGAACGCCATCCTGCCCAAGAACAAGGGCTTCAACGGCGGCTGGATCGTCATCACCTGGGGATGGGGTCTCGCCGTCTTCGCCGGCGTGTACGTGGCCTTCAAGTCCGGGGCCCACCTCAACCCCGCCGTCACCCTGGGCCTGTGGGCCAGCGGCGGCGACCTCTTCGGTGGCAACGAGGACCTCGGCATCGCCGCCGTGCCGGCCACCATCAGCAACGTCCTTGTCTACATCAGCGGCGAGATGGTGGGCGCCTTCCTCGGTGCCGTCATCATGTACCTCGCCTACAAGCAGCACTTCGACGAGGACGCCGACCCCGGCACCAAGCTCGCGGTCTTCTCCACCGGGCCGGCCATCCGCAGCTACGGCTGGAACTTCGTCACCGAGGTCGTCGGCACGTTCGTCCTGGTCTTCGTCATCCTCCTGTTCGGTCCGTCGCCGTCGGGTCTCGGTCCGCTCGCCGTCGCCCTGCTGGTCGTCGGCATCGGTCTGAGCCTCGGTGGCCCCACCGGCTACGCGATCAACCCGGCCCGCGACCTCGGTCCGCGCATCGCCCACGCCGTCCTGCCGATCCGCGGCAAGGGCTCCTCCGACTGGGGCTACTCCTGGGTCCCGATCGCCGGCCCGGTCGTCGGCGGTGTCCTTGGCGGCCTGCTCGGAGCAGCCGTCGTCTGACGCAGACCGGTGCCGTCCTCCCACGGCACCACCGGCCGGGCGGCGATCCCCTCGCCGCCCGGC
Organism: Georgenia muralis; assembly: GCF_003814705.1. Classification (NCBI taxonomy): domain Bacteria; kingdom Bacillati; phylum Actinomycetota; class Actinomycetes; order Allobogoriellales; family Allobogoriellaceae; genus Georgenia; species Georgenia muralis. The sequence goes on along the minus strand of NZ_RKRA01000001.1, from coordinate 2,103,015 downwards.
CCACGACCCACACGCACATCACAACGAGGTGAAAGGAACACCATGGCTGACGAGAAGAAGTACGTCCTCGCCATCGACCAGGGCACCACGTCCTCCCGCGCGATCGTCTTCGACCACAGCGGTCAGATCGTCGAGACGGGCCAGCTCGAGCACGAGCAGATCTTCCCCAAGGCGGGCTGGGTCGAGCACGACCCGCTGGAGATCTGGAAGAACGTCCGCGAGGTCGTCGGCCTCGCCCTGACCCGCGCCAACCTGACCTACCACGACATCGCAGCCGTGGGCATCACGAACCAGCGCGAGACCACGGTGGTGTGGGACAAGACCACCGGCGAGCCGGTCTACAACGCCATCGTGTGGCAGGACACCCGCACCGACAAGATCGTCAACGAGCTCGGCGGCTCGGAGGGCCAGGACAAGTACAAGGCCAAGGTCGGTCTGCCGCTCGCCACGTACTTCTCCGGCCCGAAGGTCAAGTGGATCCTCGACAACGTCGAGGGCGCCCGCGAGCGCGCCGAGGCCGGGGACCTCCTCTTCGGCAACACCGACAGCTGGGTCGTGTGGAACATGACCGGCGGCAAGGACGGCGGTGTCCACGTCACCGACGTCACCAACGCCTCACGCACCATGCTGATGGACCTCGCCACCCTCAGCTGGGACGAGGGGATCGCCAAGGACATGGGGATCCCCCTGTCGATGCTCCCCGAGATCCGCTCCTCCTCCGAGGTCTACGGCGAGGGCCGCCAGGGCGGCATGGTGCCCGGGATCCCGATCGCGGGCATCCTCGGCGACCAGCAGGCCGCCACCTTCGGCCAGGCCTGCTTCGAGGTCGGCATGGCCAAGAACACCTACGGCACGGGCAACTTCATGCTGCTCAACACGGGCACCGAGCCCGTTCCGTCGAAGAACGGCCTGCTCACCACGGTCGCGTACAAGATCGGTGACGCGCCGGCCGTGTACGCCCTCGAGGGGTCCATCGCCGTCACGGGCTCGCTCGTGCAGTGGCTGCGCGACAACATCGGCATCATCTCCAACGCCGCCGAGATCGAGGACCTCGCCAAGACGGTCGACGACAACGGCGGGGCCTACTTCGTCCCGGCGTTCTCCGGTCTCTTCGCGCCGTACTGGAAGTCCGACGCCCGCGGTGCGCTCGTGGGACTGACCCGGTACGTCAACAAGGGCCACATCGCCCGGGCCGTCCTCGAGGCCACCGCGTTCCAGACCCGCGAGGTCAACGACGCGATGACCGCCGACTCCGGCGTCGCCCTGACCGAGCTCAAGGTCGACGGCGGCATGATCGCCAACGAGACGCTCATGCAGTTCCAGGCCGACATCCTCGGCGTGGACGTCGTGCGCCCCAAGGTCGCCGAGACCACCGCCCTGGGCGCGGCCTACGCCGCCGGCATCGCCGTGGGCTTCTGGCAGGGCGAGCAGGACGTCATCGACAACTGGGCCGAGGACAAGCGCTGGACCCCCTCGATGGACGAGGGCGACCGCGAGCGCACCTACCGCCTGTGGAAGAAGGCCGTCACGCGGACCTTCGACTGGGTCGACGACGACGTGAAGTAGTCGCCGCACCACGAGCCCCGGCACGCCTGGCGTGCCGGGGCTCGTGCGTGACTGTGGCTCGTCCGTGGCGCACCCGCCGGTCGGGGTCTCGCGAGCCGCGGCTCCCGCGCGCGGCCCGCCCGGAGCCGACAGACTGGGGCCATGAGCACTCCTGAGCAGATCACCGACGCCGTCGCCTACCACGGGGAGGGGCCCTGCTGGTCCGAGACGTGGGGAGGGCTGCGCTGGGTCGACATGCTCGCCGGGGACCTGCTCACCCTGCGCGCCGACGGCGGCGTGGACCGCCTCCACGTCGGGGACGTCGCCGCGTTCGTCCGCCCGCGCAGCCGCGGCGGGTACGTCGTCGGGCTCGAGCGCGGGCTCGGCCTCGCCGACGCGCCCGACGAGCCCGCGACCCCGCTGCCGGAGATGTGGTCCGATGCCGGGGTCCGCATGAACGAGGGCGGCTGCGACCCCGCCGGGAACCTCTACGCCGGCTCCATGCCCTACGACCGCACCCCCGGCGGCGCCCGGCTGTACCGCATCACCCCCGCGGGCGACGTCTCGGTCGTCCTGCCCGCCGTCACCACCTCCAACGGCATCGACTTCTCCCCCGACGGCACGCGCGCGTACTACAACGACACGGCCACCGGCGGGACCGACGTCTTCGACGTCACCGACGGCGAGCTGGTGAACCGGCGGCTGTTCCACTCCGCCGACGACGGGCGCGCCGACGGTCTGTGCGTGGACTCGGCCGGCAACGTCTGGGTAGCCCTCAACCGCGTGGGACGGGTGCGCCTGTACTCCCCCGAGGCGAAGATCCTCCAGGAGGTCGAGCTCCCGGTCCGGCTGGTCACGGCCTGCACCCTCGGCGGGGCGGACGGCAAGGACCTGCTCATCACCACCTCGCGCGAGAAGCTCGAGGACCCCGAGCCGGAGGCCGGCGCGCTGTTCCGCCTGCGCGTGGACGTCCCCGGCCGGCCCGTGCTGCCCTACGCCGGGTGATCACCCGGGCGCCACGGCTCCAGCCAGCGGTGACCGTCCGGTTCAGGCCGTAGGCTGGCCCGGCGGCGTGAGCCGCGTCACCGCTCGACGACGAGGAGGCCCCCATGCGCATCGCCCTGTTCGCGACGTGCATCGCCGAGACGATGTTCCCCCAGGCACCGGTGGCCACGGTGCGCCTCCTCGAACGGCTCGGGCACGAGGTCCTCTTCCCACCCGGTCAGGCCTGCTGCGGCCAGATGCACACCAACACCGGCTACCTCGACCAGGCGGTGCCGGTGGTGCGTAACCACGTCGCGGCGTTCGCGCCGGTCCTGGACGGCGAGTGGGACGCGATCGTCGCGCCGTCGGGCTCCTGCGTGGGCTCGGTGCGCCACCAGCAGGCCATGGTCGCCGACCGGGTGGGCGACCGGGGGCTGGCCCGGGACGCCGCCGCCGTCGCGGAGCACACCTACGAGCTCTCCGAGCTCCTCGTGGACGTCCTCGGCCTCACCGACGTCGGCGCGCACTTCCCGCACCGGGTCACCTACCACCCCACCTGCCACTCCCTGCGGATGGTGCACGTGGGCGACCGGCCGCTGCGCCTGCTCCGCGCGGTGGACGGGATCGACCTCGTCGACCTGCCCGAGGCGGAGTCGTGCTGCGGCTTCGGTGGGACGTTCGCCCTGAAGAACGCCGAGACCTCCGCCGCCATGGTCGGCGAGAAGGTGCGCAACGTCATCTCCACGGGGGCCGAGGTGCTCACCGCCGGGGACTACTCCTGCCTCATGAACATGGGCGGGCGCCTGTCCCGCCACGGAACCGGCGTCACCGTGGCGCACCTGGCAGAGATCCTCGCCAGCACGAGGGAGGCACCGTGGGAGCCGGCCTTCCTGCCCCGCTCGGCCCAGGCGGTGAAGCCGTGAGCACCTACCTCGGCATGCCCAACGTCCGGCCGCAGCCTGCGCACGCCCCCGCCCACCCGCTGCGCTGGGGCGAGCCGTTCCCCGAGGCGGCGCACGAGACGCTCGCCAACGGGCAGATGCGGCGCAACCTCGCCCACGCCACCCGCACCATCCGCGACAAGCGCCTGCGCGTGACCGCCGAGCTGCCGGACTGGGAGGCGCTGCGCGACGCCGGCGCGGCGATCAAGCACCAGGTGATGTCGGAGCTGCCGGCGCTGCTCGTCGAGCTCGAGCGCAACGTCACCGCCCGCGGCGGTCACGTGCACTGGGCGCGCGACGCCGAGGAGGCCAACCGGATCGTCACCGACCTCGTGCGGGCCAAGGGGGCCGACGAGGTCGTCAAGGTCAAGTCGATGGCCACCCAGGAGATCGGGCTCAACGAGCACCTCGAGGCCGAGGGCATCACCGCCACCGAGACCGACCTCGCCGAGCTCATCGTCCAGCTCGCCGGCGACATGCCCTCCCACGTCCTCGTTCCCGCCATCCACCGCAACCGCGAGGAGATCCGCGAGATCTTCGCCGGCCGCATGGCCGACGCCCCGGCGGGCCTGACGGGCGAGCCGCGCGAGCTGGCGATGGCCGCCCGCGCGCACCTGCGCGCGAAGTTCCTCACCGCCAAGGTCGCCATCTCCGGCGCCAACCTCGCCGTCGCCGAGACCGGGACGGTGGCGGTCTTCGAGTCCGAGGGCAACGGGCGGATGTGCCTGACCCTGCCCGAGACCCTCGTCACGGTCATGGGCATCGAGAAGCTGGTGCCCACGTTCCGCGACGTCGAGGTCTTCGCCCAGCTCCTGCCACGCTCGTCCACCGGTGAGCGGATGAACCCCTACACGACCCTGTGGACCGGGGTCACACCGGGCGACGGACCGCAGGAGTTCCACCTCGTCCTGCTCGACAACGGCCGCACCAAGGCCCTCGCCGACGAGGTGGGCCGCCAGGCCCTGCACTGCATCCGCTGCTCGGCGTGCATGAACGTCTGCCCGGTGTACGAGCACACCGGGGGCCACGCGTACGGGTCGGTCTACCCCGGCCCCATCGGGGCGATCCTCACCCCCCAGCTCTTGGGCACGGGCACGAAGGGCTCGCTGCCCCACCACGACGCCACCGCGTCCCTGCCCTTCGCCTCCTCCCTGTGCGGCGCCTGCTACGAGGCGTGCCCGGTCAAGATCGACATCCCGACCGCGCTGGTGCACCTGCGCGGCCGGATGGTCGAGGCGGAGCAGCGCCGACCGCTGCCCACCGGCTGGGCCACGGCCATGCGCAGCGCGGCCGCCGTGATGACGTCCGGCTCGCGGTTCGCCGTGGCTGCCCGCGCGGCGGGCCTGGGCCGCGTCGCCGCCCGGGGTGAGCGCATCGGCCGCCTGCCCGGGCCGCTGGCGGGCTGGACGTCGGTGCGCGACGTCCCTGCGCCCCCGCGCCAGAGCTTCCGGCAGTGGTGGTCCCAGCACGAGAGCGAGGAGCGGTGATGGAGGCACGCGAGGCGATCCTCGCCCGGGTCCACGACGCGCTGGCCCGGTCCCAGCAGGGTCCGGCGCCCGAGGTGGTCCGTGCGTACCGGGCCTCGTCCGACGTCGCCCCGGGATCGCCCGAGGCGCTGGAGCTGCTCACCGACCGCCTCGTCGACTACCGCGCCAGGGTGCACACCGCCGACGAGGCCGGCCTCCCGCAGGTGCTGGCCGGGCTTCTCGCGGCGGCGGGATCCGTCGTCGTCCCCCCGGGCCTGCCGTGGACCGGGCTGCTGGAGTCGCTGGACGTGGAGGTCCTCGGCGACACCCCGCCGCTGGGCAACACCGAGCTGGACCGGGCCGGCGCCGTCGTCACGGCGGCCCGTGTCGCGATCGCCGAGACGGGCACCATCGTCCTGGACGGCCAGCCCGACCAGGGACGGCGCGCGCTCAGCCTCGTGCCCGACCACCACGTGTGCGTCCTGCGTCGCGACCAGGTGGTTGCCACCGTGCCCGAGGCGGTCGCCGTTCTCGGCCGGCACCCGGAACGTCCCCAGACCTGGATCGCGGGACCGTCCGCGACGTCGGACATCGAGCTCGTCCGGGTGGAGGGAGTTCACGGCCCGCGCACCCTCGACGTCGTCATCCTCGGCTGAGCACCGCCTATCCTTGACGGCGGAACCCTCGACCCCAGGAGCCACCATGCCCGACGGCGCGCCTTCCACCACCGACGACGCCGTCACCTCCCGGCCCGCCGGCGGGCCGCAGGAGGGCCTGTTCGACCTGCCACCGGGGAGCCGTCGGCCCACCGCCCGGGTCGTGCTCCTCACCGGCCCGTCCGGCGCGGGCAAGACGTCGCTGACCCGTCGCATGGGCCTGCCCGTGGTCTCCCTCGACGACTTCTACCTCGACGGCGACCACCCCGCCCTGCCCCGGCGCTACGGCGTGGTCGACTGGGACTCCCCGGCCACCTGGGACCGGGCCGGCGCGATGGACGCGCTGCTGCGCCTGTCCAGCACCGGGCAGGCGGAGCTGCCCGTCTACGACATCCCCACCAACCGGCGCACCGGGACCACCCAGCTCTCCCTGGACGGCTTCCCGGTGTTCATCGCCGAGGGCATCTTCGCCGCCGAGATCGTCGAGGCGTGCCGCGAGGAGGACATCCTCGCCGACGCCCTGTGCATCTGGCGGCCCCGCGCACAGACCTTCTGGTTCCGTCTCATGCGCGACCTCGGCGAGTCCCGCAAGCCCCCGATGACGCTGGTGCGGCGCGGGCTGAGCCTGTACCGCAACGAGCCCGTGATGATCGCCGACCTCACCGCCAAGGGTGCCCGGAAGGTGCGGGTGGACGAGGCCGAGGCGCGCATCGAGGACCTGCTGAGGGCGGCCGCCACCGAGGAGCGTCCCCTCCCCGCCGCACCCGGCGGCTACCGGGTCGAGACCGGCCGGCCCTCGCCCGAGACCTACCGGGCGCTGCGGGCGGCGTGCGGGCTGACCCCGCGCACCGACGAGGCCGCCGTGGCGGGTCTCGCGGGGACCTGGCACGGCGTCGTCGTGCGGCACGGCTCCGAGGTGGTCGGGATGGGGCGCGTCGTGGGCGACGGCGGCAGCTTCTTCCAGCTCGTCGACGTCTGCGTGCTCCCGGCCCACCAGGGGCGGGGCCTGGGCGGGCAGGTCGTGGCCGAGCTCCTGGCGCACCTGCGCGACCACGCCCCGGCAGGCGCGTACGTCTCGCTCGTCGCCGAGCCCGACGCCGCCAGGCTCTACCGGCGGCACGGGTTCGTCGAGACCGACCCGGCCGTCGGGATGGCCCTGACCCTGTGATGGTCGTGGCCCTGTGACGTTCCTGGCCCTGTGCTGTTCCTGCCCCTGTGATGCTCCTGTCCCGGTGACGGCACGGAACCGGTGACCACACGAGGCGCCCGGGTGACGCCGCAGGTCACGAGGTGGCCTCGATCCCGTCACGAACCCGCAACGCGGCCACGGCGGACCCGGCGCGGCCCTAGCGTCTGAGCATGAGGCTCCTGCGCCGGCTCCCGGCCCTGCTCGTGCTGCTGCTCCTCCTCACCTCCTGCAGCATGGGCGGTGGCGACACCGCGAGCGAGGAGTCCGCCGGCGGCGGCGGCGTCGGTGCGCCCGGAGGCGGCGAGGGCGGCGACGGCGCGGTCACGGACAGCGACGGCGACGGCGAGGTCATCGACGGCGACCGGCAGGTTATCAGCACCGGCTCGATGACCCTGGTCGTCGAGGACCCGGCGGCGGCCGCCGACGAGGTGACCGCCCTCGTCCGCGCGGCCGGCGGGCGCGTGGACGAGCGGTCCGAACGGGCCGGCGGCGACGGGCTCGAGCCGTCCGCCTGGCTCGTGGTGCGGGTCCCGTCCGACGAGCTCGACGACACCCTCGACGCGCTCGCGGAGCTGGGTGAGCAGCGCGACCTCGACATCGGCTCGGTGGACGTCACGGGCACCGCCCGCGACCTGGACGCGCGGATCGGCGCCCTCGAGGCCTCCGTCGACCGGCTGCTCGGCCTGCTCGCCGACGCCCAGAGCTCCGAGGCGCTCATCGCCGCGGAGTCCGCGCTCAACGAGCGGCAGTCCGAGCTCGAGGCGCTCAAGGCGGAGCGGCGCCACATCGGCGAGCAGGTCGCGATGGCCACCGTCTCGGTCCAGCTCGTGGCGCGCAGCTCGCCGACGCTCGAGCCCTCGGGCTTCCTCGGCGGCCTGCGCACCGGCTGGGACGCACTGGTCTCCTTCGTCGGCGCGGTGCTCGTGACCCTCGGCGTCCTCGTGCCCTGGATCGCGCTCGCCGCCGTCGTCACCGCGATCGCCCTGCCGCTGTGGCGCCGCCGTCGCCGGGCGGCCCCGCCGCGCCCCGGTGGGCGCGCTCCGGCGCCCGCCCAGCAGCCGCCGGCCCAGGCCACGGCCCCGCAGCACGCCCCGCCGCCCCGGCAGCCCCCGACCGGACCGACCGGACCGCCGAGCGGACCGGGTGCGCCGCCCGTCAGCGGCGCTTGACCAGCGGGAAGGTGATCGTCTCGCGGATGCCGTGGCCGGTCAGCGCCATGAGCAGACGGTCGATGCCCATGCCCATCCCGCCGGCCGGCGGCATGCCCTGCTCCATCGCCTCGAGGAAGTCCTCGTCGAGGACCATCGCCTCGGGGTCGCCGGCGGCGGCCACGAGGGCCTGCGCCGCGAACCGCTCGCGCTGGACGACCGGGTCGACCAGCTCGGAGTAGGCCGTGGCCAGCTCGAAGCCGCGCACGTAGAGGTCCCACTTCTCCACCACGCCGGGCACCGACCGGTGGGCGCGGGTCAGCGGGGAGGTGTCCACCGGGAAGTCGCGCACGAACGTGGGCTCCATGAGGTGGTCGCCCACCCGCTCCTCCCACAACACCTCGACGATCTTCCCCGAGGTGTAGTGCGGGGCGACGTCGAGGTCGAGCCGGTCGGCGAGCCGCTCGAGGTGGTCGCGCGGGGTTGCGGGGGTGATCTCCTCCCCCAGCGCGCCCGAGAGGGAGTCGTACAGGCTCAGCGTGGTCCACTCGCCACCGAGGTCGTACTGCTCCCCGGTGTCCAGGGACACGGTCGTGGACCCGAAGGCGTCGGTCGCGGCGCGCTGGACGAGGGAGCGGGTCAGCTCCGCCATCGTGTCGTAGGAGCCGTACGCCTCGTAGGCCTCGAGCATGGAGAACTCGGGCGAGTGGGTGGAGTCCGCACCCTCGTTGCGGAAGTTGCGGTTGATCTCGAAGACCTTCTCGATGCCGCCGACCACCGCCCGCTTGAGGAACAGCTCGGGGGCGATACGCATGTACAGGTCGACGTCGTAGGCGTTCATGTGGGTCACGAACGGCCGGGCCGCCGCGCCACCGGGCTGGATCTGCAGCATGGGGGTCTCGATCTCGACGAACGCGCGCTCGTCGAGGGTGCGACGCAGGGACCGCACGACGGCGGACCGGGTGCGGACCATGTCCCGGGCGCCCTGGCGCATGATGAGGTCGAGGTGGCGACGACGCACCCGCCCCTCCTCGGACAGGGCCACCTGGTGCCCGTCCTCGGTCTCGTACGTCTTGGGCAGGGGCCGCAGGGCCTTCGCGGCCAGCGCCCATGAGTCGGCCAGGACGCTCAGCTCGCCGCGCCGGGAGGCGATGACCCGCCCGCGCACGAACAGGTGGTCGCCCAGGTCGACGTCGGTCTTGAACGCGGCGAGGGACTCCTCGCCCACCTCGGCCCGCGAGAGCATCGCCTGCAGGCGGTTGCCCTCACCGTCCTGGAGGGTGACGAAGGCGAGCTTGCCCGTGTTGCGCAGGTACATCACGCGCCCGGCGAGGCCGACGACGACGTCGGTCTCCTCCCCGGCGGCGAGCCCCGCGTGCTCCCGGCGCACCGCGGCGACCGTCGTCGTGACCGGGACGGTGACCGGGTAGGGGTCGACACCGGCGTCGATGAGGCGCTGGCGCTTCTCGGCCCGGACACGGACCTGCTCGGGGGCGTCGTCGTGCGCCAGGTCGCCGGTGTCCACGGTGGTGGTCTGCTCGGTCACCGCACAAGGGTAGCCGCCGGCCGCGGCGCGCTCCCGCGAGGGATCCCCCGACGCAGGATGACCCCGGTCACGGCCTCGCCCCGCACCGCGCACGCGGTGCGCTCAGATGTCGAACTCGGACCTGCGCGCACCCGGCAGGGAGTCGCGGTAGGCGTGGATCGAGACCCCGCTGGGCTCGACGTGCCGCGCCTCCCCCGCGTCGACGTCGGGGACCTCGCCCGGCTCGTCGCCGACGTCGAGGATGTGGTTCTGCTCGTCGACGAAGACCACGTGAGGGGTGTAGGTGCGGGCGTCGGCGTCGGACATCTGCCCGTAGGCGATGAGGATGACGAGGTCCCCGGCGTGGACGAGGTGGGCGGCCGCGCCGTTGATGCACAGGATGCCGCTGCCGCGCTCGCCGGGGATGACGTAGGTCGTCAGGCGGGCGCCGTTGGTGACGTCGACGACGTCGACCTGCTGGCCGGGGAGCACGTCGGCGGCGTCGAGGAGGTCCGCGTCGACGGTGATCGACCCGACGTAGTGCAGGTCGGCAGCCGTGATCGTCGCCCGGTGGATCTTGGCGATCATCATCGGGCGGAGCAGGGATCGGGGTGTGGTGAACTCGGTCATCAGGATCATTGTCCCCCGAGATCGACGCGGGTGTTGTCGATGAGCCGGGTGGTGCCCACCCGGGCGGCCACCGCGAGCAGCCCGGGACCGGTCGCGCCCTCGGGCAGCGGCAGGAACGTGTCGGGGTCGACCAGCGCGAGGTAGTCCGTCTGGACCGCCTCGGCCGCCTCGAGGACGTCCGTGGCGGCGGCCAGCGCGGCAGCGACGCCGCGCCCCGCCGCGTCCCGCCCGGCGGCCAGCGCCCGGGAGAGGGCCAGGGCCCTGGTCCGTTCGGCGGTGGAGAGGTAGGCGTTGCGGCTGGACATCGCCAGGCCGTCGGGCTCACGGCGGATCGGGACGCCGACGATCTCGACGCCGAGGTCGAGGTCGCGCACGAGGGTGCGCACGAGCGCGAGCTGCTGGGCGTCCTTCTCGCCGAAGACCGCGATGTCGGGGCGCACGAGGGCGAGCACCTTCGCCACGATCTGCAGCACACCCGCGAAGTGGCCCGGTCTGGTGCGGCCCTCGAGGACGCCGGCCACCGGACCGGGGTCGATGCGCACGAGCGGCTCGGCGGGGTAGGCCTCCGCGTCGTCGGGCGCGAAGACCACCTCGACCCCCGCGCCGGTGAGCAGCGCGAGGTCGCCCTCGAGGTCGCGCGGGTAGGCGTCGAGGTCCTCGCCCGGGCCGAACTGGAGCGGGTTGACGTAGACGGAGACGACGACGTGGTCGGCCCGCTCCCGCGCGGCACGCACGAGGGAGAGGTGCCCGTCGTGCAGCGCCCCCATGGTCATCACCAGCGCGGTCCGGCCGGGCAGCGCGGCCAGGGCGGCGGCGAGCTCGCGGCGGGTGCGGGCCAGCACCGGCTCGACCACGGCAGCCGTCGCGCCGGCGCCAGGCGCGGCCGCCCCGGCGGACGCGGCGGAGTCGGCGGGTGCGGCCGTCCCGGCGGGCCCGGTCGTCCCGGCGGGCGCCGCACCCCCGGCGGTCGCACCGCCGCCCGGCGCAGCGCCGGCCGGTTCGACGAGCACGTCGAGGAGCCGCGCGGCCGCAGCCTCCCCGATACGGCCGGCGGCGAGCGCCCGGCGGGTGGTGGCGCGGGCGAGGTGCCGGTAGCCGGCGAGGACGTCCTCGAGGTCCGGTCCCAGGGAGGCGAGGGCGGCGAGGTGGGCAGCGACGGTACCGACGTCGCCGCGCACGACCGGGCCGGTGAGGTCCTGCTCGCCGCCGCGCAGGGCGCCGTCGAGGGCCGCGGTGAGCAGCGGCTCGAGGTAGCGGCCCGGCTCCTCCACCCCGGTGGCGGTCAGGGCACGTCCGGCCTGCGCGACGAGGGTGACGAGGTGGTTCGCCCCGTGCGCGAGGGCCGCGTGGTACGCCGGGCGCTGGTCCTCGCCCAGGACCACCGGCTCCCCGCCGATCTCGACGACGAGCGCCTGCGCGATCGGCAGCACCGGTGCAGCGGCGGTCACCGCGAACGGGCAGCCGCTGAGCCGGTTGAGGTCGAGCGAGGTGCCGGTGAAGGTCATCGCGGGATGGATCGCCAGCGGGATCGCCCCCGCCGCCCGGGCGGGCGCGAGGACCTCCGTGCCGTGCCGGCCCGAGGTGTGGACGACGAGCTGGCCGGGCTGCCACCGGCCCAGGTCGGCCAGGCCCCGGACGAGGTCGGGCAGGACGTCGTCGGGGACGGTGAGCAGGACCAGCTCGGCGCGCTCGACGACCTCCTCGACCGTGAGCACCGGCACCCCGGGCAGGAGGGCGTCCACCCGGTCGCGGCTGGCCTCGGTGACGGCCGTGGCGCCGACGACGGCGTGCCCGGCCGCGCGCAGCGCGTTGGCCAGCACGGCGCCCACCCGCCCGGCCCCGACGACGCCGACGCCGAGCCGGCCCGGACGAGGAGTGGTGGAGCTGCTCACCGGGCCATCATCCCAGGCCCGTGCGGGTGGGCCGGTCGCCGGCCGGGCCGGGGACGTCGTCGGGCCGCGGGACCGCCACGCGGCGCATCCACTCCTCGGGGCCCTCCGCCGCACGGGCGGTGCGGGCGCGGCGGGCCTGCTCCAGGAGCAGGTCGCGGGCGAGCTCGGCGTCGAGGTGCGGCACCACCGGGGTGACGGGGCCGGGCACCGAGTGGGCGTGCAGGTCCGCCAGGCCGAGCCGGCGCTCCAGCGGCCCCTGGGACAGGGCGAGGGACTGGGTCCGCTCGTGCGGGACGACGACGACGCGCCGCACGAGGCGGCCGCGGCGCACCACCATCGCCGTGCCGGTGATGCGCAGGCCGGTGCGACGCCACGTCAGCGGGTCGACCCACCGGGCCCGGCGTGGGCTCGTGAGGAAGCCGGCACCGCCCCCGGCGCCGCCGAGGGCGGCGTCGAGCAGCTCCCGGTGGTCCTCCACCCCGAGGTCGGGCAGCACCAGCCACAGGGAGGTCAGCGCCTCGCCCCGGTCCCCGACGGGCAGCAGGACCGTCTCGACCACGTTCTTCCCCGCCGTCTCGGCGCCGTACCCGGCCACGTTGACCTGGACGCGCCACCATCCTCGCCGCCGCCACAGCAGGGCCTGGCTGAGCTCCACGGCCTGGACCCGCCCGGGCGGGAGGGTCTGCGTGCGGGTCTCCAGCAGCCCGTGCCGCAGCCTGATGCCGTCGGGCGAGAGCGCAGAGCGGAACCCGAACTCCCCCGCGAAGCGGCTCCACAGGTAGCCGCCGGAACCCAGCAGCGCGGGCAGCACACCGAAGACCGGGGCGACGGAGCCCACGACGACGGCGGCGACGACGAGCCCCACCACCGTCAGGACGAACCCGATCATGCCGCCGGAGAGCAGCAGCCCGCCGATGATGCGCGTCGCCGGGACCTCCAGGACCGCCCGCTCGGGTGCCGCCGCCACGGGTGCGGCGCCCACCTCCCCCGGCGCCGGGACCACCACGCCGGCGGCGCGGGCCATGATCTCGTTGCGCAGCGACTGGGCCTCGGCCTCGGGGACGTACCCGATGACGACGTTGGACCCGCCGCCGCCCGCGGTCTCCACCCGCACCTGGGCCAGCCCGAAGAGCCGGCCGAGCAGCGGCTGGACGACGTCCACCGCCTGCACCCGGTTGAGGCGGGCGTGACGCTGCTGGCGGAACAGGATCCCGGTGTGGAGGTCGACCGACTCCGTGCCCACCGCGAAGAGGGTCCGGCGCCAGGCGAGCACGGAGTAGAGGGTGGCCACCGCCGCGACCACCACGACGAGTCCCAGCACCACGAGCAGGGCGACGCCCCGGTACCGGCCCATCGTCTGCCACAGGTCGGTGGGTAGCGTGTCGAGCTGGTCCGTCACCTGCCACACGAGGAAGAACAGCAGCGCGACGACCGCCTTCCAGGCGTTGAGCACCGGGGTGATGCGGTGCACCCGCCGCCACTGCGGACCCGGGGCCGTCCCGCCGTCGGGATCGCTCGCGCCGCGGAGCGTGGCGTCCGCCCCGGTCGGGGAGAGGGCCGTCCCGGGCTCGTCGGCCGCGTCCCCGGGCCGGAGCGTCACAGCCCCGCCAGCCGGGCCTCGCCGCGCGCGGTCAGCCGGTCCCGCAGCCGCGCCGCCTCCTGGGGCGGGAGACCGGGGATCTTGGCGTCGGTCTGGGCCGACGCAGTGTGCAGCTGCACCCCGGCGACCCCGAAGCGGCGGTCCAGCGGGCCGGCGCCGACGTCGACGAACTGCATCCGGCCGTAGGGGACCACCGTGAGGGAGCGGAAGAGGATCCCCTTGCGCACGAGCAGGTCGTCCTCGGCCTCGGCGTAGCCGATGGCACCGACCTGGCGCGGCACGAGCCACACGAGCCAGGTCGCGATCGCGACCACGACCGCGGGAGCCATCCACGCCCATCCGCCCGCCATCACCGCCGCCGCCACGGCGACGACACCGACCGGGACCAGCACGGCCGCCGCGACGACGAGGCGGGCGGTGACGAGGCCGCGTGAGACGGGGGTGAAGGTGATGCCCTCGGGCTGGAAGGGGTCGTGCACCGGCACGGCCGGGGTGGCGTCCATGGTGTCCTTCGTCTCAGGCGGGGTTCGCGGCCCGGGGGCCGCGCGGGTGGTCGGGGTCGTCGTCCTCCGGGGGCACCCGGCACCACCACTCCACGACGAGCGCCACGCCCACCAGGACGAGGCTCACCACGAGGGCGAGGCCGGCCGCCCACGCCTGGGCGCGGGGCAGGGGGGCGCCCAGGTTGTCCAGGGTGAGGAGCAGCTGGGCGCCGAAGTAGCCCACCAGGGCCGAGCCGACGAGCGCGCAGGCCTTGGCCAGCGCGACGACCCGGGCGGCGCCGAGCGGGGTCATGAACGTGTGCTCGCGCCGGATGAGGCGCCGCACCCCGCGCCCCAGCCACAGCAGGAGCAGGGAGAGCAGGGCCGGCCCCAGGGCGCTGGCGAGCGGCACGGGGACGGGGAGGTAGCCGCGCCCGTCCAGGCCGGACAGGACCAGCAGCGCAAGGACGAGGACGCCACCCGCGATGAGCACGAGGGAGCGCGCCGACGTGCGGGTCATCGGGCCCCCTGCTCGCCAGGACCCTCGAGCCAGTCGAGCGCCAGCCAGCGCACGGTGGAACGGTCGGCGGCCCGGTCAGCGAGCTCGGCCACGCCGCCGTGCTCGGGCAGCACCGCGTCCGGCTCCACCTGCGACCAGGGCAGCAGGACGAACGCCCGCTCGTGCGCGCGCGGGTGCGGCAGGGTCAGCTCCGGGTCGTCGGAGCGCAGGTCGGCGTAGGTGATGACGTCGACGTCGAGGGTCCGCGCGCCCCAGCGCTCCTCCCGGGCCCGGCCGTGCGCGTCCTCGAGACGGCGCGCGAGGTCGAAGAGCTCCAGCGGCGCGAGGGTGGTGGTCCCGACGACGACGGCGTTGAGGTAGTCGGGCTGGTCAGGCTGCCCGGGCGCCAGGACCGCGGCCGTCCTCGCGAGCGGCGAGACGGCGCTGACCTCGACGTCCTCGGCCGCCGTCAGGGCCGCGACGGTCGCTCGCAGGGTGGCGACGGCGTCGCCGAGGTTGGCCCCGAGCGCGAGGACGAAGGGCACCTCGGCGGCGGGGCGGGTGGTCAGCGGGCCCGCGGGGCGCCGGTCGCTCCCGGGGACCTCGGCGCCGACCCGGTCGTCGGCCCGGCCCGCGTCGCCGGTCGCGTCGTCGGTCGGGCCCGCTTCGCCGATCGGGCCGCCGTCGTCGGTCGGGTCCCCGTCGCCGGTCGGGCGCGCGTCACCGGTCGCGTCGTCGGCCGGGATCCCGGCCGCCCGGGCGCCGCGGTCCTCGTCGCGGTCGGCATGGCGGCGGATGACGAGCTCGACGTCGTCGAAGGGCACCGACAGCGGGGCGCCGGGCTTGTGCACGGTGACGTCGACGGCGCGGACGCCGTGGGCGAGGACGACCGCGGCGATGCGCTCGGCCAGGGTCTCCAGCAGGTCCACCGGCTCCCCGCCGAGGACGGCGACGACGTCCTCGGCAACCGTGGCGTAGCTGACCGTGTCGGCGAGGTCGTCGGTGGCGGCGGCCGCGCGCGTGTCCAGGTGGAGCACGACGTCGGCGACGAAGGTCTGGCCCTGCGCGCGCTCGTGCGCGAGCACGCCGTGGTGGCCGAAGGCACGCAGCCCGAGCAGTCGGATGCGGTCGAGGTCGCGCCCGTCGGGGCCCGGGATGCTCACCTGCGGATCAGCGCCCCGACCGCCAGGCCGCGGCGACCCGGACGGCGTCGGCCGTCCCGGCGACCTCGTGGACGCGGACCGCCCAGACGCCGGCGGCGGCTGCCAGGGCGCTCACGGCCGCGGTGGCGGCGTCGCGGGCCAGCGGCTCGGCCGCCACCTGCGCGGGGACCACCCCGGCGAGGAACCGCTTGCGGGAGGCACCGACGAGGAGGGGGTAGCCCAGGGCGGCGAGGTCGTCGAGGTGCGCCAGCAGGCGCCAGTTGTGCTCCGCCTCCTTGGCGAAGCCCAGGCCCGGGTCCAGGACGATCTGCTCGTCGCGCACCCCGGCGGCGTGGGCGGCGGAGACGCGGTCGGCGAGCTCGGCGCAGACCTCGCCGACGACGTCGTCGTAGACGGCCAGGGAGGCCATCGTCTCGGGGGTGCCGCGCCAGTGCTGGATGACGTACGTGATGCCGGTGTCGGCCACGGTGGCCGCCATCGACCGGTCCGCCAGACCGCCGGAGACGTCGTTGACGACGACGGCGCCGGCCTCGACGCACGCCCGCGCGGTCATGGCGTTGATGGTGTCGACGCTGACGGCGACCCCCTCCCGCGCGAGGGTCTCGACCACGGGCAGGACCCGGGCGAGCTCCTCCGCCGGGGTGACCGGCTCGGCGCCGGGACGGGTGGACTCGCCGCCGACGTCGACGAGGTCCGCGCCCTGGGTCACCAGGTGCCGGGCGTGGGCGATGGCCACCTCGGTGTCGTACCACTGGCCGCCGTCGGAGAAGGAGTCGGGCGTGACGTTGACGACGCCCATCACGAGCGTGCGCGAGCGGTCCCGCAGCGCCCGCGGCAGCCCCTGGGGAGCCCGGCGTCGTGGTCCATCGCTCGAGTACACCGTCCCAGGCTATCGGCCTCGTCAGCGGGTGCCGGCGAGGATGAGGCTCATGGCCTCCGACCGCGTGGCGGCGTTGCGCATCCGACCTCGCACCGCCGACGTCATCGTGCGGGCGCCGGGCTTGCGCACGCCCCGCATGGACATGCACAGGTGCTCGGCCTCGACGACGACGATCGCCCCGCGCGGCTCGAGCCGGGCCACGAGCGCATCGGCCACCTGCGAGGTGAGCCGCTCCTGCACCTGCGGCCGGCGGGCGTAGCCCTCGACCAGGCGGGCGAGCTTGCTCAGGCCCGTCACCCGGCCGTCGACGGCGGGGATGTACCCGACGTGGGCGACGCCGTGGAAGGGCAGGAGGTGGTGCTCGCACATCGAGTACAGGGGGATGTCGCGCACGAGGACCATCTCCTCGTGCCCGATGTCGAAGACGGCGTCGAGGTGATCGGCGGGGTCCTCCGCCAGCCCGGCGAACATCTCCGCGTAGGCGCGGGCCATCCGGTCGGGCGTCCCGGCGAGGCCCTCGCGGTCGGGGTCCTCCCCGACCGCGACGAGGAGGTCGCGCACCGCGCGCCGCACGCCCTCGGGGTCGTAGGGCCGCACGGCGGTGCCGCCGTCGAGCAGCGGGGCGGCGTCGCTGGCGCGGTCCGCGACCCCGCCCGGCTCGTCCGGCGACTGCGGGATGGCCCTGGTCACTACAGCCCCTCGGCGGGCCCGCCGACGCGGCCGCCGCCCGGCACCTGGCCGACGCCGTCGAGCGGGGTCTCCCCCGCCGCGGCCGCCTGGTCCTCGGGCGCCATGCGCTCCCCGCGGTCCCGCTCGGCGGCGGTGAGGACCGGCGGGAGGTCGCTGACGGGCCGGCCGTCGGAGGAGAGCCACACCGGGCGCGGCGCCCGCTTGACGACGGGGGCGAAGACCCGCGCGAGCTCGGCCTCGTTGAGCGTCTCCTTCTCCAGGAGGTGCAGCACGAGGTCGTCCAGGACGTGGCGGTACTCGGTGAGGATCTCCCACGCCTCGTCGTGGGCCTCCTCGATGAGCCGGCGGGTCTCCTCGTCCACGATGCGCGCGACGTCCTCGGAGTAGTCGCGCTGGTGGCCGTAGTCGCGGCCGAGGAAGGGCTCGGCGTCGGACTTGCCCAGCTTGATCGCGCCCACCCGGTCGCTCATGCCGTACTCGACGACCATCTTCCGCGCGATGGCGGTGGCCTTCTCGATGTCGTTGGAGGCACCGGTGGTGGGGTCGTGGAAGACGATCTCCTCCGCCACGCGACCGCCCATGGCGTACGCCAGCTGGTCGAGGAGCTCGTTGCGGGAGGTGGAATACTTGTCCTCGCTGGGCATGACCATGGTGTAGCCCAGGGCCCGCCCGCGCGGCAGGATCGTCACCTTGGTCACGGGGTCGGTGTAGCGCAGGGCCGCCGCGGCCAGGGCGTGCCCGCCCTCGTGGTAGGCGGTGACCTTCTGCTCCTTCTCGTTCATCACCCGGGTGCGCTTCTGCGGCCCCGCGACGACGCGGTCGATCGCCTCGTCGAGGGCGCGGTCGTCGATGAGCTGGGCGCCCGAGCGGGCGGTGAGCAGGGCGGCCTCGTTGAGGACGTTGGCGAGGTCGGCGCCGGTGAAGCCTGGGGTGCGCTTGGCGACCATGCGCAGGTCCACGCCGGGGGCCATGGGCTTGCCCTTGGCGTGGACGTTGAGGATGGCGTGACGCCCGTGCAGGTCGGGGGCCTCGACGGCGACCTGGCGGTCGAACCGGCCCGGCCGCAGCAGGGCGGGGTCGAGCACGTCGGGTCGGTTCGTGGCGGCGATGAGGATGACGTTGGTCTTGACGTCGAAGCCGTCCATCTCCACGAGGAGCTGGTTGAGGGTCTGCTCGCGCTCGTCGTGGCCGCCGCCCATGCCGGCGCCGCGGTGGCGCCCGACGGCGTCGATCTCGTCGACGAAGATGATGGCGGGCGCGTTGGCCTTGGCCTGCTCGAAGAGGTCACGCACGCGCGACGCCCCGACGCCGACGAACATCTCGACGAACTCCGAGCCGGAGATCGAGAAGAACGGCACCCCGGCCTCGCCGGCGACGGCGCGGGCGATGAGGGTCTTGCCGGTCCCGGGCGGGCCGTAGAGGAGCACGCCCTTGGGGATCTTCGCGCCCACCGCCTGGAACTTCTCCGGCTCGGCGAGGAACTCCTTGATCTCCTCGAGCTCCTCGACGGCCTCCTCCTCGCCGGCGACGTCGGCGAAGGTGACGTCGGGGTTCTCCTTGTTGACCATCCGCGCCTTGGACTTGCCGAACTTCATCATGCCGCCGGCCCCGCCCTGGGCGCGGGAGAGGATCCACCAGAAGACGACGAAGATGAGGACCATCGGCAGGACGAACAGCAGCAGCGAGGACAGCCACGACTGCTGCGGGACCACGGAGTTGTAGCCCTGCTCCGGGTCGGCCGCCTCGACGGCGCCGACGACCGTCTCCCCCTGCGGGGCGACGTAGTAGAACTCGACCGAGGTGCCCTTGTCGACCTCCCCGCCCTCGCCGTCGTCGGCCACGAACGGCTCGGACAGGGTCATCCGCACCCGCTGGGAGCCCTCGGTGATCTCCACCTGCTCGACGGTGTCGCCGGCGAGGAGCTCCAGGCCCTGGGAGGTGTCGATCCGCTGGGTCGCCCCCTGCCCGAGGAGGGACCACGCCATGGAGACGAGGAGGAGGACGAGGAGGATCCACACCAGTGGTCCTCGCAGCAGGTTCTTGGCATTCATGAACGATGGGCCCTGGGCCCGGTCCCTCCTGGTCGCACGTTTTCCCCGACGGTAGCCGACCGGGGCGGGCGGGCACCGGCCGGTCGGCCCGTTGTTCGCGCAGGGCTTGCCCGAGCACGGGTCTTCCCCCAGGACAACGGGCGGGCGCGTGCCGGTGTTCCGCGCCCGCGCGGAAGCGGTGTCCCGCGCCCGCGCAGGCGCCGGTCGGGGCGCTCAGCCGCCGTAGACGTGCGGGGCGAGGGTCCCGACGAAGGGCAGGTGGCGGTAGCGCTCGGCGTAGTCCAGGCCGTAGCCGACGACGAACTCGGGCGGGATGTCGAACCCGACGTAGCGCACGTCGACGTCGACCTTCGCCGCCTCGGGCTTGCGCAGCAGGGTCGCGATCTCCACCGAGGCCGGCCCGCGCGAACGCAGGTTGGCCACGAGCCACGACAGGGTGAGCCCGGAGTCGATGATGTCCTCGACGATGAGGACGTCCCGGCCGGTGAGATCGTTGTCGAGATCCTTGAGGATGCGCACGACGCCGGACGACTTCGTCCCCGAGCCGTAGGACGAGACCGCCATCCAGTCCATCTGGATCGGCAGGTGCATCCGCCGGGAGAGGTCGGCCATGACCATCACCGCGCCGCGCAGGACGCCGACGAGCAGCAGCTCGCGCCCGGCGTAGTCGGCGTCGATGAGGGCGGCCATCTCCTCGAGCCGGGTGCCGATCTGCTCCTCGGTGAGGAGGATCTTCTCCAGGTCCTCACCCATGTCACGCGCGTCCATGCAGGCGCCCCTCCCGCTCACTCGGTACCGCCGCCGGGCGGTGTCCCGGCCGGGTGCAGGGCAAGCCTGCCACACCGCCGCCGGGCCTCCACACCGCCGGGGAGCTGGACGGCGCCCTGGCCGTGGAAGCCGGTGACCAGGGCCTCGAGCGCGTCGAGGTGGACCGCGGCGAGGGCACCGGGTGGGGCGCCCGCGCGCAGGGCCGCGGTGCGCAGGGCCCGGCTGCGCAGCGCGGGGTGGGCGGCGGCGAGGGTGGCGGCGTCGAGGGTGAGAGGAGCGGCCGCGACGACGGCGCCGTCGAGGAGGGCGCCGGCCTGGGCGTCGAGGAGGTCGCCGTCGCGGCGCAGCTGCTCGGCCGTGCGGGCGAGCGCGGGCACGACCCCCGGGCCGAGGGCGGCGACGAGGGCGGGCAGGGCCCGTTCGCGCACCGCCGCCCGGCGCAGCGCCGAGCCGTCGGCGGCGCGCCAGGGACCGTCCGCGGCGTTGCCCGGGTCGCGGGCGGGCTCGAGCCCCGCCGCCCGGCACACCGCCTCGGTCTGCTCGCGCCGCAGCCCCAGGAACGGCCGCCGCAGCAGGCCCCGCACGGGTGCCATCGCGGCGAGGGACCGGATGCCCGAGCCGCGGGCTAGGCGGAGCAGGACCGTCTCGGCCTGGTCGTCCAGGGTGTGCCCGAGCAGGACGGCCGCCGCGCCGACCGCCGTCGC
This sequence comes from Georgenia muralis, assembly GCF_003814705.1. NCBI lineage: Bacteria > Bacillati > Actinomycetota > Actinomycetes > Allobogoriellales > Allobogoriellaceae > Georgenia > Georgenia muralis. Next base: position 2,082,202 of record NZ_RKRA01000001.1, on the reverse strand, counting down.
CGCCTCGGCGAGCGCGTCGTACCGCGCGGAGCGGGCGGCGGCCTCGGGGCCGCCGGCACCGGTGCCCCCGGGACCGCCGCGGACGTCGACGGCGCGCACGAGGACCGGGTCGAGACCGAGGTCGCGGCACTGCGCGGCCGCGCGGGCGGCGACCTCCCCCGAGCCGGGAGCCAGCTTGTGGTCGACGACGACGGCCCCGGCCTGCCACCCCTCGCGCGCCGCGACGAACGCCGTCGCCGCCGCCAGCGCGAGCGAGTCGGCCCCGCCGGAGCAGGCCACGAGGACCCTCGCGCCGGGCGGCAGGTCGCCGAGCACGGTCCGGACGGCGGAGCGGGCGGCGGCGACGTCGGGCGGCGGTCCGGCCATCTCAGCCGTGGACGCGGCGCACCCAGGCGTCCGGATCGGCGATCTCGGCGGCGCTGGGCAGGTGCTCGGCACCGGTCCACACGGCGTTGAGCCCGTCGTGCCCGACGCGGGCGACGACGTCACGGACGAAGCGGGCGCCGTTGCGGTACTGGGCGACCTTGGCGTCCATCCCGAGCAGGCGCCGCAGGAGCACGTCGGGGGCGGAGGTGCCGTCGCGACGCTTCTCGAAGGAGGCCCGGATGCGGCGCACCGAGGGCAGCCGGGCGGGGCCGACCTCGTCCATGACGACGTCGGCGTGCCCCTCGAGCAGGCTCATGACCGCCACGACCTCGCCCATCGCGGCCCGCTCCTCCTCGTCGAGGAAGGCCTCGACGAGCGCGCCGCCCATCTCGTGGGGCCGCGGCTCGCCGCGCAGCGAGCCGAGGGTCTCCACGACGGCGCGGGCCGCCCGGGCGATGCGGGCGAGGGCGTCGTCGCTGTCGGCGACCTCGTCGACGACCGAGCGCATCTTCGTCCGCAGGTGGTCGGCGAGCCACGGGGCGGCGGCGAACTGCACGGCGTGCGTCTGCTCGTGCAGGCACACCCACATGCGGAAGTCCATGGCGTCGAGGTCCAGCTCGCGCTCGATGTGCAGCACGTTGGGCGCGACGAGAAGGAGACGCCCCGGCGCCCCGGCGGTGAACGGGTCGAACTGGCCGAGCACCTTGGTCGAGAGGAGGGAGAGGACCACGCCCATCTCCTCGCCGGCGATCCGGGCGGCCCCGGGCCGGGTGGCCGCGGGCAGCAGCCCGCCGGTGAGGTGGGCGAACATCTCGACGTTGGCCTCGGCCCAGCGCGGCCGGTCCACGACGTACACGGGCACGCGGGCGGCGGCCTCGGCGGCGGCGTGCAGCCCCGTGATCGCGCCGACGTGGCGGGGAGCCTCCCGGGCGGCGGTGCGCAGCACCGTGATGAGCGCCCGCAGCTCAGCGCGGGAGCCCCTCGGGCCCGGGCGGGCGAGGCCGCCCGCGCGTCGCACGGCGACCTGCCAGTCCACGGCTTCGCTCATGGCCTCCAACCTACTGTCGGCGGGCGCGCGGCGCGGCCTAGCACCCGCACGCGCCGAGCGTGCGCACGAGGTCGTCGATCGCCAGCCGGGCCTGGAAGGTCGTGCCGACCGGGAGGTCGTCGGTGAGGACGGAGAAGACCAGCAGGCGGCCGTCGGCGGTCAGCACCGTCCCGCTGAGGGACGAGGCCACGGTGAGGGTGCCGGTCTTGGCGCGCACACGCCCGGCGAGGTCGCCGGTGAAGCGCTCGGCGAGCGTGCCGTCGAGGTTGCCCACGGGCAGGCCGGGCACGAGCGCGGCGAGCTCGGGTCGGGAGGGGTCGAGGGAGGCGACGAGGACGTCGGTGAGGAGGCGCGCCGGCACGCTGGTGTCCATGCTCAGGCCGGAGGTGTCGGCGAGGGTGACTCCCTCGACGTCGAGGCCGAGGTCGGCCAGCTGGTCGCGCACCGCCGCGGTCGCGCCCGCGAAGTCCGCCGCTCCGCCCCGCTCGATCGCGACCAGCCGGCCGAGGACCTCGGTGACGGAGTTGTCGGAGGCGCGCAGGGCCTCGCGCACCACCGCCGCGAGCGGGGCGGACTCGACGGTCGCGATCGGCTCGAGGTCGTCGTCGGGCAGGGGGGTGCGGCGGACCGACCCCGAGACGGCGACACCGGCGTCGGCCAGGGCGGCCGCGAAGGTGCGGGCCGCCTCCAGGGCCGGGTCGTCGAGATAGCCGCCGGCACCGTCGCGGCCGGAGTCGACGGCGAGGGGCTGGACCGGCATGACGAAGTCCAGGTCCAGCCCGCTCCAGCCGGACGCGTGGACAGGGCCGGTGAACAGGCCGTCGGCCAGCGAGACGCTCACCTCGCCCACCCCCTGCGCGGTGAGCTCGGCCGCCGTGGCGGCCGCGAGGTCGGCGAGCCCGGCGTGGCCCCGGACCGCCGCGGGGTCGCCCTGCCCCGCGGCGAGCATGACGTCGCCGCCCGCGACGAGCACGACCCGGTCGTCGCCGGTCTGGACCACCGAGGTCGTGAGGACCCGGTCCGGGCCGAGCGCGGCGAGCGCCGCGGCGGCGGTGAGGACCTTGAGCGAGGAGGCGGGCCGGCGCGGCGTGGCGCCCTCGGAGTCGAGGAGCACCTCCCCCGTCACTCCGTCGGCGACGACGACGGAGGCCTCGCCGATCATGCGGTGGTCCGCCCGGAGGCTGTCGGCCATCCCTTCCAGCGCCGCTGCCGCCGGCACCGGTGCCTCCGTGTCCGGGCCCGCGACGGCGGGGGCGCGCAGGCCGTCGCCCGGGATGTCGGGGAAGGGCCGGGGGTCGGCGGGGACCGGATCGGTGGTGAGCACCCCGGGCACGACGTCCGCGGCGTCGGCGGCGGTGTACCCACCCAGGACGAGGACGCCCGCGAGGACACCCGCGATCCTCCTCCGTGCCACGGCACCTCCCCGGGTCCGGCGGGCGCCGCGCGTGCACGAAAGCCCCTGACGTGCGACACACTAGTGCCGAGAGTCCGGCCAGGACCGCGCCGGGCGGACACGACGCGCCCCCTCGTCCCGCGGTGGGGCGGCCGGGCCGGAGGAAGGGTAGCCGTGGAGTTCGACGTCACGATCGAGATCCCCAAGGGGAACCGCAACAAGTACGAGGTCGATCACGAGACCGGGCGGATCCGTCTGGACAGGATGCTCTTCACGTCCACCCGCTACCCCGACGACTACGGGTTCATCGAGGACACGCTCGGCGAGGACGGCGACCCGCTCGACGCGCTGGTGCTGCTCGAGGAGCCGACCTTCCCCGGCTGTCTCATCCGGTGCCGCGCCCTGGGGATGTTCCGGATGAAGGACGAGGCCGGCGGGGACGACAAGGTCCTGTGCGTCCCGGCGGCCGACCAGCGCGCGTCGTGGCGCACGGACATCGAGGACGTCAGCGAGTTCCACCGCCTGGAGATCCAGCACTTCTTCGAGGTGTACAAGGACCTCGAGCCGGGCAAGTCGGTCGAGGGCGCCCACTGGGTGGGCCGTGAGGCGGCCGAGCACGAGATCCGCCGGTCGTACGAGCGGGCCAAGGAGCAGGGCTACCACAACAACGGCGTCCACTGACGTCACCGACGGGTTGGCCGCACCACCGGCTGCCGTCCCCGCACGACGACCGAGGGCCCCGCCGACCGGCGGGGCCCTTAGCCTCGATCCACCGAGGGCTGACTGTTACGGGTAGGCGCGGGAACGCGAGAATGCCCCTCTGAGCTGGGAAGATACGACTTGTCGAAGGTCCGTATCGCCAGTTCAAGAAGGGCATCTCGTAGATGCAACTTTCTCACACCCGTCCGGTCGTGTCCGCGACGTTCGATGAGCCCAACCTCGTGTCGGCCGCCGGCCTGGTCCCGGTGATGGCCCTGGCCCGTCGGGCGGGACTGCGGGAGTTGGCCGACGAGCGGCTGAGCGTGCCCACGGACAAGGGCGCCAACGCCGGCCTGAAGCTGTCCTCGCTGGTCGCGGGCATGGCCGCCGGCGCGGACAGCATCGACGACATGGCCCTGCTGCGCCACGGCGGCATGGGCAAGGTCTTCTCCGGTGCCTACGCCCCCTCGACGCTGGGCTCGTTCCTGCGCTCGTTCACCTTCGGCCACGTCCGCCAGGTCGACGCGGTCGCCTCACGGTTCTTCCTCGCCCTGGCCGAGCACACCACCCTGCTCGGCGGCGCGGCGGACGCGGGGATGGTGATGGTCGACATCGACGACACCATCGTTGAGGTCCACGGCTACGCCAAGCAGGGGGCGGCGTTCGGGTACTCCGGCGTGCGAGGGCTCAACGCCCTGCTTGCCACCGTCTCCACCGATCAGGTCGCACCGGTGATCGCCGCCCAGCGGCTCCGCAAAGGGTCGGTGGGTTCCCCGCGCGGGGCGGCCCGGCTGGCGACCGACACCTTGGCGCTGATCCGCCGCAGCCGGCTGGCCGGCCGTGGTGTGCTGGTGCGGGCCGACTCGGCGTTCTACTCCCACACTCTGGTCACCGCGGCGCTCAAGGCCGGCGCGCAGGTCTCGATCACCGCGCGGATGGACCCGGCCGTCAAACGCGCCATCGCCACGATCGACGCCGATGCGTGGACCGCGATCCGGTACACCGATGCCATCTACGACGAGACCACCGGGGTATGGAACTCACGCGCCGAGGTCGCTGAGGTCCCGTTCACCGCGTTCTCCTCGAAGAAGAAGGCCGAGCAGGTCCCCGGCCGGCTCGTGGTCCGGCGCATCCCCGACCTGAACCCCAAGCAGGGTCAGGGCCAGGAGACGCTGTTCGAGACCTGGCGCTTCCACGCCTTCTTCACCACCACGGCACCCGAGGCGCTCGGCGCGGTCGCCGCTGACCAGACCCACCGGGCCCACGCGATCATCGAGAACGTCCACGCCGACCTCAAGGCCTCCGCCCTGGCACACCTGCCCTCCGGTGTCTTCGCCGCCAACGCCGCCTGGCTCGTCTGTGCCGTCATGGCCTTCAACCTCACCCGCGCCGCCGCCACGGTGACCAGGGCACCGTCGCTGGTCCGGGCAACGACCGAGACGATCCGCCGCAAGCTGATCAACGTCCCCGCCCGGATCGCGACCTCCGCCCGGCGGCTACGGCTGCACCTGCCCACCGCCTGGCCCTGGCAGAGCGCCTGGACAACGCTCTACGACGCCGTCCTCCCGCGCAGCGCCCGGGTCACCTGAACCCCGACCCATCGCCCCACGACCGAGGACCATCAGTGGAAAAGCCGGGCAGACCGGCAACCACCCCACGCCCGAGAACCACCACCGCCGTCCCGACCGCATCAACGAGCGAGCCGCGGACCATCGGTGGATCGAGGCTTAGTCGTGCGGTGCCCGCTCGGGCTCCGCCATGCGGGCCGGCTCAGAGGCGACCGTGCGGCGCCGGCTCAGAGGCGGCCCACCACCGGCATGATGTTGACGTGCCACATGGGCACCTCCTCGACGGTCTTTCCGGGGCTCGGCGCGTGGATGCGCATGTTGCCACCGGTGTAGATCGCGACGTGGTAGATCCCTGAGCGCTGGCCGTTGCTGCTCCAGAACACCAGGTCGCCCTTCTTGACCTGGCTCAGCGGCACCTTGGTCGCGACGTCCCACTGGGCGCGGGTGGTGCGGGGCAACGAGATCCCGGCGGCCCCGAAGGCCCGCATGGTCAGGCCCGAGCAGTCGTAGCCGGGGTTGCCGGTCCCACCCCACACGTACGGGACACCGAGCTGGGACCGGGCGAAGGCGATCGCGCGGTCGACGGCCGAGGTGTTGACCGCGGGCGCCGGTGCCGGAGCGGGAGCAGGCGCCGGGGCGGGAGCAGGCGCCGGAGCGGGAGCGGGCGCCGGAGCCGGAGCCGGGACTGGGGCAGGCGCGGGCGCCGGTGCCGGGGCGGGCGCCGGAGCAGGCGCCGGAGCGGGCGCCGGGGCTGGAGCGGGGGCGGGGGCGGGGGCGGGCGCCGGGGCCGGGGCCGGGGCCGGATTAGGGGCCGGGGCCGGAGCAGGGGCGGGCTCCGGGTCCTGAGCCGAACTGGGTGTGGCCGGCGTCTGAACGGCCGGCGCCTGCGCGGCCGGCGTCTGTGCGCCCGGGCTCTGGGCGGCCGGCGCCTGGGCCGCCGGGGTCTGGGCGACGGGCGCAGGGCCCGTCGCTGCGGCGGCCGGGAGGGCGGCGAGGGCCTGGGAGCGGGCGGCGGCGTCCTGACGGGAGAGCCGATCGGCGTCGAGCGCGTCCTGACGGGCACGCTCGAGCTCGACCGTGGTGGATCGCTGCGCGGCGAGCTCGACGATGAGCTCCTCGCGCCGCTGCGCGGCAGCGATGGCCTGATCCTGCGCCTGGGCGTAGCCGACCTCGGCCGCCTCGGACGCGGCACCGAGCTCGTCCGTGGCCTCCTCCTGGGCGGCGACCGCCTCGTCGGCGCGGCCCTGCAGCGTGCGGTGGATCTGCTCGAGGGCCTGGAACCGCTGGATGTGCTTGTCCGCGCGGCTGCCGAGGCGCTCGAGCGTGGACGTGCGACCCATCGCCTCCGCGAAGCTGTCGGAGGAGAGGTAGGGGGTGATGTGCGCGAGTCCGACCGAGCTGTCCTGGTAGAGCGCGGCGGCCACCTGGCCGAGCTGTGCGCGTGCCGCCTCCACCTCCTCGGCCGCGGCGTCGGCCTCGGCCTGACGCTCCTGCGCCGTGGTGACGGCGGCGGCAAGAGCCGCCTGCGCCGCAAGGAAGTCCTCGTTGGTCAGGGAGGCGCGGACCGCGGCCTCCTCGACCTCGGCCGCCACCGTGGCGAGCTCGACCTCGAGGGATGCGATCGAGCGGACCGTGGTCGTCTCCGCGGCCCGGGACGCCGCGATCTCATCCTCGCCCGGGGCCGCGGTCGCGCCGGCGGCGAAGCCTGCCGTCGACAGGGCCAGGACGGCGAGGGCGGCCGTCATCCGCCGCGTACCGGGTCGTACGTCCACCGTTCCTCCAGGTCCTCGCGCACCGTGCGGGACACGCGCGTTTCGCACGGTAGCGGACTTCAACCTCTTTGGGAACATGCGTATCTCTAGTAACACTGGTAACAGGTAGGCGCGGCAGCGCCGATCCGGGCGGAAGAGCGACCGTCACGCCCGGCGCCACCGACCAACGTCCCACCGCCCGCACGACGTCTGGCAGCGAGTGATCACTCCGTTGCCGAACGAGAGCGGTGTGGAGGGATCGCTCGGTCACGAGGTGATCGTTCGCCGACGGAGGGATCGCTCGGCGACGAAGTGATCGTTCGCGCACGGAGGGATCGCTGGGCCAGCGACACCCTGCGCCCACCGCGCACCTTGATCGCGGACACCGACAACTGGGGCGGACCAGCGCGTGTATCCGCCCGTCCCGATCCGAGGTGGCCCGGCACGGGCGCGCTCCGCGAGCGCCCCGCACGAACAGCAGGTGGCGCAGGTCTCACCACATGAGACACGTCTGGTCAGGCGTTCGCGCCGCTCCTAGAGTCGGCCACATGTTCCGTCGAATGTGCCGCTGACGCGCACGTTCGGCATGCCCTGACGTCGGCTCTCCGCCACGTCACCCCGGGACCTCACGACGGCCCGCCGGGACCGGGCGCCCCCTCGGACGTGCACGTCACTGCCGGCCCCCTGCGGGCTGACGGGACAGCGGCGACGCCGAGCCTCGTCTGCCCGCTCCACTCCCCCGAACCAGGAGCCACCATGAGCAGCGAGACCCCCCAGAGCTGGGCCTTCGAGACCCTCCAGATCCACGCCGGACAGACCCCCGACAGCGCCACCGGCGCGCGGGCCCTGCCGATCTACCAGACCACCTCCTTCGTCTTCGAGGACGCCGCCCAGGCGGCCGGCCGGTTCGCCCTGGCCGAGGCGGGCCCGATCTACACCCGCATCACCAACCCCACGCAGGAGGCGGTCGAGTCCCGCATCGCCGCGCTCGAGGGCGGGATCGGCGGACTGCTGCTGGCCTCGGGCCAGGCCGCGGAGACCCTGGCGATCCTCAACATCGCCGAGGCCGGCGACCACGTCGTCTCCAGCCCCAACCTCTACGGCGGCACCTACAACCTCCTCCAGAACACGCTGACGAAGTTCGGGATCACCACGACGTTCGTCGAGGACGCCGACGACCCGGAGTCCTGGCGTGCGGCGGTGCGGCCGAACACCAAGCTGTTCTTCGGTGAGACCATCGCCAACCCCAAGAGCGCCGTCCTCGACATCGAGGCCGTGGCCGCGGTGGCCCACGAGGTCGGCGTCCCCCTCGTCGTCGACAACACCATCGCCACGCCGTTCCTCATCAAGCCGCTCGAGCACGGCGCGGACATCGTGCTGCACTCCGCCACGAAGTACCTCGGCGGGCACGGCACCTCGATCGCCGGCGTCATCGTCGACGGCGGCACGTTCGACTGGTCGGCCGACCCCGAGCGCTTCCCCAACTACAACACGCCGGACCCGAGCTACAACGGCCTGGTCTACAAGGACCTCGGCGCCCCCGCCTTCATCCTCAAGGCCCGGGTCCAGCTCCTGCGCGACCTCGGACCGGCCGTCTCGCCGTTCAACGCCTTCCTCATCGGGCAGGGGCTGGAGACGCTGTCGCTGCGCATCGAGCGGCACGTCGCCAACGCCCGGCGCGTCGCGGAGTTCCTCGAGGGCCAGGAGCAGGTCACGCGCGTCGCGTACGCCTCGCTGCCGTCCTCCCCCTGGTACGAACTCGCGCAGCGGTACGCCCCGCGCGGCGCCGGCGCGGTGCTGGCGTTCGAGCTGGCCGGCGGCTACGCGGCGGGCCTGGCGTTCGTCGACGCCCTCAAGCTGCACTCCAACGTCGCCAACATCGGCGACGTGCGCTCCCTCGTCATCCACCCCGCCTCGACCACCCACTCCCAGCTCTCGCCCGAGGACCTCGCGGCCTCCGGCGTGAACCCGGGCCTGGTGCGTCTGGCGGTGGGCATCGAGAACGTCGACGACATCCTCGCCGACCTCGAGCTGGGACTGGCCGCAGCAGCGTCCTTCACGTCCGAGCCGGCCGGCGCGGAGGCCTGAGCATGCCGGGCACGCAGGGCACGCCGGGGTTCGGGGCACCCGACGGGGCGCCCGGGCACCGGCCGGGGGGCGCCCCCGCGCCCCGGACCCTGCGTGCCCGGCCCGTCCGCCGCGAGCTCGACCCCGCCACCCTCCCCGCCACGGGGGCGTGGCGCCCGGGCGACGACCCCGGTCCGCGCCTGTTCGCCGACATCGGCGCGCTCCCCCTCGAGGGCGGCGGCCGCCTGCCCCACGTCAGGATCGCCTACGAGACCTGGGGCGAGCTCAACGAGGCCGGCGACAACGCCGTCCTCGTCCTCCACGCCCTCACCGGCGACTCCCACGTGACCGGGCACGCCGGCGACCCCGAGGGTGACGGCTGGTGGTCCCAGGTGGTGGGACCGGGCCGGGCGATCGACACCGACCGCTACTTCGTCGTCGCCCCCAACGTCCTCGGCGGCTGCCAGGGCACGACCGGTCCGTCCTCCCCGGCCCCCGGCGGTGCGCCGTGGGGGTCGTGGTTCCCGCTCCTGACCGTGCGTGACCAGGTCGCCGCCGAGGTCGAGCTGACCGACCTGCTCGGCATCGAGCGGTGGGCGCTCGTCGTCGGCGCCTCGATGGGCGGGCACCGGGTCCTGGAGTGGGCCGTCACGGAGCCCGAGCGGGTCGGGGCCGTCGCCGTCGTCGCCTCGACCGCGCAGAGCTCGGCGGAGCAGATCGCCTGGGCGCACACCCAGCTCCAGGCGATCGAGCTCGACCCGGGCTGGCGCGGCGGGGACTACTACGACGCCGCCCCGGGGCACGGTCCCCACACGGGCCTGGGCCTCGCCCGGCAGATCGCCCACACGACGTACCGGACCCCCACCGAGCTCGACGGCCGGTTCGGCCGGCTGCCCCAGCACGCCGAGGAGCCGCTGGAGGGCGGCCGGTACGCGGTCCAGTCCTACCTCGACCACCACGCGGGCAAGCTCGCCGCCCGCTTCGACGCGAACACCTACCTCACCCTCACCCGGTCCATGGTCACCCACGACATCGGCCGTGACCGCGGCGGCGTCGAGGCGGCCCTGGCCCAGGTCACCGCCGAGGCGCTCGTCGTCGCCGTCGACAGCGACCGGTTGTTCTTCCCGGCCGAGTCCGAGCGCATCGCCGCCGGGATCGCCGGCGCCGGGCCCGTCGCGTACGTCCGCTCGCCCTACGGCCACGACGGCTTCCTCATCGAGCACGACCAGGTGGCCGCACTGCTGGGCCGGTTCCTCCGGGCCGTGGCGCCGGTGGGACGACCGGCGCGCTGACCCGGCCGCTCCCGCCCGGCTCCCGGCCCCCGACGAGCACCCACGGAACACCGACGGAGCACCGACGAGCAGCGACGAGCCCGCGCGCCGGGCTCCCGGCGAGGCATCATGGGGGCATGGTCAAGGACCCACCGGACGACGACGTCGTCCCCCCGCGCTCCGAACGGGTCCGGCAGGCGGTGGCGGCGCGGCTGCGCACCGGCGGGACGGGGACCACGTCGACGCCGGAAGGCACCGGCGCCACGGAGGGTGCTGCGAGCCAGGCCGAGCCCGTACCGGAGCAGGCCGTCGTCTTCCCCCCGCCGCCGCCCGCGGACCGGTGGGTCGAGGACGTGCTCGGGGCGGGCTTCGAGGCCCGGACGCTGCCCCTCCACGACGACGACGAGGGTGAGGTCGTGGCCACCCTCGTGCGCCACGTCCCGGTGTCCGACCCCGAGGCCCTCACGGGTACGCCGTCGACGCCGACCTTCACCGTGCTGTACGTCCACGGCTGGAACGACTACTTCTACCACCGGGAGCAGGCGCGGGAGTGGTCCGCCCTCGGCGGCGCCTTCTACGCCCTGGACCTGCGCAAGTACGGCCGCTCGCTCCGGTCGCACCAGACCCGTGGCTACATCGAGAACCTCTCCACCTACGACGAGGACATCCACGCCGCCCTGGAGGTCCTGCGGGCCGAGCACGGCGTCGGCACCGACCTGGTGCTCGTCGGCCACTCCACCGGCGGTCTCACCACGGCCCTGTGGGCGCACCGGCACCCCGGGGCGCTGCGGGCGCTGGTGCTCAACTCCCCGTGGCTGGAGCTGCAGGGCACGTCGCTGCTGCGCACGCTCTCGACCCCCCTCGTGGGAAGCCTCGCCCGGCTCCAGCCCCGCTCCGTCCTCCCCACCGCCGACCCCGGCTTCTACCAGCGCGCCCTCATGGGGTGGACCGAGGCGGACGGCCCCGTCCCCGAGGGCTCCGAGGACGACCCGTTCGTCACCGGCTGGAACCCCGAGCCGTCCTGGCGGACCTCGCCCGCGGCGCCGATCAGGGCAGGCTGGCTCGCCGCGATCCTCGCCGGTCACGCCCAGGTGGCCGCCGAGCTCGAGATCAGCTGCCCGGTGCTGGTGATGACGTCGGGACGCTCGTTCGTCAGCCCGCGGTGGTCCCAGCAGATGCGCGAGACCGACACCGTGCTCGACGTCGAGCAGATCCGCCGCCGTGCGCTCCAGCTCGGCCCGCTGGTCACGGTCGCCCGGTTCGACGGCGCCATCCACGACGTCACGCTCTCGGCCTCGGCGGTGCGCCGGCGCGTCTACGCCGAGCTGCGGCGCTGGGCCCGCGCCTACGTCCTGCGCTGAGCTCCGGCAGGCCGCGCGGCCGTCGTGCGACGCAGGACTGCGTCCCGGGTGGGGGCGCCGGACCGGGTTGCGCCGGAACCTCCGGAGGGAAGGATGGAGCAGGTCAGGTAGCAAACGGAGGAGGGCCGTCTCATGTCCGAAATGTCGCACCAGGACGATCGCCCGTCGGGCTCCGCCGCCGACGGCAGAGACGGCGGCGGCGGAGACGGCGGCCGCCCGCACGAGGGTCAGGAGCAGTCCCACGAGGGCCACGGGCAGTCCCAGCAGGGCCACGGGCAGTCCCAGCAGGGCCACGGGCAGTCCCACGAGGGACACGGTCAGTCCCACGGCAAGGGGATGTACCTGCGGTTCGCGGCGATGATCCTCACCGGGATGGTCGTCATGTACTTCGTGATGTTCGTCGGCTCGTGGGAGTGGAGCCACATCCGTTTCAGCCAGAGCCGGGTGTTCATGGCAATCACGATGGGCGGGGCGATGGGGCTGGTGATGCTCGCCTGGATGCTCAACATGTACAAGAGCGCCAAGGCCAACGTCGCCGTCGTCGCCGTGAGCCTCCTGCTCCTCGGCGGCGGGGCCGCGCTCGACCGCAGCCAGGCCACGGTGGACGACACGGCCTTCATGCGCGGGATGATCCCGCACCACTCCCTGGCGATCACCCGCTCCGAGCGGGCCGGCATCGAGGACGTCCGGGTGTGCGAGCTGGCGGTGGAGATCAGCGAGGCGCAGCGCCGGGAGATCTTCGAGATGGACTGGCTGATCGAGGACATCGCGCGCAACGGGGTGGCCGCGACCGCCGAGGAGGCGCAGGCCCGGCCGGTGCCCGACTACGACGAGCCGGCCGAGCGCGACTGCGCCGGCTGACGCCCGGAGCACACCCAGGCCGGGTGCGGCGGCCCGCACTCAGCCGCGTCGGCGACCACCGTTCACGCGTCCCACCGCGGCAGCCAACTCGGATCGGGCGTCGGCCAGGGTGGGGCCCGCCTCCCCGAACCGCCACACCCGCCAGCCGTCGACGTCGTCACGACCCGACGCGGCGGTCGCCGCGGCGTCGGGATCGAGGAAGGTCGCGCCGTCGGGGAGACGGATCATCCCGTCGGCGGTGAGGATCGCCTCGTGCCGCACCCCCCGGCGCAGCTGGTGCCACACCAGGCCGGTGTCCGAGCCGAGGGACGCGGCGACGACGACGAGGCCCTCCCGGTCCTCGTCCCCGGGCCCGTCGCTGCCGGCGGCCGTCGCACCGTCGTCGCTGTGCGCGCCGTGCACCGGTAGCCCCATGGGGGGCGTGCTCTCCTCCGAGCCGCGGTTGCGCGGGAGGGCGCCGCTGGTCTCGTCCGGCTGCCCCCCAGCGGGCCCGTCCGTGACCCGGGCGCGCTCGTCCCGTGCACCGTCGGGCTCGTCCGCGGTGCTGCCGGGTTCGTCCGACACGCTGCCGGGCTCGTCCGGCGAGTACTCGCGCGGCCGGGCGGTGGCGGTGATCTCCACGGAACGCTCGCGAGAGGTGAGCAGCGCACCGCCCGCCTCGAGCAGGTCGGGGCGGAGCTCGTTGATCTCGAGGAACTGCCGGCCGTTGCTCATCCGCCGCACGGCGATCTCGTGGACGACGACCCCGGAGTCACCGAGCACCTCCAGCGCCGGGCGCACCTCCTCCTCGACGGTGCCCGCGACGACGACGAGTCGCGGACCCGGCGTGGTGCGCGGCGGCATCGACTCGCGGAAGAGGTTCCACTCGCGGCGGAAGGCGTCGGCGCCGCGGGGGTAGAGCCCGCTGAGCTCGGCCCAGCCGAGGTCCGCGTTGCGGCCCGAGCGCGACAGCGCCGCGACCAGCGCGGCCGAGTCCAGCCGGTCGACGACCTCGACGGTCACGACCTGCCCGGAGGCGTCCATCGCCGTCAGCCGCGGTGAGGCGGCCGTGGCGCCGTAGGTGCCGGCGCGCCGGACGTCGCCGTACCAGCTCACGGGGAACAGGGGCCGCTGGACGACCTCGAGGACCTGGTCGCGCACCGCCTGGAGCACCTCGGGGTCGATGTCCTCGGTCACGGCGTGCCCGAACTGGGCAGGGACGAGGCGGCCCTCGTCGAACTCGAAGAACGGCATACGACGTCGACCTGACTGTCTCGCGGGTGGCTGGGATCGGCCTTCATCTTCTCACGACGCCGACCGCCGCGGACGGTGGCGCGGACCCCGCCCCCGACCCTGCACCACCCGGTGCCGGACGCGCCGCGCGGACCTTCAGCGGTCCCCGGTGAGGAGCTGGGCGAGATGGACCCCGTGGCGTCCGGCGAGCTGCTCGGCCTGGGTGCGGCAGGAGAAGCCGTCGGCGAGGTAGACCGTCTCCGGGCCTGCCTCGCGCAGGGCCGGCAGCAGGGCGTTCTCGGCGACGGCGACCGACGTCTCGTAGTGCCCGGCCTCCATCCCGAAGTTGCCGGCGAGACCGCAGCACCCGGCCAGGGTGGTGACGCGTGCCCCGGTGCGGGCCAGCAGCGCGGCGTCGGACTCCCACCCCATGACCGAGTGGTGGTGGCAGTGCGGCTGCGCCACGACCTCGACGCCCTCGAGCGACGGCGGGACCCAGTGCGGGCCGGGCCCCACCGGGGCCGGCGCGGTGAGCAGCTCGGCGAGGGTGTAGGTGTGCGCGGCGAGCATCGGTGCCCGCGGGTCGTCGGGGAGGAGGTCGACCATGTCCGAGCGGAGCACCGCGGTGCAGCTGGGCTCGACCCCGACGACGGGGATGCCGTTCGCCGCGTAGGGGGCCAGCACCCCGAGGAGGTCCGTCAGCCGCTTCTTGGCCCCGTCGAGCTGGCCGGTGGAGATCCAGGTGAGGCCGCAGCACGCCTGCTCCCGGGGGACGATCACGGTGTAGCCGGCGCCCTCCAGGAGCGCGACCGTGGCGCGCGCACCGGCGCCGTCGAGGGTCTCGGAGAAGGAGTCGGCCCACAGCACGACGAAACGCGCGTCGGTGTCGGTGGAGGTGCCGGTCTCGGTGCGGTTCCCGGTCTCGGTGCCGGTGCCGGTGAGAGACGGGAGCACGGCGCCGCGGGAGGTCGCACTCCCCGCCTCACGCCGGCGCCACCAGCGCGAGAACCGCTCGTCGGCGAAGCTCACCATGGACCGCCTCGGGTCCATCCCGCCGGCGGCCAGCACCGCCCGCGCGACCGGGCGCACCCCGAGCACGGCGTTGGCCACCCGCGCCAGGGCAGGGACGGCCGTGACCATCGCCGACCACCGCGGCAGCTGGCCCAGGAGGTAGTGGTTGCGGGGGCGGACCTTTCCCTTGAACGCGCGGTGCAGCACCTCGGACTTGTAGCGCGCCATGTCGGTGCCCGTGGGGCAGTCCGAGGAGCAGGCCTTGCAGGACAGGCACAGGTCGAGCGAGGCCAGCACCGCCGGTGAGTTCCAGTCCCTCACCAGCGAGCCGTTGGTCAGCTCCTGCAGCACCCGGGCACGGCCGCGGGTGACGTCCTTCTCGTCCCTGGTGGCCTGGTAGCTGGGGCACATGAACCCGCCCGCGGCGGAGGTGTCGGCACGGCACTTGCCCACGCCGGTGCAGCGGTGCACCGCCGTCGCGAAGTCCCCGCCGTCCTCGGCGAAGGCGAACCCGCCGGCGGCGGGCGTGGGTTTGGCGTAGGGGCGGCGCAGGTCGGCGTCCAGCGGCCGCGGGTCGACGACGACGCCGGGGTTGAGCAGCCCCGTCGGGTCGAACAGCGTCTTGACCCGGGCGAAGAGGTCGACGACGTCGGGGCTGTACATCCGGCCGAGGAGCTCCGAACGTGCCCGCCCGTCGCCGTGCTCGCCCGAGAGCGAGCCGCCGTAGGCGGCGACGAGGTCGGCGCTGGCCTCGAGGAACGCCCGGGACGGCCCGATGCCGGCCGGCGTCTCCAGGGGCAGGTCGAGGCGCACGTGCACGCACCCGTCACCGAAGTGGCCGTACAGGAGCCCGTCCACGCCACGGTCGGCCATGAGGGCGGTGAAGTCTCGGAGGTAGTCCCCCAGCCGCTCCGGCGGGACCGCCGCGTCCTCCCACCCCGGCCACGCCGGCGCGCCGTCGGGCGTCCGGCCGCCGAGGCCCGCGCCGTCGGCCCGGATCCGCCACAGGGCGGCGGCCTCGGCGCCGGCCGGGACCACCCGGACCGCGGCGGTGCCGCCGTCGGCCGCGAGCGCGCGCGCCCTGGCCAGGGCGTCGGCGGGGTCGCTCCCGCCCACCTCGACGATGAGCCAGCCCGCCCCCTCCGGGAGCTCGGGTACGGCGGCGGGGCCGTGGTGGCGGCGCACGACGTCGACGAGGCGCGAGTCCAGGCCCTCGACGGCGAGCGGCGCGTGGGCGAGGAGGGCTGGGACGGCGTCGGCGGCCGTCGCCATGTCGGGGTAGCCCATCGCGACGACGACGGGCGCGGTGGGCAGCGGGACCAGGTCGACCGTGGCGCCGAGGACGGTGACGAGGGTGCCCTCGGTGCCGACGAGCATCTTGGCGAGGTCCTGGCCGTTCTCGGGCAGCAGGTGCTCGAGGGAGTAGCCGGAGACCTGACGCTTGAACCGGCCCAGCTCCGTGCGGATGGTCGCGAGCTCCGCGGCGACGAGCCTGTCCAGCCCGGGCACGGCCGCGAGCGCATCCGGACCGGAGCCGGCGACGAAGCGCCGGCCGGTGCCGTCGACGACGTCGAGCGCGCTGACGTTGTCGGCGGTGCGGCCATACGCCACGGCGTGCGGGCCGCAGGCGTTGTTGCCGATCATCCCGCCCAGGGTCGCCCGGTTCTGCGTGGAGGGGTCGGGGCCGAACCACAACCCGTGCGGCCGGGCGGCCGCCTGGAGGGAGGACATCACCACCCCGGGCTGGATCACCGCGGTGCGAGCGTCGGCGTCGACGCGCTCGATCCGGTGCATGTGCCGGGAGAAGTCCAGCACCATGCCCGGCCCGACGGCGTTGCCGGCGACGGAGGTGCCCGCCCCGCGGGCGGTGACCGGCACCGCCAGCCGGCGGGCGACGTCGAGGGCGGCGAGGGTGTCGTCCTCGTCGCGCGGGCTCACCACCACCTGCGGCACGACGCGGTAGTTCGAGGCGTCCGTGGAGTACTCGGCGCGGCGACGCTCGGAGGTGTCCACCTCCCCGTCCACGGCGGCGTCGAGCTCGGCGGCCAGGTCGGCGCTGGTGACGGTGCTCACGGCGGCCAGTGTGGCACGCGGCGTCCGGGACCCGGTGGGCGTCGCCACCCTGTGGCCCGGCTGCCTGAGGTGGCGTGTTCGGCCGCAGCTACGGCGCAACCGCGGGGGCTGGCGGGCGGTGCGGGCGCCGGCGGCGGCGCGGGCGGTGCGGGGAGGGATCACTCGCGCCTTCGTCGCGGTCAACGATCACCGTGTGACCGAGCGATCCCTGCACACCACTCTCACTCGGCAACACGGGGATCGCTCGGCAACACGGGGATCGCTCGGCACCGGCACCGGCGCCGGAGACCCCTCGGATCAGAACCGGCAGCACGGGGATCACTCGCGCCTTCGTCGCGGTCAACGATCACTGTGTGACCGAGCGATCCCTGCACACCACTCTCACTCGGCAACACGGGGATCGCTCGGCAACACGGGGATCGCTCGGCAACATGGGGATCGCTCGGCACCGGAACACCATCGCCGTGCCGCTCGGCTCGCCCGCACCCACACAGCCTGTGCTCTCCAGGCCCGGTGCTCAGCGCGCGGGGACCTGCCGCACCGCCACCCGGTGGGCGGTCGCGGCGTCGACCGCCAGCCGGCAGCCGGCCGCGGCGACGACGATGCCGCCGAAGGCCGCGTGCTGGGTGACGCGCAGGAGCGCGCCCGGCCGGAGGCCGAGCTCGGCGATCCTCGAGCGCACGTCGTCGTCGACGTGCACACCCAGGACCCGCACACTCGCCGGTACCGGGCAGTCCGATAGCCACATGGTGAGAGCGTGTCGGGTGGCCCCGACGCGTGCCCAGGACGTTGGTCCCGGCGCCGGTCGGCGGCCCGGGCGGCGGCCCTCGGCGACGCCCGGCGCAACAGGCACGACGAGGAGGCCTGCTCCCGGCGCACAGGCACGACGAGGAGGACGGCACGCCGCACGTAGCACCAGAGGGCTGCCGGCGGAACCCGGCAGCCCTCAGCGCGACGGCCGCGTCAGGCGGTCGCGTCCTCCCCGGCCAGGGCGGCGGCGCGACCGGCCTCGAGCCGGGCGATGGGCACCCGGAACGGCGAGCAGGAGACGTAGTCCAGCCCGGCGTCGTGGAAGAAGTGGATCGACTCGGGGTCACCGCCGTGCTCGCCGCACACCCCCATGTGCAGGTGCGGCTTGGTCGAGCGCCCCCCGGTGACGCCGGACACCACCAGCGCCCCCACGCCGTCGGCGTCGAGGGTCTCGAACGGGGAGATCGTCAGGACGCCGTTCTCCAGGTAGTCGGCGAAGAACGCCCCCTCGACGTCGTCGCGGGAGAACCCCCAGGTGGTCTGGGTGAGGTCGTTGGTGCCGAACGAGAAGAAGTCGGCCTCCTCGGCGATGCGGTGCGCGGTCAGGGCCGCCCGGGGCAGCTCGATCATGCAGCCGATGGGCAGGTCGAGCGTGACGCCCGCCGCGGCACCGACCTCGGCGAGGATGCGCACGGCCTCCTCCCGGACGATCTGGAGCTCGCGCATGGAGCCCACCAGCGGGACCATGATCTCCGGCAGCGGGTTCTTCCCGGCCTTGCGCAGCTCCACGGTCGCCTCGGCGATCGCCCTGATCTGGAGGGCGAACAGGCCCGGGATCTTCAGCCCGAGGCGCACGCCGCGCAGACCGAGCATGGGGTTCTGCTCGTGCATGCGCTGGACGGCGGCGAGCAGCTTGACGTCGCGCTCCTCGACCTGGCCGCGCTCCTTGGCCAGGGCCACCTTGACGGCGAGCTCGGTGAGGTCGGGGAGGAACTCGTGCAGCGGCGGGTCGATGAGCCGGATGGTCGTGGGCAGGGAGTCCATGGCGTCGAGGAGCTCGACGAAGTCCGTGCGCTGCAGGGGCAGCAGCTCCTCGAGCGCCGCGAGGCGTGCCTCGTCGTCCTCGGCCAGCACGACGTGCTCGATGTAGACGCGCCGGTCACCGAGGAACTGGTGCTCGGTGCGGCACAGCCCGATGCCCTCCGCGCCGCGGTCGCGGGCGCGGCGGGCGTCCTCGGCGGTGTCGGCGTTGGCGCGCACCCGCATGCGGCGCACGTCGTCGGCGTGGCCGAGCACCCGGTCGATGGCGTGGACGAGCTCCTTCGTCGCCTCGTCCTCCGCGGCGGCGAGGCCGGCCTCGAGGCCGGAGGAGATGTAGATCATCACCGGGGAGTCGACGACGGGCACCTCGCCGAGGAACACCTCACCGCTCGAGCCGTCGATGGCGATGGTGTCGCCGGCGTGCAGGACCGTGCCGTTGATGCGCACCTCGCCGCTGACCCGGTCGACGTCGAGCTCCTCGGCACCGACCACGGCGCACTTGCCCATGCCGCGGGCGACGACGGCGGCGTGGGAGGTCTTGCCGCCGCGCGCGGTGAGGATGCCGTCGGCGACGATCATGCCCGCAAGGTCGTCCGGGTTGGTCTCGCGGCGCACGAGGATGACCTTGGCGCCGGCGGAGGTGCGCTCGATCGCCTGGGCGTTGTCCAGGACGATCTCGCCCACCGCCGCGCCGGGCGAGGCCGGCATGGCCTTGGTGAGGAGGTGGCGCTCGGCCTCGCCGTCGAACTGGGGGAAGAGCAGCTGGCTGAGCTGGGCCCCGGTGCAGCGCGAGATGGCCTCGTCCATGGTGATGAGGTGCTCGTCGACGAGCTGGGTGGCGATGCGGAAGGCCGCGGCCGCGGTGCGCTTGCCCACCCGGGTCTGCAGCATCCACAGCTTGCCGCGCTCGATCGTGAACTCGATGTCGCACAGGTCGCGGTAGTGGGTCTCCAGGCGGCGCATCGCCTGGCGCAGGTCGTCGTAGGACTTCTTGTCCAGCGTCTCCAGCTCGGCCAGCGGCAGGGTGTTGCGGATGCCGGCGACGACGTCCTCGCCCTGGGCGTTGGCGAGGTAGTCGCCGTAGATGCCGGAGTGACCGGTGGACGGGTCACGGGTGAAGCACACGCCCGTGCCCGAGGTGTCCCCCAGGTTGCCGAAGACCATCGTGACGACGTTGACGGCGGTGCCGAGGTCGTTGGGGATGCGCTCGCGACGCCGGTACAGACGCGCGCGCTCGGTGTTCCACGAGTCGAAGACCGCCTCGATGGCCATGTCGAGCTGCTCGCGCGGGTGCTGGGGGAACTCGCGCCCGGCGTCCTCCTGGACGATCGCCTTGAACTCCGCGACGAGCTCCTTGAGGTCCTCGGCGGTGAGGTCGATGTCGGTCGCCGCGCCGGCGGTCCGCTTCTTCTCGTCCAGCGTGTGCGCGAAGTGCTCCCCGTCGATGCCGAGGACCGTCTTGCCGAACATCTGGATGAGCCGGCGGTAGGAGTCCCAGGCGAAGCGCTCGTCGCCGGAGAACTCGGCCAGCCCCTTGACGGAGGCGTCGTTGAGCCCGATGTTGAGGACGGTCTCCATCATGCCGGGCATGGAGAACTTGGCCCCGGAACGCACGGAGACGAGCAGCGGCTCGTGGAAGTCGCCCAGCCGCCGCCCGATCGTGTCCTCGATCTCGCGCACCGCCATGGTCACCTCGACCCGGAGCTCGGGCGGCACGTGGCCGTCGCGCATGTAGGCGCGGCAGGCCTCGGTGGTGATCGTGAAGCCCGGGGGCACCGGCAGTCCGAGCTTGGTCATCTCGGCGAGGTTGGCCCCCTTGCCGCCGAGGAGGTCCTTCTGGTCCTTGCTGCCCTCGCTGAAGCGGTACACGTACTGCGGCATCACGCGCCTCCTGGCTCCCGGCGCCCGTCCGTGCGCCTCGATCGTCAGACTATGGGTGACCTGGGTCACGCCCCCAGGTTATGGAGTGAAGCACGTCACAGGGGTGACTTACGGCCTACGTCCCGATTCGCCCGCCGGAGCCTCGTCCGGCCCGTCCGGGAGGTGCCGCTCGGCCGGGCCGTCGTAGGCGCTCAGCGGGCGGATGAGCGCGTTGTCGCCCGCCTGCTCCATGATGTGCGCCGTCCAGCCGGTGACCCGCGCAGCGACGAAGATCGGGGTGAAGGTCGCGGTATCGAACCCCATGAGGTGGTACGCCGGGCCCGAGGGGTAGTCGAGGTTGGGCTCGATGCCCTTGCGCGCGACCATCGCCGCCTCGAGCCGGTCGTACAGCTCGGCGAGGTCGGGGCGGCCGTAGTGGGCGACGAGGGTGTCCAGGGCGGCCTTCATCGTCGGGACCCGGGAGTCGCCGTGCTTGTAGACCCGGTGGCCGAAGCCCATGATCTTGCGTCGCTCGGCCAGGGCCCGGTCGAGCCACGCCTCGGCCCGCGAGGCGTCGCCGATCTCGTCGAGGACGTGCATGACGGCCTCGTTCGCCCCGCCGTGGAGGGGACCCTTGAGGGCCCCGACCGCGCCGACGACGGCGGAGTACATGTCCGACATCGTCGAGGTGATGACCCGGGCCGTGAACGTCGAGGCGTTGAAGGAGTGCTCGGCGTACAGCACCAGGGAGACCCGGAACGCGTCGACGACGACGGGGTCGGGGACCTCCCCGAAGGTCATGTGGAGGAAGTTCTCGGCGTAGCCGAGGTCGTCCCGGGCGGGGACGGGCTCCTGGCCGCGCCGGCGGCGCTGGTCGTACGCGACGACGGCGGGGATGCGGCCCAGGAGCCGCACCGACCGGGCGTGGGCGGCCTCGGGCGAGGGGTCGGCGGCGGCCGGGTCCTGGGCGCCGATGAGGCTGACCGCCGTGCGCAGGACGTCCATCGGGTGGGCGGTGACGGGCACGAGGTCGACGACGGCGCGCACGTCCTCCTCGAGCCCCCGGTTCGCCCGCTCCAGCTCCTGCAGCGCGGCGAGCTCGGCCGCCGTCGGGAGCTCGCCGTGCCACAGCAGGTGCGCCACCTCCTCGAGGCTGCACCGGGCGGCGAGCTCCTGCACGGGGTAGCCGCGGTAGAGCAGCGAGTTCGTCTCGGGGTTGACCTTGGAGATGGCCGTGGTGTCGGCGACGACCCCGGCCAGGCCCTTGCGGACCTGGGTGGTCTCGGTCATATCTCGCTCCTTTGCGTGAGGGACCGCGTGATCAGCGGCCGGGGACCGTGAAGGTGAAGACGCCGGCGTCGAAGGTGTTGTAGGCCGGGTAGTCGAGGAGCTCGTAGAGCCGCGCGCGGTGCTGCATGCCCGCGACCTCCGAGCGCAGCGAGCCCTCGGCCACGAGGGTGTCCAGCGCCCGCTCGGCGGCGCCCATGGCGACGCGCAGCAGGGAGACGGGGTAGATGACGATCCGCGCCCCCGCGGAGGCGAGCTGGTCCTCGGTGAAGAGCTCGGACTTGCCGAACTCGGTCATGTTCGCCAGCACCGGGACGTCGACCGCCGTGGCGACCGCCTCGAGCTCGGCCAGGCCCGTCATCGCCTCCGGGAAGATCGCGTCGGCCCCGGCGTCGACGAGCGCGCGCGCCCGCTCGAGGGTGGCGTCGAGACCCTCGACCGCGCGGATGTCCGTCCTGGCCATGATGAGGAGGTTGGGGTCCCGGCGGCCGTCGGCCGCGGCGCGGATGCGCTTGACGGCGGTGTCGGTCCCGACCACCTGCTTGCCGTCGAGGTGCCCGCAGCGCTTGGGGTTGACCTGGTCCTCGATGTGCAGGCCCGCCACCCCGGCGTCCTCGAGCTCCTGGACGGTGCGGGCGACGTTCATCGGCTCGCCGAACCCGGTGTCGGCGTCGACGAGGGCCGGCAGGTCGGTCATCCGGGCGATCTGGTGGCTGCGGCCGGCGACCTCGGTCGCCGTCGTCAGGCCGATGTCGGGCAGGCCGAGGTCGGCGGACAGGACCGCCCCGGAGATGTACACACCCTCGAAGCCCTTGTCCTGGATGAGCCTGGCCGAGAGGGGGTTGAAGGCACCGGGGAAGCGCAGGAGGCCGGGCCCGGCCAGGGCCGTGCGCAGGGCGGCACGCTTCGCGGCCGCGGTGGTGGGGGCATAGAGCATCAGAAGATCCCCTCGGGTGCGGTGACGGAGGACATGAGGGCGGCCGGGGCGACGACGGTGAGCCCGCCGAGCTCGTCGGGCCGCAGCTCGGGAAGGCGCTGGGCGACGTCGAGGAACCGCCGGATCTCGGCGGGCTCGAGGACGCCGTCGGCGAGCGTGCGGAACTTCTCCACGTACTGCTCGCGGGCGAAGGGCCGGGCGCCGAGGGGGTGCGCGTCGGCGACGGCGATCTCCTCCACCACCTGCGTGCCGTCGGTGAGGGTGATCTCGACACGGCCGCCGAAGGCCTTCTCGGCCGGGTCGGCCGAGTGGTAGCGCCGGGTCCAGCCGGGGTCCTCGGCGGTGGTGACCGTGCGCCACAGCGCGACGGTGTCGGGGCGGGCGGCCCGCTCGGGGGCGTAGGAGTCCACGTGGTGCCACCGCCCGTCCTGCAGCGCGACGGTGAAGATGTACGGGATCGAGTGGTCGAGGGTCTCGCGGGACGCGGCGGGGTCGTACTTCTGGGGGTCGTTGGCCCCGGAGCCGATGACGTGGTGCGTGTGGTGGCTGGTGTGGATGACGACCGACGCCACGTTCGCCGGGTCCGTCAGCTCCGGACGCTCGCGGTGGAGCCGGCGGGCGAGGTCGATGAGCGCCTGGGACTGGTACTCCGCGGAGTGCTCCTTGGTGTACGTGTCCAGGATCGCCCGCTTCTCCTCGCCCGGGCCGGGCAGCGGGACCTCGTAGTGGGCGCCCGGGCCGTCGAGCATCCAGGCGATGACGCCGTCCTCCCCCTCGTAGATCGGAGTGGGGGAGGTCTGGCCGCGCATGGCGCGGTCGACCGCCTCGACGGCGACCTTGCCGGCGAAGGCCGGGGCGTAGGCCTTCCAGGTGGAGATCTCGCCCTTGCGGGACTGGCGGGTGGCGGTGGTCGTGTGCAGGGCCTGGCCCACCGCCTGGAAGATCACCTCGGGGGCGAGCCCGAGCAGGGTGCCGATGCCCGCGGCCGCGGAGGGGCCCAGGTGGGCGACGTGGTCGATCTTGTGGGCGTGGAGGCTGATCGAGCGGACGAGGTCGACCTGGATCTCGTACCCGGTGGCGAGGGCGCGCACGAGCTCGGCTCCCCCGAGGTCGCGCCGCGCCGCCAGGTGCTGGGCGACGGCGAGGATCGGGGGGATGTTGTCGCCGGGGTGGGAGTACTCCGCCGCGAGGAACGTGTCGTGGTAGTCCAGCTCGCGCACCGCGACGCCGTTGGCCCACGCGGCCCACTCCGGGCTCACCCGCTCGGCGGTGGGCAGGCCGACGACGGTCGCGCCGGGCGTGCGGGGGTGGGCCGTCGCCTGCGCGCGAGCGGCCACGACGGGCGCGCGCAGGAGGGACGCGGTGGCCACGGCGGCGTTGTCGATGACCCGGTTGACCACCATCTCGGTCACCTCCGGGGCCACCGCCACGGGGTCGGCGGCGACCTCGGCGATCTTCCACGCGAGCTGGTCGGTGCGGGGCAGGTTCGCGCTCGAGGGGTGGACACGGACGTGGTGGGTGATCACGGGCTGCCTCCTGGGGCGGGTGCGGGTGGGGCGGGAGGGCCGGGGGTGGCTGCGGGTGGGGCGGCAGGGGTGCCGGCGGGTGCGGGCGTGGCGGGGGCGGCCGGGTCGAGCGCGGCGAGGATGGTCTCCAGGCTCGAGCGCAGGTGCACCGCCGTGGCCTGGGCCGCGAGCGTCTCGTTGCCCTCCGCGACGGCCCCGGCGATGAGGGCGTGCTCCTCGGCGGCGCGGGCGAGCCGGGCGGGGTTGTCCTGCGAGAGCCGGCGGGCCCGGGCGACGTGGCTGCGCAGGCCGACGAGCGACCGGCGCAGGTACGGGCTGCCCATGGCCTCGTCGAGGGCCGCGTCGAGCTCGGCGACCAGGGCGAAGTAGGCGTCGGAGTCCGGCCGGTCGGCCACCTGCGCGGAGAGCTTCTCGCGCAGCGCGGTGAAGACGGCGCGGTCCCCGCGGCGCGCCGCGAGCCTGGCCGCCTGGGTCTCCAGGGCCTCCCGCAGCTCGAACAGGTGGGTCACGTCCACCGCCGACAGGCTGGAGACGACGAGGGTGCGGCCCCGACCGGTCACGGCCAGGCCCTCGGCGGCGAGCCGCCCGAGCGCCTCGCGCAGGGGTGTCCGGGAGACCCCCAGGCGCGCGGACTGCTCCACCTCCCCCAGGACCGTCCCCGGGGCGAGGCGCCCGGTGACGATCTCCTCCCGGAGGGAGTCGTAGACCCGTTCGCTGGCGCGCACGGGTCCGACGGTACCGGCCGACACGCCGTTTGTATACAAAAACCCCCCACGCACCCCCGTTCTGGTTCCGGAACCGTACGTCTGCATACACGCGGCGGGCGGGCGAGCGCTCGTGCGCCGCGCGGTCCCACCGGTACGGTGGGCCTTCCGGGGCGACGGGGAGGTCGGGGAATGACGACGGCGCAGAGGGGCACATCGGTGCTGGCCCGGGTGGAGGGCCGCGTCGGCCACCTCACCCTCAACCGGCCGAGCGCGATCAACGCGCTCGACGCTCCCATGCTCACCGCCGTCGGCGCGGCGCTCGCCGCCTGGGAGCACGACCCCGCCGTGTCCGCCGTGCTGCTGGACGGCGCCGGCGACCGAGGACTGTGCGCCGGCGCCGACGTCCGGGCCCTGCGCAGCGCCGTGCTCGACGGCGAGGCCGCCCGCGCCCTGGACTTCCTCCGCCAGGAGTACCAGCTGAACGCCCGGATCGCGGAGTACCCCAAGCCGGTGCTCGCGATCATGGACGGGATCACCATGGGCGGCGGGGTGGGCCTGAGCGCCCACGCCTCGCTGCGGGTGGTGACCGAGCGGTCGCGCGTCGCGATGCCCGAGACGCGCATCGGCTTCGTCCCCGACGTCGGCGGCAGCCACCTCCTCGCCCGCGCGCCGGGCCTGACCGGGGTCCACCTCGGCGTCACGGCCGCCGTCGCGGGACCCGGGGACGCGATCTACACCGGGCTGGCCGACCACTTCGTGCCCGCCGAGTCCCTGCCGGCCCTGACGGCCGCGGTCCTGGAGGACGGCGACCCCGCCGGTGCGGTCCGTGCCCTCGCCGTCGCGCCCCCCGCCGGCGAGCTGGTCGGCCACCGCGCCTGGATCGAGGAGTGCTACGACGCCCCGACGGTGCTGGCGGTCGTCCGGCGCCTGGCGGCCCACCCCCACCCCGCCGCGCGTCAGACCGCCGAGGTCATCAGGTCCCTCTCCCCCACCGCGGTGGAGGTGGCCCTGGCGACGCTCACCCGCGCTCGGGGCGGGACCCTGCGCGAGGCGCTGCAGCAGGAGCTCCGCTCGGGGACCGGTCTCGCGGCGCGCGCGGACTTCACCGAGGGGATCCGCGCCCAGCTGGTCGACAAGGACCGGCGCCCGCGGTGGGACCCGCCCACCCTGGAGCAGGTCGACCCGGCGGTCGTGGCGGCCGTGCTCGACACCGACGTGCCGCCGCTGTTCCCGGCGCCGGAGCAGCCCCGGACGGCCTGACCCGACCCCGACCCGGCGGGGTCGAAGGTCCTCCGGCGGGGCGCGGCCGCCGCCCTACGGTGGAGGTGGTCGAGACGGGCAGCCGCCCGCCACCACTGTCGACGACGGGGTTGCCATGTACGCAGACCTCCGGGCGGCCGAGGGCGCACCGCTCCAGGCCGTGTTCGGACCGTTCGAGATGACGGCCCTCTGGGTCATCCTCGCCATCTCCCTGCTGGCACTGGCCTTCGCGTACAAACTCGTGCGGGAGGTGCTCGGGGCGCCGCAGGGCACGGTGAAGATGATCGAGATCGCCGGCGCCATCCAGGAGGGCGCCCGCGCCTACATGGCCCGCCAGATGCGCACGGTGTCGTGGTTCATCCTCGTCCTGGGTGTGGTGCTGTTCTTCGCCCTGCCCGTCGCCGCCGACGCCGCGCACTCGGAGCTGGTCCTGCGGGCGGGCCGGTCCCTGGCGTTCGTCCTCGGGGCGGCGTTCTCCGCGCTGACGGGCTACGCCGGGATGTGGCTGGCCGTGCGCGCGAACGTGCGCACCGCCGCCGCGGCCCGCGAGAGCGGCGCTCGGCGCGCCATGCGGGTGGCCTTCCGCGCCGGCGGTGTGGCCGGGATGTTCACCGTGGGCCTGGGGCTGCTCGGCGCCACCGTCATCCTCCTCATCTACCAGCAGGACGCCACCGCCGTCCTCGTGGGCTTCGGCTTCGGCGGCGCGCTGCTGGCGATGTTCATGCGCGTCGGCGGCGGCATCTTCACCAAGGCCGCCGACGTCGGCGCCGACCTCGTCGGCAAGGTCGAGCAGGGCATCCCCGAGGACGACCCCCGCAACGCCGCCACCATCGCCGACAACGTCGGCGACAACGTCGGCGACTGCGCCGGCATGGCCGCCGACCTCTTCGAGTCCTACGAGGTCACCCTCGTCGCGGCCCTCATCCTCGGCGCGGCCGCGTGGTCCGGCTCCGCGGCCGGCGCCATCGCCGGGGTGATGTTCCCGCTGCTCGTGCGCGCGGTCGGCGTCCTCACCTCGATGGTGGGCATCGTCGCGGTGAACCCGCGCGGCGACGACGAGCACGGCATGCGGGCCATCAACCGCGGCTTCTTCCTCTCCGCCGGCCTCTCGGCCGCCGCGGTGCTGGCCCTGTCGGGCTGGTACATGCAGGACCTGCGACCCGCCGTCGCCGTGATCCTCGGCCTCGTCCTGGCCAGCGTCATCCAGGTCCTCACCCAGTACTTCACCGATGCGCGGTACCGCCCGGTCAAGGAGGTCGCCGAGTCCACGCGCACCGGACCCGCGACGACGATCCTGTCCGGCTTCTCACTCGGCCTGGAGTCGACCGTCTGGGCCATCCTCACCATCGCGCTGGTGATCCTCTCCGCGTTCGCGATGGGCGACGGCGCCGCCGAGGCCCTGTACTTCATCTCCCTCACCGGCATGGGCATGCTCACCACGGTCGGTGTCATCGTCTCGATGGACACCTTCGGCCCCGTGGCCGACAACGCCCAGGGCATCGCCGAGATGTCCGGGGAGTTCGAGGGCGAGGCCGCCCGGTCCCTCGGCCGGCTCGACGCCACCGGCAACTCGACCAAGGCGATCACCAAGGGCATCGCCATCGCGACCGCCGTCATCGCCGCCACCTCCCTGTTCGGCTCGTTCGAGGAGGCGCTCCGCGCGGCCGGGATGCAGTTCGACGGCATCCGGGTCGACCAGCCCGACGTGCTGGTCGGCCTGCTCATCGGCGGCGCGGTCGGCTTCCTCTTCTCCTCGCTGCTCATCCGCGCGGTCTCCCGGGCGGCCGGCGAGGTCGTCGTCGAGGTGCGCCGGCAGTTCCACGACGAGCCGGGGATCATGACCTACGAGGTCCGTCCCGACTACGCCCGCGTGGTGGACCTGTGCACGAAGCGGTCGCTGCACGAGCTGCTCACACCCGGCCTGCTGGCCGTGCTCACACCGGTGGCGGTCGGGTTCGCGCTCGGAGCCGAGGCGCTCGGGGCGTTCCTGGCCGGCTCGATCCTCACCGGGCAGCTGCTCGCGGTCATGCTGTCCAACGCCGGCGGCGCCTGGGACAACTCCAAGAAGTACATCGAGGACGGCCACCTCGGCGGCAAGGGCTCCAGCCAGCACGTGGCCGCCGTCATCGGCGACACCGTCGGCGACCCCTTCAAGGACACCGCCGGCCCGTCCCTCAACCCGCTCATCAAGGTGATGAACCTCGTCGCCGTCCTCCTGGCGCCGCTCATCGTCTCGGTCCAGGGCGACGGCGTCGTCCGGGCGGTCGTCACCGTCGCTGTCCTCCTCGCGCTCGGGGCGGCCATCAGCCGGTCCACCCGGCAGCCGCCGGTGGACCTCCTCCGCCCGGCCGGTCCGTCGCGGCGCCCTGTCGTCCCGGACTCCCCCTCGGGCGCACCGGGCGCGCCGGCGGCGGCCGGGGCGGGCCCGGAGGACGGTCCGGCGGACGCCGGGGCGGACGCCGGGGCGGATGTCCGGGCGGGCGGTGCCGCCAGGGCCGGGGCCACCGCGACCGGCGACCTGCACCACGGCGAGAGCGCCCGGCGCCGGTAGGCGACCCGGGACACGGACGGGCCCCGCGGGATCACTCCCGCGAGGCCTCGCCACCCTTGCGATGAGGGCGGTGTGTCGAGCGTTCTCGCTACTTGAAGGCGTCCTTGACGTTCTCGCCGGCCTGCTTGATGTTCGCGCTGGCCTGGTCGCCCTTGCCCTCGGCCTCGAGCCGCTCGTTGTCGGTCGCCTTCCCGGCGCCCTCCTTGACCTTGCCGCCCGTCTCCTCGGCAGCGTTGCGGATCTTGTCGTCCAAGCCCATCTCGTGCTCCTCGTCCTCGGTCGGCCCCCTGCGGGGATGCTTCTCACGCTACGTCCGCCCCGGTGACCCCGCATCCGGAGGACACCCGTTCCCGGGACACGGGGGCGAACGCCGGGCTCGGTGGTGTTCACTCTCCCCGTGCCCACCAAGCCCTTTGCGCTGCTCGCCTCGCGGAGCGAGGACGCCGCCGCCGACGGCGAGTACGCCTCGTTCCTCCGGCTCACCGGCCTGCGCGCCGACGAGCTGGTCAGGATCCGGATGGAGTCGGGGCGGTTCACCCCGCTCGACCTCGACCGGTTCGCGGGGACCTTCCTCGGCGGCAGCCCCTTCACGACGTCGGTGCCGGCGGAGCACAAGAGCGACGACCAGCTGCGGATCGAGGCCGAGCTCGACGTCGTCCTGAGCGAGATCCACGAGCGGGACCTGCCCTTCCTCGGCACGTGCTTCGGCATCGGGGCGCTGGGCCGGGTCGCCGGCGGCGTCGTGGACGGCACGTACGCCGAGAGCACCGCCGCCGTCGAGATCAACCTCACCGACGAGGGCCGTGACGACCCCCTGCTCGCCGGGATGCCGCCGACGTTCGCCGCCTACGTCGGCCACAAGGAGGCCTGCACGGTCCTGCCGCCGGGCGCGGTGCTCCTGGCGCGGTCCGAGGCCTGCCCGGTGCAGATGTACCGCTTGGGCCGCAACCAGTACGTCACCCAGTTCCACCCGGAGACCGACCGCGACGCTGTCATCACCCGCATGAGCGTCTACCGCCACGCCGGGCACTTCCCCGCCGAGGAGTTCGAGTCGGTGGTCGTGCGCGTCAGCGGCGTCGACGTCACCGACTCCCACGAGGTCGTGCGCGCCTTCGTCCGGCGCTACGCCCGACCCGCCTGACGGGCGTCCCGGGTACGCCGGGGAGCCGCGAGGGCCAGCAACGCCCGAGGGCCAGCAACGCCCGAGGGCCAGGACGCCGAAAGGGCCCGGCAGCCGTGGCTGCCGGGCCCTGCCGGACCGTGCTCAGTGCTCGGGCTGGAGCTGCCCGCCCCCGCCCGCGCCGCCGCCGTCGGGCGCCGTCGGCATGTCGCGCTGCTCGATCGTCGAGCCGTGACCGACCGCGACGGGCTCGGGCTTGCGGATCTCGCCCACCTTGACGCCCTCGAAGGTGAACTGGCCCAGCAGGCCCTCACCCTCGGCGTCGACGATGATCTTCTGCCCGGCCTTGATCTCGCCGAACAGGATCTTCTCCGACAGGACGTCCTCGATCTCACGCTGGATCGCGCGCCGCAGCGGCCGGGCGCCGAGGACCGGGTCGTAGCCACGCTCGGCGAGCAGCTCCTTCGCCGCCGAGGTCAGCTCGATGGTCATGTCCTGGTCGCGCAGGCGGCCGTCGAGACGGGCGATCATGAGGTCGACGATCTGGATGATCTCGGCCTCGGAGAGCTGCGGGAAGACGATGACGTCGTCCACGCGGTTGAGGAACTCGGGCCGGAAGTGCTGCTTGAGCTCCTCGTTGACCTTCGTCTTCATCCGCTCGTAGCTGTTGGACAGCTCCCCGCCGGCCTGGAAGCCGGTGAGCAGGCCCTTGGCGATGTCCCGGGTCCCGAGGTTCGTGGTCATGATGATGACCGTGTTCTTGAAGTCCACGACCCGGCCCTGGGAGTCGGTGAGGCGGCCGTCCTCGAGGATCTGCAGGAGCGAGTTGAAGATGTCGGCGTGCGCCTTCTCCACCTCGTCGAACAGGACCACCGAGAACGGGCGGCGGCGCACCTTCTCCGTGAGCTGGCCACCCTCCTCGTACCCGACGTAGCCGGGGGGCGAGCCGAAGAGCCGCGAGACGGTGTGCTTCTCGGAGAACTCGGACATGTCGAGCTGGATGAGGGCGTCCTCGTCCCCGAAGAGGAACTCGGCGAGCGCCTTGGCCAGCTCGGTCTTGCCCACGCCCGTGGGCCCCGCGAAGATGAACGACCCGCCGGGGCGCTTGGGGTCCTTCAGGCCCGCGCGGGTGCGCCGGATCGCCTGGGACAGCGCCTTGATGGCGGTGTCCTGGCCGACGATGCGCTTGTGGAGCTCGTCCTCCATGTGCAGGAGCTTGGACGACTCGGCCTCGGTGAGCTTGAACACGGGGATGCCCGTGGACATCGCCAGCACCTCGGCGATCAGGTCCTCGTCCACCTCCGCGACGGCGTCGAGGTCGCCGTTCTTCCAGGCCTTCTCCCGCTCGACCCGCCGCTCGCCCAGGCGCTTCTCGTCGTCGCGCAGACGCGCGGCGCGCTCGAAGTCCTGGTCGTCGATCGCGGACTCCTTCTCGCGGCGGACCTCGGAGATCTGCTCGTCGAGCTCGCGCAGCTCCGGCGGGGCCGTCATGCGGCGGATGCGCAGGCGCGCGCCCGCCTCGTCGATGAGGTCGATGGCCTTGTCCGGGAGGAACCGGTCCGAGACGTAGCGGTCGGCCAGGGTGGCGGCCGCCACGAGCGCCTCGTCGGTGATGGAGACGCGGTGGTGCGCCTCGTAGCGGTCGCGCAGGCCCTTGAGGATCTCGATGGTGTGCGCGAGGGTCGGCTCGGCCACCTGGATCGGCTGGAAGCGCCGCTCCAGGGCGGCGTCCTTCTCGATGTGCTTGCGGTACTCCTCGAGGGTGGTCGCCCCGATGGTCTGCAGCTCGCCGCGCGCGAGCATCGGCTTGAGGATCGAGGCGGCGTCGATGGCGCCCTCGGCGGCCCCGGCCCCGACGAGGGTGTGGATCTCGTCGATGAACAGGATGATGTCGCCGCGGGTGCGGATCTCCTTGAGGACCTTCTTCAGCCGCTCCTCGAAGTCGCCGCGGTAGCGGGAGCCGGCCACGAGCGAGCCGAGGTCGAGGGTGTAGAGCTGCTTGTCCTTGAGGGTCTCGGGCACGTCGCCGCGCACGATGTCCTGGGCCAGGCCCTCGACGACGGCGGTCTTGCCGACGCCGGGCTCGCCGATGAGGACGGGGTTGTTCTTCGTGCGGCGCGAGAGCACCTGCATGACCCGCTCGATCTCCAGGATGCGGCCGATCACCGGGTCGAGCTTGCCCTCGCGGGCGGCCTGGGTGAGGTTGCGGCCGAACTGGTCGAGCACGGCCGACCCGGCCGGCTGCCCCTCGGTGGGTCCCCCGGCGGCCACGGGCTCCTTGCCCTGGTAGCCGGAGAGCAGCTGGATGACCTGCTGGCGCACCCGGTTGAGGTCCGCGCCGAGCTTGGTGAGGACCTGGGCGGCGACGCCCTCGCCCTCGCGGATGAGGCCGAGCAGGATGTGCTCGGTCCCGATGTAGTTGTGGCCCAGCTGGAGCGCCTCGCGCAGGGACAGCTCGAGGACCTTCTTGGCGCGCGGGGTGAACGGGATGTGGCCCGACGGGGACTGCTGTCCCTCGCCGATGATCTCGGTGACCTGCGCACGCACGGCCTCGAGCGAGATGTCCAGGGCCTCGAGCGCCTTCGCGGCGACGCCCTCACCCTCGTGGATGAGGCCGAGGAGGATGTGCTCGGTGCCGATGTAGTTGTGGTTGAGCATCCGCGCCTCTTCCTGGGCGAGGACGACCACCCGACGGGCACGGTCGGTGAATCTCTCAAACATGTGCACTCCTCACGGGCGGCTACCTCGGCCGGGGCCCGGCAGCGACCGGTCTGGGCAGCGTTCGTCAAGGCTAACGGCGAGGGGGCGGCACCACTGCCCGTGTTCGCCACCGGCGTGACGACCCCGCTCCGGGTCGCGGTGACTCCGGAACGCGACGAGGCGGCCGCTCCGCCCGGCACCCGGGTGGGTGGCGGGCACCTCCGCCACCGACGCACTGTGAAGGGCGCTTGACATGAGGTGCCAAGCGAGCTTGACTGTGATGACGTCAAGCGTGCTTCACACAGCCCGCCGTCCCGCACCGACCTCACCCTGGAGAGGCTCATGAGCACCGCATCCCGCACGGACCGTCGGGCCCCGACCCGCGCCTACGCCCTCGCCGCCCTCCTCGCCCTCGTCCTGGCCGCCGCGCTCGGCGCCCTGGCCGGCCTGTTCCGGGGTGACGACTTCTGGCTGGTGGCGGGAGTCTTCGCCGCCTCGACGCTGGGGCCGTCCGCCGCACTGTCGTGGTTCCTGCTGGTCGCGCGCCACGTCGTCGTCGAGGACGCCCACCCGGAGGAGAACGTCGAGCGGCAGTGGCTGGACCGCGCCGCGAGCAGCGCGCTGATGGACCTGGTCGTCGCCGCGGGCGTGGCCCTGGTCGCCCTGTCGGTCACCGGCCTGGAGACCTCGGGGTCCACGGTTCTCGTGGCCGTCGTCGTGCTCGGCCTCGCCGACCTGACGGTCCGCTACCTGACCATCTCCCGCCGGCAGTCCTGATGGACAACGACATCGCGGCGCGGCGCGGGGAGCGCGGCTGGTCGCAGGCCCACCTGGCCGAGCTGCTCGGCGTCTCGCGCCAGACGGTCATCTCCATCGAGCGCGGCCGGTTCGACCCCAGCCTGCCGCTCGCGTTCCGGCTGGCCGCCGCGTTCGGGTGCCGGATCGAGGACCTGTTCGACCCGCCCGAGGGGTGACCGCCGCCTCAGCCCAGCTCGCGGCTGAAGACCCGCAGGACCTCCTCGTCGTGCAGGACGAACCGGACCAGCTCCACGGGCGTGAGGCCGACGGCGCGCTCCTCCAGGCCGCACACGTCGGCGCCGTCGCGGTTGTCCTGCGCGGCGGCGAAGGAGCGCACGGCGCCGACCGCGACCCGGGCCACCTCGGCGGGGTCCCAGCCGTACGCGCCTGCTCCCACGGCCGGGACGGCGACCTCGCGGGCGCCGACCTCGGCGGCGACGACGAGCGCGGAGGTGAAGCACGAGGCGAGCAGCGCGGGGTCGTCCTGGCCGCGGTGCCGGTTGGGCCCGACGGTGTGGATGACCCAGCGTGCCGGGAGGCGGTGGCCGGCCGTCGGCACGGCGCTGCCGACGGGCAGGCCGTCCGGCAGCTCGGTGCGGCGCAGCTCCATGCACTCCTCGAGCAGCCCGGGACCGGCCGCCCGGTGGATGGCGCCGTCGACCCCGCCGCCGCCCATGAGCGAGGAGTTCGCGGCGTTGACGACGGCGTCGACGTCCTGACGGGTGATGTCGCCGAGCACGGCGTCGATCCTCATGCCCCGATCCTGCCGTGACGGGCCGGTCCGGTGCGAACGGCTGTGGATCAGACGTCGACGAGGACGGTGACCGGCCCGTCGTTGACGAGCTCGAGGGCCATGTCCGCGCCGAACCGGCCGGTCGCGACCTCGACGCCGCGCTCGCGCAGCGCCGAGACGACCGCGTCGACGAGGGGCTCGGCCACCGGCCCGGGGGCGGCAGCGTTCCAGGTGGGCCGGCGGCCCTTCCGGACGTCGGCGTACAGGGTGAACTGGGAGACGACGAGCACCGGGGCGGCCGCATCGGCCACGGAGGCCTCCCCCCGCAGGATCCGCAGCTCGGCGATCTTGCGGGCCAGCCGCTCCGCCTGCTCGGCGCCGTCGTCGTGCGTGACGCCGACGAGCGCGACCAGCCCGGGCCGGGTGACCTCCCCGACCACCTGACCGCCGACCCGCACCGCCGCGCGGGTCACCCGCTGCAGGACGGCCCGCACCGGGCTACCAGCCCCGGCCCTGGCCCTGGCGCGGCGGCCGGTAGCCGCGCACGGCGGGCCGCACGTCGGCGAGGTAGACCGCGGCGGGCACGACGGCGACGAACTGCAGGAAGCCGCCCATGAGGCCCAGCCCCAGCGGGGGCGGGATGGCGATGAAGCCGATGGCGGCGGCGACACCCGTCAGGGCCAGCCAGAAGTTCTTGGTGCGCTTGTCCGCGGCGAGGAACGCGGGCGCCGGCCGGGTCGCGGCGTCGACGAGCGCCCACACCTCGAGGGCGAACATGATCACCGCGAGCAGCAGGAAGATGAGGAGCTGGACGTTTCCGAGCACCCACAGAGCCTAGCGGCGCGGCACGATGTCCTCATGACTGCCGCAGACGCCCCCACCCGCCGCACGTTCCTCGTCGCCGGCGCGGGCGCGCTGGCCGTCCCGGTGCTCGCCGCGTGCGGCGCCGCCGAGCCCGCCGGGACACCCACCACCGGCCCCGCCACGGGCACCGCCGCCGCGCCGACCCCGCTGGCCTCCCTGACCGACCTCGCTCCGGGCACCGCCGTCGTCGTCGAGCCCGCCCCCGGCGAGGGCGTGGCGGTCGTGCGCGACGAGGCCGGCGACGTCCACGGCCTCTCGGCGGTCTGCACCCACCGGGCGTGCCTCGTCGCCGCCCGGGGCACCGAGCTGGTGTGCCCGTGCCACGGATCGACGTTCTCCACCACCGACGGCGCGGTGCTCGCCGGACCGGCCACCCAGCCGCTGCCGCCGGTGGAGCTGCGCGTCGAGGGCGACGACGTGCTCCTGGGCTAGGAGTCCTCGGCGAGCTCGCCGGTCGCCTCGCCGTGCGACATGCCGGTGATCTCCAGCGCGTCCACGGCCAGGGACCTCAGCAGGGAGACGAGGGTCTGGCGGCGCCAGCCCTCGGCGTAGGCCTCCGGCGCCAGCGCCGCGGCGACCTCCTGCAGCAGCGCCCGGGCGTGGTCGGGCGGGTCACCGCGCCCCACGGCGGCCGCGAGGGAGCCCATGGCGACGGCGAGCGTCTCCACGTGCCCGGCGACGTCGGGCGCGGGTCCCTCCTCCTCGACGGCGACGACGGCGCGCCGGGCCACCACCCGGGCGTTGCGCATGGCGCGGTCGGCCAGGACGGCCGCCCGGCTGAGCTCCGCGACGGTCGTCCGCTCGCCCCGCACGACCGGGTTGACCCGGACCATCTCACGGGCGCTGCGCATCGCCGAGGACCAGGCGTCCAGGCTCGGCTGCGACGCCCGGCCCATGGTGAGGGCGTCCGCGGCGACCTGCGGGTCGCCGGCGCGCAGGCCCCGGGCGAGGGTGGCGAGCATCGTGGCGAGCTGGTCCAGCGCGGTACGGGCCAGGGCCCGTGATCGGCCGACGACGTCGGCGGGCACCAGCGCGGTGACGAGCAGCCCGAGCGCGGCGCCGACGAGCGCGTCGGACCAGCGGCCCAGGGCACCGTCGGTGACCATCGTCGTCGGCATGGCGACGATGACGACGCTCTGGACGCCCGCCTGCGTGGTGAGCAGGGGACCGCGGTCGATGAACCGCGCCGCGAGCGCGGCGAGCAGCAGGACGACGGCGATCTGGACCGCCCCGGTGCCGAAGACCTGGACGAAGACCTCCCCCAGCCACACGCCGATCGTCACCCCGGCCCCCAGCTCGGCGGTGCGGCGCAGCTGCCGGTCCTGGCTGTGGCCCAGCACGATCCACGCCGCGATGGGGGCGAACATCGGCAGCTCGTGCCCGAGGAGCTCGTGCGAGACGAAGTAGGCCACGCCCGCGGTGACGGCCGCGGTGAGGACGGGCACGAACCCCTCCCGGACCCGCCGGGTCCCCAGGCGCGAACGCACCCCGAGGAAGACCTTCCACCGGCGCAGGTCCATCGACTGCCCGAGGCCCGCGGCGACCAGCCGGGCCGCCTGCTGGGGCCGGCCCGAGCCGTCAGAGCCCTCGGGCCGGGTCACCGCCGCGGGCCGCCGCTCACGGTGGCGCGGTGTGGCTCCCGGCCGCCGCTCACGGTCGCCGGCCCCGGCTCACGGCCGCAGGTCGCGGCGGAGCAGGCCGGCGCCGGGGCGCTCGGCGGGACGCACGTCGGTCGTCCCCGCGGGGTCGACGACGATCTCCTGCGCGGCGGCCACCCCGCCGGCGTCGAGCACGGCGTCGGCCGGGACGGAGCGCTTGACCACCGCGAGGGCTACCGGGCCGAGCTCCTCGTGGCGCACCACCGTGGTGAGCCGGCCGACGCTGCGCTCCCCCAGTCTCACGTCCGCGCCCGGGTCGGGCAGGAGGTGGTCGGAGCCGTCGAGGTGGAGCATCACCAGGCGGCGCGGCGGCCGGCCGAGGTTCACCACCCGGGCCACGGTCTCCTGGCCGCGGTAGCAGCCCTTGCTCAGGTGCACGCCGGTGCGCAGCCAGTCGAGCTCGTGCGGGATGGTCCGCTCGTCGACCTCGGTGGCCAGCCGCGGTCGCCACGCCTCGACGCGCAGCGCCTCCCACGCCCAGGTGCCGGCGAGCCGGCCGGCGGTGCCACCGTCCGCCGGCGGCGCGCAGAAGGCGTCGACGACGGCGGCGAGGTCGGACCGCGGCACGAGGGTCAGGCCGCGGTGGATCTCGGTGCCGGGGTGCTCGGCGTCGGGCGGGCCGTAGTGCGTCGAGCCCGGTGCGGTGCGCGGCCACGGGTCGCGCCACGTGAGGATCTGCGGGGTCAGTCGCGCCCAGCCGCCGGCGGCGGTGCCCAGGACGGCGACGTCGGTGCGTACCTCCACCTCGACCCGCAGCATGAAGCGCATCTTGTCCAGGAACGCGGCGAGGGCCTGCGCGTCGGCGGCCTCGGTGACGAGCCAGGTCCGCTCGCCGTCGTCCTGGACCGCCGGGGCGTGCTCGACGTGCCCGTGGACGTCCAGGAGCAGCATCTCCGTCGCGGCCCCGGCCTCGAGGCCGAGCAGCAGCTGGGAGCTGAGGGTGTTGAGCCACGTGATGCGGTCCGGGCCCGAGACGGTGACGACGCCGAGGTGGGACAGGTCCACCACCCCGCGGCCGCGCGCGAGGGCGCGCTGCTCGTGCACGGGGTCGCCGTGGTGCAGCGCCACGCCGCCGTCCGGCCCCGACGCCGCCACGGCGCCCGGCCGTGACAGCAGCGGGCTGCGGTGGGCCGGTGCGTCGGTGGCGTCCACGGTCCTCAGCCGTCCTGCCGGGAGAGGCGCCCGGAGGCGTAGGACTGCAGCTCGTTGCCGAAGGCCGCCAGGTCCATCGCCCACATGAGGTCGTGCTGGACCAGGCCGTAGGTGCGCCGGGCGCCGGCCACCTCCGCCGCGGTGGCGGTGCGCACCACCGCGTCCGTGGCGAGGTCCACGCGGGCACCGCGCACGGCGCCGAGGTAGACGCTGAGCTGCCCCGCCGGGTCGGCCACGAGCACCTCGAGCTCGGTGGCGCTGCGGGCCTGCCCGTCGGGACCGTCGTCGCCCGCCGCGGTGGGGACCGGGCGCCAGTAGGACGTCTCGGTGGACCACTGCTGCCCGGGCACGAGGGCGCTCGCCCCCTCGGACCCGGTCATCTCCTGGGCGATCTCCCCCGAGCGGGACCGGTCGGCGAGCCAGATCGTGCTGCGCGAGCGCAGGTACGGGCCGCCGTCGTGGTCGAACCGGACCTCCTGCACGAAGGCCTGCTCGGGCACGCCGGGGTAGCCGAGCATGCCGAAGCCGCGCCAGCTGCCCAGCAGCCAGGCAAGCGGGAGGCACTCGGGGGCGAGGTCGTCGGGGATGGTGAAGGCCATGCTCCCAAGGCTAACCCGCGTACCTCAGGCGGCGAGGAGCCGGCTGACGAGGTAGACCGGCACACCGACGACGAGGACCGGGAGGAGGGCTGCCGCCAGGGCGGGGCGCAGCCGCCGCGAGGCGGGGAACCGGCCGAAGAGGACGTGCAGGGCGGAGGTGAGGATCCCCGCCGCCAGGCCGACGAGCAGCCCGGGCACGGGTCCGACGTCGTCGAGCAGGAGCACGCCCGCCAGCAGCCCGGCGAGCCCGCCGGCGGCCGGGGCGAGCAGGACGACCGTGCGGGCGGTGACCGGGACCGTCGTCACCGCGGCCGCGGCGGCGATGGTGGCCGCGCCGGTGACGACCAGGGCCGGGGAGGACCCCGAGGTCCCGACGGCGACCCAGCCGGCCGCGGAGACGACGACGACGGCGCCGCTGACAACGCCCGAGACCGACTCGGTGAGGCGGGGGCGGCCGTCGCGGCGCAGCATCTGGTGGACGAAGGCGGCGACGACCGCCAGACCCATGACGATCCCGAGCACCGCCACGGTGCTCGTCAGGGTCACGGCGAGGGCCGCCACGGCCACCCCCGCGACGACGACGACGGCGCCCCGGTGCGTGGGGAGGTCGACCAGCCGGGACCACCCGGCGGCGAAGACCAGGGACAGTCCCAGCACGACCCCGGCGAGCAGCCCGTCCGCGGCGAAGCCGGCGAGCGCGACCGCGGCGGCCCCCACCGAGGTGACGGCCGCCCTGGTCGAGGCGCCCATCACAGCCGCCACCCCGGCTGGGCGGCACGGGTCGGCGATGAGGCAGGCACGCGGCGATTGTCGCAGACCCTGCCGTGTCCGCCTGCTGCACCCGCGCGGAGGGGCGTCCCGGGCGGGCACTACAGTGACCCCTCGTACAGAAGGGGGAGTCCTGTGGCGCAGCTGCTGTTGCTGACCCCGGAGCCGGGAGGGGCGGCGCGCGCGCTGCCGGCCCTGACCCTGCTGGGGCACCAGGTGCTCGTCGCACCACCGTCGCCGTCGTCCGTGGTGGACAACCTCGAGGTCGCGGCGGTGCTGCTGGACGCCCGGCGCGACCTCGTGGCCGCCCGCACCCTGTGCCGCCTCCTCGCCGGGCCGATGGAGGCCCCGCCGGTCATCCTCGTCCTCGCCGAGGGCGGCTTCACCGCGGTGTCGACGACGTGGGGGGCCGCTGACGTCGTCCTGGAGAGCGCAGGACCGGCCGAGGTCGAGGCCCGGCTGCGGATGGTCGCCGAGCGCACCAAGGACGAGGCCGCGGAGGTCGCGCCCGAGCAGCTCGAGGCCGGCGAGCTCGTCATCGACGCCTCCGCCTACACCGCCCGGGTGCGGGGCCGGACGCTGGACCTGACGTACAAGGAGTTCGAGCTCCTCAAGCATCTCGTGCAGCACCCGGGCCGGGTGCTCACCCGCGCCCAGCTCCTCCAGGAGGTCTGGGGCTACGACTACTACGGCGGCACCCGCACGGTGGACGTGCACATCCGGCGCCTGCGCGCGAAGCTCGGCTCCGAGCACGACCAGATGATCGGCACGGTCCGCAACGTCGGCTACCGGTTCGACCCGCGCGGCCTCGACGCCACCGACGCACCGGTGACGTCGCCCGCGACCGCCTGAGAGCCGCCGCCCGGCACGCACCGGACCGCCGGTCGCCCTCGTGGTAGCCCGCCACCCCGAAACGCCGCCCGGCACGCTCCGAGCAGCGCCGCCACGCCGCCCGACCAGCGCGGACCCGGCTCCCTGGGCACGTGCGGACGAGGTGTCGTACAGTGGTCGCGACGCCGGGTCGCGAAAGCCCCGGGCTCCAACTAAAGCCGCCAAGAGCGGCCTTCGCGCCGACTGGCGCTCTCCGGCCCGGCGTCACACACACTCCCCCGGCCGCCGCCCTCGGTGTGGCCTGTCGCACGCGGAACGGTGCGCCCGCGGATCTCATCTAGCCTGTCTGCAGACACTGCCGGACACGCCCCGTGGGGAGACATCAGTTGCGCTTCAGGCCGTTCCCTCGCGACGCGGAGCTCTTCACCCTGCTCACCGCCTCCGCCGCGCACCTCGTCACCGGGGCGGGGCTGCTCGCACGTCTCCTCGGATCGGACCGGGTGCGCCGGGTCGAGCTCGCGGCGCGACTCCACGACGTCGAGCACGCCGGTGACGAGGCGACGCACGCCGTCCTGGCGCACCTCGGCGGGGTCTTCATCACCCCCTACGAGCGCGAGGACGTCCACCGTCTGGTCGAGGCGCTGGACGACTGCCTCGACGCCATGGACGAGGCCGCCCGGGTCGTCGTCGCCACCCGGGTGGGCGAGCTGCCCCACGGCGTGAGCCAGCAGGTCGCGGTGCTGCAGCGCTGCGCCGAGCTCACCGCCGCCGCCGTGCCGCACCTGCGCTCGCGCGACGGCCTGGAGGAGTACTGCGTGGAGGTCAACCGCCTGGAGAACCAGGCGCAGCACGTCTACCACGACATCCTCCGCGAGGTCCTCGGCGACGACGGCGGCGACGCGCTGCGGGCGCAGCGGGTCACCGCGGTCGCGGGTGCCCTAGAGGCGGCGGCCGACGCCTTCGAGCGGCTCGCCCGCGCGGTCGCCCTGCTCACGCTCAAGGAGTCCTAGCGGTGGAGCCGCTGCTCGTCGGGGTCGTGGTGGCGGTGGCCCTGGTCTTCGCGTTCACGAACGGTTTCCACGACGCCGCGAACGCGATCGCCACCTCGGTGACGACACGGGCGCTCACCCCTCGCCTCGCGGTGTCGATGGCGGCGTTCATGAACCTCGTCGGGGCGCTGCTCAGCACCGGCGTCGCCCTGACGATCGGCTCGGGCATCGTCACCCCGCCGCCCGGCGTGGCGGGACTGACGGTCGTGCTCGCCGCCCTCGCCGGGGCGATCGCCCTCAACCTCAGCACCTGGTGGCTCGGCCTGCCGTCCTCCTCCTCGCACGCCCTCATCGGCGGGCTCCTCGGCGCCGGGCTGGCCTCGGCCACCGAGGTCCACCGTGACGTCGTCGTCGGCGCCGTCCTGCTGCCGATGCTCCTCGTCCCGCTCGTGGGCTTCGTCCTCGCCTACCTCCTCATGGCGCTCACGGTCGCAGTCTTCCGGGACCGGCCGTACCGCTCGACCAGCCGAGGCTTCCGCGCCGCACAGACCGTCTCGGCGTCGGCGATGGCCCTGGCCCACGGCCTCCAGGACGCGCAGAAGACGATGGGCGTCATCGTCCTGGCGCTCGTCGCCGGCGGGCTGGCGGACGGCACCGCGGTCCCGGTGTGGGTCAAGGTCGCCTCGGCGGTCGCGATCGCCGCCGGGACCTCCTTCGGCGGGTGGCGGATCGTGCGCACCCTGGGCCGGCGCGTCATCGACCTCGACCCGCCCCGCGGCTTCGTGGCCGAGTCGGTCGCGGCGGGCATCTCCTACGCCACCGCCGTCCTCCTCCGGGCGCCGATCTCCACGACGCACGCGATCACCGCGGCCATCGTCGGCGCCGGGGCGACCCGCGGGCTCGCCGCGATCCGGTGGGGCGTCGTGGCGCGCATCCTCCTGGCGTGGGTCCTCACCCTGCCCGGCGCGGCCCTCTTCGCGGCGGTGTTCTACCTGCTCGGGGCGGCGCTCACACCCTGAGCGCCCACGACCGGTGCCGGCACGGCCCGGGCGCCGTCGCCGTGCTGCGGCGCCGGGGCGGCGCTAGCCTGGCCGCACGTCCCGAAGGAGTGCCCATGGCTGCCACCGCCCATCGCGTCGCCGCGACGGCGGCGGGCCTGGCCCTCCTGGGCTCCCTGGCCGCCTGCACCGACGACGGCGTCCTCGCGCTGGAGGTCGGTGACTGCCTGGACCGGGCCGAGCTCGCCGGCCCCGAGGTCACCACCGTGACGCCCCTGGAGTGCTCGGAGCCGCACGACGCCGAGGTGTTCGCGGCGATCACGCACGAGGGCGACTTCCCCGGGGCGGAGGAGCTCCGGGTTGAGGCCGAGGAGCGGTGCACCGCCGAGTTCGAAGGCTTCGTCGGCGTCCCGTACGCCGAGTCCGAGCTGTCCTTCTCGGTGCTCAGCCCCACCGAGGATGGGTGGGAGCGTGCCGGGGACCGCGAGTCGCTGTGCGTGCTCCTGCTCGAGGAGAGCGTCAGCGAGTCCCTCGAGGGTGCCGCGCGCTGAGGGCCGCCGCCCGGACGGGCATCACCCGAAGCGGCCCGAGATGTAGTCCTCGGTCTCCTTCATAGTGGGCGAGGAGAACATCTTGTCCGTGGCGTCGTACTCGATGAGGTGGCCGGGCTTGCCGGTGCCGGCGATGTTGAAGAAGCCGGTCTTGTCCGACACCCGCGCCGCCTGCTGCATGTTGTGGGTGACGATGACGATCGTGTAGTCGTCCTTCAGCTCCGCCATGAGGTCCTCGATGGCGAGGGTGGAGATCGGGTCGAGCGCCGACGCGGGCTCGTCCATGAGCAGGACCTCCGGGCGAACGGCGATCGCCCGGGCGATGCACAGGCGCTGCTGCTGGCCGCCGGAGAGCGACGAGCCCGGCCGGGCGAGCCGGTCCTTGACCTCGTTCCAGAGGTTCGCGCCGCGCAGCGAGTCCTCGACGAGATCCTCGGCCTCGGACTTCTTGATGCGGCGGTTGTTCAGCCGTACACCGGCGAGCACGTTCTCCGCGATCGACATCGTGGGGAACGGGTTCGGGCGCTGGAAGACCATGCCCACCTGGCGCCGGACCTGCACCGGGTCGACGTCGTCGGCGTAGAGGTTCTGCCCGTCCATGATCGCCTCGCCCTCCACGCGCGCGCCCGGGATGACCTCGTGCATGCGGTTGAGGGTGCGCAGGAACGTCGACTTCCCGCAGCCGGACGGTCCGATGAGGGCGGTGATCGAGCGGGGCTCGATGGTCATGGTCACGCCTTC
This sequence comes from Georgenia muralis, assembly GCF_003814705.1. Classification (NCBI taxonomy): domain Bacteria; kingdom Bacillati; phylum Actinomycetota; class Actinomycetes; order Allobogoriellales; family Allobogoriellaceae; genus Georgenia; species Georgenia muralis. Next base: position 2,039,100 of record NZ_RKRA01000001.1, on the reverse strand, counting down.
GACCGCGAGGAAGTCCCCGTAGTAGACGTTGAGGTCCTTGACGTCGATTCGCTTAGACATGGGCGGTCCTTCCGGAGCTGGCAGAGCGGGCGGCCGGCTGTCCGGCTCGAGACGTGGTGGTCACGACGGGTGTCATCGGGCGAGCCCTCGGGGTGAGAAGTACCGGCTCACCAGGCGGGCCACGAGGTTGAGGAGCATGACGATCGCCACGAGGGTCAGGGCCGCCGCCCAGGCGCGGTCAGCCCCCACGCCGCCCTGGGCGTACTGGCGGTAGGCGAAGACCGGCAGGGTGGCGATGCGGCCCTCGAGCGGGTCGTTGTTGATCGTCGCCACGATGCCGACCGTCATGAGCAGGGGGGCCGTCTCGCCGATCACCCGGGCGATGGCGATCATCACGCCGGTGGTGATGCCGGCGACGGCGGTACGGAGCACGACCTTGACGATGGTCAGCCACTTGGGCACGCCGAGCGCGTACGAGGCCTCGCGCAGCTCGTTCGGCACGAGCCGCAGCATCTCCTCGACCGAGCGGACCACCACCGGGGTCATGAGCACGGCGAGCGACACGGCACCCATGAACGCCGAGCGGTACTGCGGGCCGACGACGATCGTGAACAGGGCGAAGGCGAAGAGGCCGGCGACGATCGACGGGATGCCCGTCATGACGTCGACGAGGACGGTGATGGCGCGGGCCAGGCGGCCGCGGCCGTACTCGACGAGGTAGATCGCCGTGAAGATCCCCAGCGGGATCGAGATGAGCGACGCGATGCCGGTCACCCACAGCGTCCCGATGATGGCGTGGAGGGCACCGCCCTCGGTCATGTCACCGAAGATGCCGGTCATGTCGGTCGTGAGGAAGTCCCAGCTGAACAGGGTCAGGCCCTTGCTGAGCACGATCCACACGAGCGAGACCAGCGGGATCATCGCGATGACGAAGGCCGCTGTCACCAGCGAGGTGGCCAGCCGGTCCTTCGCCACCCGCTCACCCTCGACGGCGCGGGAGACCGCCCAGTTCGCCACGAGGAAGACGATCCCGCCCACGAGGACGACCGGCGCGACGGTGGGTGAGGACACGACGGCGAAGAGGAGGAGAGCCAGCGCGAGCGAACCGGCCAGCACGGCCCACGGCGTCCACGCCGGGAGGGCGCCCTGCTTGCGCACGATCGAGGAGGTGGTGGTGGGCATCAGTTGGCTCCCGAGAACTCGGCGCGGCGGGCGATGACCCATCGGGCGAGGAGGTTCACCGCGAAGGTGATCGTGAACAGGGCGAGGCCGGTCGCGATGAGGACGTCGGCCCCGAGCCCGGAGGCCTCCGGGAACTGGTTGGCGATGTTGGCCGCGATCGTCTGGTGCTGGCCGGGCTGGAGGAGGTAGAAGTTGATGAGGAAGCCGGGCGAGAGAATCATCAGCACGGCCATCGTCTCGCCGAGCGCGCGACCGAGCCCGAGCATGGACGCGCTGATCATCCCGGAGCGGCCGAACGGGAAGACCGCCTGACGGATCATCTCCCACCGGGTCGCCCCGAGGGCGAGGGAGGCCTCCTCGTGCAGCCGGGGAGTCTGCAGGAAGACCTCCCGGATCGTCGCCGTGATGATGGGCAGGATCATCACCGCAAGGACGATCCCGGCGGACATGATGTTCTTCGCCGGGGCCTGGAAGCCCTGGAAGAGGGGGATGAAGCCGAGCGCCGAGCCGGTCCACGCGAAGAGCGGGTTGAGCTGGGGCACGAGCCAGGTCATGCCCCACATGCCGTAGACCACCGAGGGGATCGCGGCGAGGAGGTCGACGAGGTAGCCGAGCCCCTGCGCCATCCGTCGCGGCGCGTAGTGCGAGATGAACAGACCGATCGCGATGCTCAGCGGCACGGCGAACAGCAGCGCGATGACGGACGAGAGCAGCGTGCCGAAGATCAGCGGGGCGATGTAGCTCGCGAGGCTCTCCCCCCGCATGAAGCCGATGGCGTCGTAGTCGGCCTGCGCGGCGGTGATGGCCGGCCAGGACCTCACGAGGAGGAACCCGGCGACTGCCGCGAGGATGACGAGGATGACCAGGCCCGAGCCGGTGCTGACGCCGGCGAAGACCTTGTTCCCGACGCGGCCGGGGGCGCTGCTCAGCCGTGAGGGTCGCACGGGTGTGGGGGTCATGGCAGCGGCCACTGTTCCTCCGGTGTAGGTAGGGCCCGACGCAGCGGTCGGAGGACCACCGGCGGGCGCACGGACTCGCCAGCACACGGCGAACACAAGCCTAGGTACCCCGGGTGTCCGGACGGCGGGTGCACGGTGAACGGACGGTGAACGCGGCCTGTTCCGTCCCTCACAGCCCCTCCCCTCGACGAGCCGCCGGATCCTCGTACCGGTGTCCCCCGGCGCGGCCCGTTGGGAGAATACGGCAGCAGGGTCCCGGGTCGACGCCGACGACGGTCCGACCGTCCGGCCGGCCCGTGGTCGGGTGCGGTAGGTCGGTCAGGGTGCGACCGTGATCTGGTCGATCGCCGCCATGACCCGCTCGCGCAGCTGGTCGGAGATCGGCGCGGAGCCGGCGACGCTCGGGTCCCCGGCGCGTTCCTGGCCCTCCTCGCTGGCGATGTAGGTCAGGAGCGCCTTGACGTTCTCGACGTCCCGCTCCTCCGCGTACCTCGAGCACACGATCGTGTAGGAGACGAGCACGATCGGGTAGGCCCCCGACTCCTCCGTGTCGCGCGCGAGGTCGATGGTCAGACGCAGGTCGCTCGCCCCGTCCCCCGGGGGCGAGACGTCCACGACCGCGGCGGCCGCCTCGGGCGAGAAGGGCACGAACTCGTCGCCGACCTGGACGGCGACGGTACCGAGGTCCTCGGTGACCTGGGCGGCGTCGACGTACCCGATCGTGCCCTCGGCCGCCTGGACGGTCGTGATGACGCCGGAGGTCCCGGTGCCGGACTGGGAGCCCGAGATCGGCCAGGTCTCGCTCGCCTCGTGCGGCCAGGCGTCGCCGGCGGCCTCGGCGAGGTACTCGGTGAAGTTCTCCGTCGTCCCCGAGTCGTCCGAGCGGTTGACCGGCACCACGGCGGTGTCCGGCAGGTCGACACCGGGGTTGGTCTCCGCGATCGCCGGGTCGTCCCAGGTGCTGATGTCGCCGTCGAAGATCCGGCCCAGCGTCTCCGGCGAGAGGTTGAGGTGCTCGACGTCGAGGTCCGGGAGGTTGTAGGTGACGGCGATCGGGGAGATGTACAGGGGAAGCTCGATGACCTCACCGCCGAGGCACCGCTCGCTCGCTGCGTCGAGCTCGTCGGCCTCCATCGCGGCGTCGGACCCGGCGAACTGGATCGCATCGTTGATGAACATTTCGCGTCCGCTGCCGGACCCGACCGGGTCGTAGGAGACGAGCACGTCGGGGTGGTTCTCGCTCATCCACGCGAGCCAGCCGATCATGGCGACCTCCTGCGAGGACGCCCCTGCGCCCGGCAGCGGGCCGGACAGACCGGACCCGCCCTCCTCCGCCCCGCCGCAGGCGGTCAGGAGGAGCACGACTCCCAGAGCCCCGGTGGCCCGGCGCGATCCTGCGTGCACGTCCTCGCCCCTCACGTCTGCCGGAAACAGCAGCGCTCACTCTAGGGGGACATCCGCGCGCGATCCATCGCACGGCGGGGACGCGGCCACCCGCCGTCGCGACCCGGCCACCCGCCGTCGCGACCCGGCCACCCGCCGGTGGGGACGGCCCGCTGCAGGCAGGCGCGGGCGGGGTCGTCCCCCTGCGGGGCGCGACCCCGCCCGGCGGGTCGGTCAGGGCAGGTCAGGCTGGATCGGGTCGGATCATGCCACCGTGATCTGCTCGATCGCAGCCATGACGCTCTCGCGCAGCTGCTCCGAGATCGGCGCCGAGCCCGCGACGCTCGGGTCGGCCGCGCGCTGCTGGCCCTCCTCGCTGGCGATGTAGGTCAGGAGCGCCTTGACGTTCTCGGCGTCCTGCTCGCTGTCGTAGGTGGAGCACGCCATCGAGTAGGAGACGAGCACGATCGGGTACGCGCCGGACTCCTCGGTGTCCCGTGCCAGGTCGATGGTCAGCCGGAGGTCGCTGGCGTCCTCGGCGGCCGGGGAGGCGTCGACGACGGCGGCTGCTGCCTCGGGCGAGAAGGGCACGAACTCGTCACCGACGCCGACGGCGACGGTGCCCATGACGTCCGTCACCTGCGAGGCGTCGAGGTAGCCGATGGTGCCCTCGGCGGCCTCGATGGTGGAGACCACGCCGGCGGTCTGGGCACCGGACTGCGTGCCGGTGACCGGCCACGTCTCGCTGGCCTCGTGCGGCCAGGCGTCGCCGCCGGCGGCGGCGAGGTACTCGGTGAAGTTCTCGGTGGTGCCCGAGTCGTCCGAGCGGTTGACCGGCACGATCGGCAGGTCGGGGAGCTCGACTCCCTCGTTGGTCGCGGCGATCGCCGGGTCGTCCCAGCTCGTGATGTCGCCGTTGAAGATCGCCGCGAGGGTCTCGGGCTCGAGCTTGATGTGCTCCGTGTCGACACCGGGCAGGTTGTAGGCGACGGCGATCGGGGAGATGTACAGGGGCAGCTCGACGACCTCGCCGCCGAAGCAGCGCTCCGACCCGGCCGCGAGCTCCTCCTCGTCGAAGGTGGAGTCGGTGCCACCGAAGAGGACCGCGCCGTTGATGAACTGCTCGCGCCCGGTGCCCGAGCCCGTGGGGTCGTACGAGGCGTTGACGTCGGGGTTGGCCTCGGTGAACCCGGCGAGCCACCCGTTCATGGCGTTCTCCTGGGAGGAGGCGCCGGCGCCGGGGAGCTCCCCCGACAGTCCAGCGGCGGCCGCGCCGCCCTCGTCGCTGCCCTCGGTCGCCTCGCCCGAACCGCAGGCGGTGAGCACGAGGGAGAGGGCGCCGATCGCGGCGAGGCTCGCGAAGCGACGGTTTCCAAGCTTGACGGTCATTCCATCCCCTGATGAGTCGGTGTGGGCCGGGAGCCTGTGTGCCGCCGGCCGTGATCGACGCTAGGTGAGCGGGGTGACGCGTCGGCGGGCAGGGGGTGAACGAGGGATGAACGCGAGCGCGCATCAGGTCACAGTTGAGCAACACGGCCGCCCGGCACCTCGGGCTGCCCTGCGTTACGCCCCCCGCACGGTGGGCGGCGGCGACTCGACCGTCCGCCTCGCGAGCCGGCTACTCCCGGGCGCGGTACTTCTCCAGGGCGGCGACGACGCCGGAGCGGCCCGGGCGCTTGGCGACGTGCACGACGAGCATCTCGCCCTTCTTCAGCCACGGGTCGGACTCCGGCACCTGGCGCATGATGCGGTGCGGGGTGCGCTTGGCGATCTCGGTCACCACCGTGGGCAGCACGGGCCGGTGGGTGCACACGACCACGGGGACGTTGCGCCGGGAGAGCTCCTTGCGCACGAGCTCGCGCACGGGCCTGGCGCGCTTGGCGTGGGCGTCCTCGGTGAGCTCGGGGCGCAGCTCGGCTCCGATGCCGGTGGCCTCGAGGTAGGGCCGCACGGTGGCGGCGCACCGCTCCCAGGGCGAGGTGATGACCTCCTCGACCCCGTACGCGGCGAGCATCGGGACGAGGTTGTGCGCCTGCAGCTCTCCCGCCGGGGTGAGCGGACGGGCGGACTCCGGGCCCTTCCACGCCGAGCGCTTCCGGGAGCGGGCGTGGCGCAGGACGATCATCGTCCAGGTCCGCAGACGTTCGTCGCGCCACTGGTCCACCAGCACCCCCAGCGGCTCGCGGTCGTGCGGGTAGGTCAGCAGGTCCCGCGCCGCACCGGCCTCGACCCAGCGGACCTCGTCGATCTCCTTGCCGTCGGCGGGCGTCACGGCCGGTCGGCCCTGCGGGCTCTGTGCGCCGTCGTCGATCTCCTCCGCGGCCCAGTAGTGCGAGTGCTTGACCCGGCCGTCCTTGAGCCGGTACTTCACCGTGGGCAGCGGCTGGCCCAGGGCGACGTGGACGCCGGTCTCCTCGGCCACCTCGCGGACGGCGCACTCGACGAGGCTCTCGCCCGGGTCCAGCTTGCCCTTGGGCCAGCCCCAGTCGTCGTAGCGGGGCCGGTGGACGAGCAGCACCTCGAGCTTCCGCCCGTTCTGCCGCCACACGAGCGCACCGGCCGCCTGGACGTCCTGGCACGTCCGGGTCGCGGCGGCGGCCTCGGCCGCCTGGCTCACCGCGAGGCCGCCACGCGGCGCCGGGCCCGGGCCATGAGCATCTCCTGGAGGTCGGCGAGCCGCTCTCCCTCGGGGCCGAGGTGCCGGCGGTGCCACCCGTCGGCGTCGAGGTGCCACGAGGAGGTGGTGTCCGAGACGGACACGTCCAGGAGCGTGACGAGGTAGTCGATCTGGTCGGGGTCGGCGATCTTGATGAGGGCCTCGACCCGGCGGTCGAGGTTGCGGTGCATGAGGTCGGCCGAGCCGATCCACACCTCCGGCTCGCCGCCGTTCGCGAACGCGTACACCCGGGCGTGCTCGAGGAACCGGCCCAGGATGGAGCGGACCCGGATGTTCTCGCTCAGCCCCTGCACGCCGGCGCGGACGGCGCAGATGCCGCGCACGACGATGTCGACCTGCACCCCCGCCTGGCTGGCGCGGTAGAGCGCGTCGATGATCGCCTCGTCGACGATGGAGTTGGACTTGAACCTGACCCAGGCCTCCTTGCCGGCCCGCTTGTTCTCGATCTCGCGCTCGATCCGCTCGACCAGCCCGGGCCGGATCGACCGGGGGGCGACGAGCAGGCGGTGGAAGCGCGTGCGCGGGGCGTAGCCGGAGAGCTGGTTGAACAGGCGGGTGAGGTCCTGGCCGACGTCCCGGTCGCAGGTGAGCAGCCCGAGGTCCTCGTAGCCGCGCGCCGTCTTGGGGTGGTAGTTGCCGGTGCCGACGTGGCAGTACCGGCGCAGGCCGTCGGTCTCCTGGCGCACGACGAGCGAGAGCTTGGCGTGGGTCTTGAGCCCGACGATGCCGTAGACGACGTGCACCCCGGCCTGCTCGAGCTTGCGCGCCCAGGAGATGTTGGCCTGCTCGTCGAACCTGGCCTTGATCTCGACGATGGCCAGGACCTGCTTGCCGGCGGTGGCGGCGTCGATGAGGGAGTCCACGATCGGGGAGTCCCCGGACGTGCGGTACAGGGTCTGCTTGATCGCCAGGACCTTGGGGTCTGCGGCGGCCTGGGCGAGGAACTGCTGGACCGAGGTGGAGAACGAGTCGTACGGGTGGTGCAGGAGGATGTCCCGGGAGCGGATGGCCTCGAAGAAGTCGGTGGGGTTCGCCGACTCGACCTCGGCCAGGCCCTGCGCGGTGACGGGCACGAACTTGGGGTACTTCAGGCCCGGCCGGTCGAGGTCGTGGATGACGTTGAGCCCGGTGAGGTCCAGCGGCGCGGCCAGCTCGAAGACGTCCTGGTCGTCGACGCCGAGCTCGCGCTTGAGCAGCGCGAGGACGTGGGAGCTGATGCCCGCGGCCACCTCCAGGCGCACCGCGGGGCCGAACCGGCGCCGCACGAGCTCCTTCTCCAGCGCCTTGAGGAGGTTCTCGGCGTCGTCCTCCTCGACCTCGACGTCCTCGTTGCGGGTGACGCGGAAGGTGTGGTGCTCGACGATCTCCATGCCGGGGAACAGGGCGTCGAGGTGGTGGGCGACGACCTCCTCGAGCGGCAGGTAGGAGGTGCGGCCGCCCGCGTCGGTGGGCACGTCCTCAGGGCGGTAGGGCCGGCCCTCGGAGTCGACGGCGATGAACCGGGGCAGCAGCGGCGGGATCTTCACCCGGGCGAAGTGCTCCTTGCCGGTCGTGGGGTTGCGCACGAGCACGGCGAGGTTGAGCGAGAGCCCGGAGATGTAGGGGAAGGGGTGCGCCGGGTCGACGGCGAGCGGGGTGAGGACGGGGAAGATCTGCTTGCGGAAGAACTTGTGGAGCCGGTCCCGCTCGGACTCGGCGAGGTCCTCCCAGTGCAGGATGCCGATGCCCTCCTCGGCGAGCTTGGGCTGGACGTCCTCGGCGAAGACCCGGGCGTGACGCTCGGTGAGCTCCTTGGCGCGGGCGCTGAGCGCCTCCAGCACCTGGCGCGGGGAGAGCCCGGACGCGGCCGTGACCGCCATCCCGGTGGCGATGCGCCGCTTGAGGCCGGCGACGCGCACCATGTAGAACTCGTCGAGGTTGGAGGCGAAGATCGCCAGGAACCAGGCGCGTTCGAGGATGGGGACGCTCTGGTCCTCGGCCTGCTCCAGCACCCGCTCGTTGAACGCCAGCCAGGACAGCTCGCGGTCGGCGAAGCGGCCCTCGGGCAGGTCGGCCTCCTCGGGGGGCCGGTTGTCCGCGCGCGCCTCCGCGACGGCGGCGGCCGCCTGCTGGGCGAGGGAGGCCGAGGACGCGCTCACGCCGGCGAGCACCCGGGAACGCCGGCGGGCCTTGGCGGCGAGGAGGTCCTCGTCGTCCTCCTCGAGGTCCTCGTCGGGGTCCTCGTCGGACTCCTCGTCGTCGTCGGCACCGGTCGACGGCCCGTGCCCGTCGAGGTGCAGCGCGCCGTCGCCCAGCCCGGCGGGCGTGCCGCGCCTGGTGGCGGGCTCGCGGACCGGCGGGGCCGCGGTGCGCTCACCGTCGCCCCGCTCGCCGGTGTCCGACTGGTCGACGGCCTCGATCTCGTCGACGACCTCGGTCTGGTCGACGCCGTCGGTCTCGTCGACGCCGTCGGTCTGGTCGACGGCGCCGACCGGCTCGGTGCTGGGCACGTTCCTCACCTCGTCGTCTCCCCCACCGCCCGGGCGGGCGGCGGTGCTGCGTGTTCCTGTCCCCATGGTGGCACCTGCGGGTGTCCCGCGGGTGACCTGACCGGACCCCGGGCGGCGGCCGCCGTCGAGCAGCCGCCTCAGCGGTACTGGACGTCGGTGGCGACGCACACGAAGCCCTCCCGCTCGTAGGTGCGCCGCGCGGCGACGTTGTCCCCCTCGACGTACAGGGTGGCCGTGCGCAGACCCCGCGCGGCCATCTCCGCGAGCGCGAGGCGGGTGAGGTGCCCGCCGAGGCCGCGGCCCTGCGCGCCGGGGTCGACGGCGAGCGCGTAGATCTCGCCGGCGTCCTCGCCCGGCACGACCTTGACCCACATCGACGCCACCGCGGGCGCCCCGGGTCCGGGCCGCGCGAGCCAGAGCACCGTCGGGTCGAACCAGTCCTCCGCCTCCCGGGCGCGCAGGTCGGCGACGGTCATGCGGCCCTGCTCGGGGTGGGCGGCGAAGGCGCGGGCGTTGAGCCGGACCCAGTCCTCCTCGTCCCGGCCGGGCCGGAACGTCTCGACGACGACGCCCGCCGGCGCCGGACCGGCGGGGCGCGAGCGGGCGTCGGGGACGGCGTCGTCGTGGTCGTCAGCGTCGGCGGCGTCGGTGGCGGCGTCGGACGCCGCCTCGTCACGCACGGCGGCCAGCGGCCGGGCCATCCGGCGCAGCTCCCGGACCGCCTCCATGCCGGCGGCGCGCGCCAGGGTGCGCGCGGCCGGGAGGTCCCCGTGGGCCCAGACCGAGACGGGCTCGACGCGCACGGCGTCGAGGAGGGCGCGCCCGACGCCGGCCCGGCGCCGGGACGGGCGTACGGCGAGCTCGGCCGAGGCCGGGTCGCCCGGCTGGACCTGGGCGTACCCGAGGAGCTCCCCGCCGGCCTCGGCCAGGACGTGGCGCACGCTGCGGACCGGGCTGCGCACGTCGAGCAGGGTCTGCTCGGACAGGGCCTCGACGCCGTCCGCGGCTGCCACCTCGGCCGCCAGGGCCAGGACCTCCGCCGCCCGTGCGCCGAGCTCGCGCGGCTCGTTCAGCTCCATGACCCCGCCTCCCCGCACCGCCCCCGGGTACGCCCGGCCATTGTCCCCCGGGCCCCGCAGGCGCGCACGGACGGGCCGGCCGGCGCGGGGCCGGCCGGCCCGTCCGGGCTCATCCGGACGCCCTACCGGGGCGCCGCCGCGGCGGCGCCCGCCCCGCCGAGCACGTCGGCCACCGACGTGACGCCGCCGGGCACCTCGAGCATGCGCCGCGAGACGTCGGGCGCCCGGGCCGGGCCCGGGGACGCGTCGGCGATCCAGGGACCGGTGCCCTCGGAGAGGTCGACGATCCCGGCCTCGGCCCACGTGTGCGTGCCGTCGAGGACCTCCTTGGCGAGCCGCTCGTCGTCGGCGTCGGTGTTGGCCCACAGCTCGTCGAAGAGCCGCTCGACCTCGAGCCGGGACCGCCTGCAGTACGCGCCGGCGAGGCGCTGCGCGGCCCGGCCGACCGCGGGCGGGTCGTCCTCGAGCTGCATCTGGGACCGGGTGCACACCGCCGTCATGGCGAACAGCTCCGCCCCGATGTCGACGATCCGGCCGAGGAAGCCCTGCTTGTGCTCGAGACCGCCCTGCCACCGCGCCATCCCGTAGAACGTCGACCGGGCCAGCCGGCGCGAGGACCGCTCGACGAAGCGCAGGTGCGTCGCCAGCGGCCCGTACTCCCCGTAGGCGCCCGGCCGCTGGCCCTCCCCGGTGAGCAGCCCGGGCAGCCAGCCGGCGTAGAACGCCGCCGCGCGCCCGGCCGCCCCGGCCCTCACCCCGAGGGAGGCCTCGGGGTCGACGAGATCGCCGGCCACCGCGAGGTGGGTGTCCACCGCCTCGCGGGCGATGAGCAGGTGCATGATCTCGCTGGAGCCCTCGAAGATCCGGTTGATGCGCAGGTCCCTCAGGACCTGCTCGACCGGCACCGCCCGCTCGCCGCGGGCGGCGAGGGAGTCCGCCGTCTCGAAGCCCCGGCCGCCGCGGACCTGGACGAGGGCGTCGGCGACCTGCCACGCCTTCTCCGAGGCGTAGAGCTTGGCCAGCGCCGCCTCGATGCGGATGTCGGTGTCGCCCGAGTCCGCCAGGTGCCCGGCCAGCTCGACCACGGCCTCCTGGGCGTACGTCGTCGTCGCGATGAAGGCGATCTTGTGGGCGACGGCGGCGTGCTCGCCGACCCGCCGGCCCCACTGCACGCGCGCCCCGGCCCACTCGCGGGCGATCTTCAGGCTCCACTTGCTCGAGCCCACGCACAGCGCCGGGATCGACAGCCGACCGGAGTTCAGCGTCGTGAGGGCGATCTTGAGCCCCATGCCCTCACGCCCGATGACGTTGGCGGCCGGGACCCGCACCTGGTGGAACCGGGTGACGCCGTTCTCCAGGCCCCGCAGGCCCATGAAGGCGTTGCGCCGCTCGACCGTGATGCCGGGGCTGTCGGCCTCGACGACGAACGCGGTGATGCCCCCGGGGTGCCCCTCGGAGCGGGGGACGCGCGCGAGGACCACGAGCAGCTCGGCCACCACGCCGTTGGTCGACCACAGCTTGACCCCGTCGATGACGTAGTCGCCGTCGTCGGTGGGGGCGGCGGTGGTGTGCAGCCGGGCCGGGTCGGAGCCGACGTCGGGCTCGGTGAGGAGGAACGCGGAGATCGCGCCCGCCGCGCACCGCGGCAGGAACCTCTGCCTCTGCTCCTCCGTGCCGAACTGCTTGACCGGCTCGGGCACGCCGATGGACTGGTGCGCGGAGACGAGCGCGCCCAGGGCCGGGCTGGCCGTACCGAGCACCATGAGCGCCCGGTTGTAGTGGACCTGCCCCAGCCCCAGCCCGCCGTAGGCGGCCGGGACCTTGATGCCGAAGGCACCCAGGCGCGCCAGGCCCTGGACCACCTCGTCGGGGATGCGGGCGTCCCGGTCGATCGCCAGGCCGTCCACGTGCTCCCGGACGAACTCCTCGAGGGTGGCCAGGAAGGCCTCGCCACGACGGGCGTCCTCGGGGGCGGGGCGCGGGTGGGGGGTGATGAGGTCGGGCCGGAACCGGCCCAGGTAGAGCTCCTTGGCGAAGCTCGGTCTGCTCCAATCGCTCTGCCGGGCCTGTTCGGCCACCTTGCGTGACTCGCGCTCGCTCACGTGTGCCGGGCCGTCCGCCCGCACACCGGTCCGCGCGGCTGTCGTGTCGGTGGGTCGCACCGTCGCAGCCATGCTGCCTCCCGTCGTCGTTGCCGGTACTGGCAGTATCACCGACACGGGGGCGGGCCGGAAGGGGGCGGCTCGGTCGAGGTGGGCGTTCCTCAGTCCAGGTGGCCGTTGCGGTGCAGCTCGGCCGCCTCCTCGAGCTCCTCGGCCGTGGTGAGCAGCGCCGACGCGCGGCGCGTGACCTGGAAGGCGAGCTCGTCGTCGTCCTCCTCGATCCAGTCGGCGTCCATGGCCGAGCCGGTGGCCAGCACGCGCAGGAAGGCCGAGGCCCGCTCGAGCGCGACGTCGAGGTCACGCTCGAACAGGCCCGAGAGGACCTTGTCGACGACGTCGCTGACCTCCTCGGGTCCGGGCGGCGAGGCGACGCCGGCGACGACGCCCGCGACCTCGGCCCGCTGGAGGCCGAGCCGGTAGCGCTGGGAGACCGTGTCGGGGTCGCGGCGCACCCACTCGCGCAGGAGGTACAGGCGCCACAGCGTGCCCGGCAAGGTGGTGTGCGGGCTGCGCGACCACAGCACGGCGATCTCGTCGAGGCCCTCGCGGTCGACGAGGGTGACGAGCCGGCGCACCAGCTCGGGGTCCTCGTCGGCGCCCTCGCGGCCGCCGTGGACCAGCGCCTGAGCGGTGGTGTGCGCGACGTCGGACCGGGTCGCCGGGTCCTCGTCGCCCTCGATGAGCTCGGCCTGGATCGGGTCCAGCATCGCCGGCCGTCGCGGTACGCGCCTGTCGCTCATCGTGGGTCCCCTCCCTCGTGGCCGCCACCGCCGGCCGGCGGTGGCGCAGCCGGTGGCCGGCCTGGCGCGATTCTCCACCACCGGGCCCGGGCGCGCAGCCCCCATGTCGCGGCGCACGACCCGCCCCGGTGGCCGGCTCCGCCCGGGACGTCGCGCGAGGACCTCGTCCGCGACCGCCCGCCCGCGGCCCTACGCTTGGCCGGTGCGCCGCAACGTCTCCTCCCGCATCACGCTCACCACCTCGGCCGGGGCCGCAGAGCTCGAGCTGATGGTCGCCGTCGCCCGGATCCCGGGGCTGGACATCGACGAGGAGCTCTCGGTCACCCTCGACGGGACGGCCCTGTTGCCGATCGAGCACGTGGGCCGGCACAAGGGCGTGGTGCACGTCCTCGACCTGCCCGCCGGGACCCCGGCGGGGCAGACCCTCGAGATCGCCTACCGCGCCCGGGTCGACGGCGAGGGCGCCGTGCCGCACCCCCCGCTGGCCCAGGAGCGCACCGAGCTGTTCACGTACCGCCGGCCCTCGCGCTACGCCGAGTCCGACCGGCTGCGCCCGCTGGCGCTGTCGGAGTTCCGCGGGCTGAGAGGGTGGGACCTCGTCACGGCGGTCTCGTCGTGGGTGGGCACCCAGCTGTCCTACGTGCCGGGCTCGAGCCGCGTCACCGACGGCGCGGTCGAGACCTTCCTCGCCCGCCGCGGCGTGTGCCGCGACTACGCCCACCTCGTCGTCGCCCTCCTGCGCGCGCTCGATGTGCCGGCTCGCGTGGCGGCCGTCTACGCCCCGGGTCTGAGCCCCATGGACTTCCACGCCGTCGCCGAGGTCTGGGTGGACGAGGACTGGCACGTCGTGGACGCCACGAGCCTCGCCCCGCGCGAGACCCTGCTGCGCATCGCCACCGGCCGTGACGCCGCCGACACCGCGTTCCTCTCGAGCTACGGGGCGTCATTGCGGCTCACCCGCCTGAGCGTCAACGCCACCGTGGCGGGCGATCTGCCCGCCGACGACCTCGACGAGATGGTCCGGCTCTCCTGACCGGCACGGAGGCAGCCATGGGCATCGTGGACAACGCCGTCTACGTCGACGGCGAGCGTCACGCCGAGCCGGAGTCGCTCGACGTCACGTACGACCTCATGCGCCTGCGCGGCGGGATGGGCTGGATCGGGCTGTACCGTCCCGACGCGGCCGAGATCAGCTCGATCGCCGCGGAGTTCGGCCTCCACGAGCTCGCCCTGGAGGACACGGTCTCGGCGCACCAGCGGCCCAAGATCGAGCGCTACGGCGACGTGCTGTTCACCGTGCTGCGGCCGGCGCGCTACCTCGAGGACGACGAGCGGGTGGAGTTCGGGGAGGTCCACGTCTTCACGGGGCCGGACTTCGTCGTCACGGTCCGGCACGCGGAGTCCCCCGACCTCGCGCGGGTGCGCCGGCGCATGGAGCAGAGCCCCGAGCTGCTGAGGTTGGGCCCGGAGGCGGTGCTCTACGCGATCCTCGACCAGGTCGTGGACGAGTACGCCCCGGTCGTCGCCGGGCTGCAGAACGACATCGACGAGATCGAGGACGAGGTCTTCGGCGGCGACCCCGACGTCTCGCGGCGTATCTACTCCCTCTTCCGTGAGGTCATCGAGTTCCAGCGCGCCACCCAGCCCCTCGTCGGCATGGTCGAGGCGCTCCAGGGCGGCTTCGACAAGTATGGCGTGCACGACGAGCTCCAGCGGCGCCTGCGCGACGTCACCGACCACGCGGTGCGCGTCACCGAGCGCGCCGACGCCTTCCGGGTGCTCCTGCAGAACATCCTCACGGTCAACGCCACCCTGGTCGGCCAGCGCCAGAACGAGGAGACCCAGCGCCTGACGGAGACCTCCCTGGAGCAGAACGACGTCGTCAAGCGCATCTCCGCGTGGGCCGCCATCCTCTTCGCCCCGACCCTGGTCGGCGGGATCTACGGCATGAACTTCGACCACATGCCCGAGCTGCACTGGTCCCTGGGGTACCCGCTCGCCCTCGCCCTCATGGTCGCGACGTCGGTGACGATGTGGGCGGTGTTCAAGCGCAAGGGCTGGCTCTGAGGCGTGCAGCGGTCAGTTCGAGGCTCGCCGCACGTCCGGCGGCAGCTGCGCGCTGACCTGCGCGTACCACCGCACCAGTCCCTCACCCGGAACCCCCGCCCGACGGCGGAACGCCGATCGCGGCAGATCGCGGGATCGAAGGTCCACCCAGCTGGCGCGGCGTAGGCCGACGACGCCGGCCGGCACGCGGAGGTGGTCCCGCCGCGCGCTCCGGTCCTGTGACGTGAACCGTGCGACCGTGCACCGGCGACCGTCGACCGCGAGCACGAGGACGGGCCGGTCCTTGCTGCCCCCGCCATCGCCGAAGGGGACCTCGGCGAACCAGATCTCGCCCGGCCGCGGCCGGGCGTGACGCACCCACCGGGCGAGGAGCAGGGCGGCCAGCAGGGCACCGACGGCGATGATCAGGAGGGGCTCCTCGGCTACCGCACCCGTCAGCATCTCGAGCTCGGCCATCGCTTCCTTCCTGGCTCCCAGCACTCTCCGGACGGTCGTACGTGCCGGCCAGGCTAGTGTCCTGCGCCGGTAGTCCGTTGAAGAAGTCGTTTCAGTGATTCGAGGATCTGTTCGGCGGTCTTGGTCCAGATGAACGGCTTGGGGTCATCGTTCCAGGCTTTGACCCAGTTGCGGATGTCGGCCTCGAGGGCCTGGACGCTGCGGTGGTCCGAGCGCTGGAGCAGGTCGGCGGTGACGTAGGCGAAGAACCGCTCGACCTGGTTGATCCAGGACGAGTACGTCGGGGTGAAGTGCATGTGGAAGCGCGGGTGCGCCTGAAGCCAGCGGTTGACCGTGGGGTGCTTGTGGGTGGAGTAGTTGTCGCAGATCAGGTGGACGTCGAGGTGGTCGGGAACCTCGGTATCGATCTTGGTCAGGAACTTCTTGAACTCCACCGCCCGGTGCTTACGGTGCAGGGAGGAGATCACGGTGCCGTCGGCGGTGTTGAACGCGGCGAACAGGCTGGTGGTGCCGTGCCGGACGTAGTCGTGGGTGCGCCGCTCGGGCATCCCGGGCATCATCGGCAACGCCGGCTGGGACCTGGCCAGTGCCTGGACCTGGCTCTTCTCGTCCACGCACAGCACCACCGCGGACTCCGGCGGGTCGAGGTAGAGCCCGACGACGTCGTAGACCTTCTCCACGAACAGCGGGTCGTTGGAGAGCTTGAACCCCTCCTCGCGGTGCGGCTTGAGCTCGAACGCCTTCCAGATCCGCCCGATGGTGGACCTGCTCAACCCGGTGCGCTCGGCCATCTTCGCCCGCGACCAGTGCGTGGCGTTCTTCGGTGTCGACTCCAGCGTGGCGACCACGACGTCCTCGACCTGCTCGGCGCTGATCGAGGCCGGCCGCCCCGGGCGCGGCTCGTCCGCCAGCCCGTCCAGCCGCAGCTCGACGAACCGGGCGCGCCACTTGCCCACCGTCGCCGCCGCGCACCCCAGACGGGCGGCCACCGACTTGTTGTCCAGCCCCTCCGCGCAGGCCAGGACGATCCGCGAGCGCAGCGCCAACGCCTGGGCGGACTTCGCCCTGCGCGACCAGCGCATCAGCTGCTCACGCTCCTCAGCAGTGAGGACCAACTCGGCCTTCGGGCGCCCAGATCGCGACATACCCCATTCTACGACTTATCCCGTGAATTTATGGTGTACGACACTAGCGGCGCGCCTCGCCCCCGACGGGCCCGCCGGCACCGTGCCGCGACGGACCACTGATGTTCACGGCACGTTCATCCCCCGGAACCCGGGGCTTCCTAGCGTGGGGGTGTTCACGAGGACCACCTCCCGAGGAGTGCCATGACCGTCACGCCCACGCGCCGCTTCCTTCCGCTGCTGTCCAACCACGGCGGGAACCGCTCGTCGCTCACCTGCCGCTTCCGGTGCGGCGACGCCTGCTTCCACGACGTGCCCAACACGTCGGGCAACGACTACTTCGGCGACGTCGCCGCCCGCGCCTTCTCCCGCCGCACCGTTCTCAAGGCCGGCGCCGTCATCGCCGCCGCCGGTGCGGTGGCCACCTCCGGCCAGGAGCAGGCGATCGCCGCCCCGGCCGTCACCGGCGGGCCCGACGGCGCCCCGGGCCTGCGCTTCGCCCCGGTCGCACCGAACACCGCCGACGCGGTGACCGTCCCCGGCGGCTACCTCTCCGACGTCGTCATCCGCTGGGGCGACAAGCTCTTCTCCGACGCCCCCGACTTCGTGCCGGGCGAGTACACGGCCGCGGGCCAGCAGCGCCAGTTCGGCTACAACTGCGACTACCTCGGCCTGCTGCCGCTGCGTGGCCAGGACGAGCTCCTCATGGTGGCCAACCACGAGTACACCGACGAGGTCCTCATGTTCCCCGGGTACGACGGGGAGAACCCGACCCGCGAGCAGGTCGAGGTGGCGTGGGCCGCACACGGCCTCTCGCTCGTGGCGGTGACGGCCGGGCGGCGCGGCCGGCGCTCGGGCGCGCTCGACCCGGTCGTCGACCACCCGCTCAACCGCCGTTTCCACACCGGCAGCCCGTTCGAGCTGACCGGCCCGGTCGCCGGTGACGCCCTCGTGCACACCGCCGCCGACCCCGCCGGCCGCACCGTCCTCGGCACGCTGAACAACTGCGCCGGCGGGCTCACCCCGTACGGCACCTGGCTCACCGCCGAGGAGAACTTCAACCAGTACTTCGCCAACGCCGACGCCGTCACCGACCCCGAGACGCGGGAGCGGCTGCGCCGGTACGGCCTGCCGGTCGGCGCGAGCGGGCGGAAGTGGGAGCGGTTCGACCCCCGGTTCGACCTCGCCCAGGAGCCGAACGAGGCGAACCGCTTCGGTTGGATCGTCGAGGTCGACCCGTACGACCCCGCCTCCACGCCCAGGAAGCGCACCGCGCTCGGCCGGTTCAAGCACGAGGCCGCCACCACGACGATCACGGCGGACGGGCGCCTCGCCGTCTACATGGGCGACGACGAGCGGTTCGACTACTTCTACAAGTTCGTCTCCACCGACCGCGTGGTCGAGGGCGACGCCGCGCACAACGCCGCGCTCCTCGACCACGGCACCCTGTTCGTCGCCCGGTTCACCGGCGACTCCCCGTCGTCCGAGATCGACGGCACCGGGACGCTGCCCGCCGACGGGGAGTTCGACGGGACGGGCGAGTGGATCCCCCTCGTCACGTCCTCGGGTGACGCCGCCGTCTCACACGTCCCGGGCATGACCGGCGTCGAGGTCCTGCTGTTCACCCGACAGGCCGGCGACGCGGTCGGGGCGACGAAGATGGACCGCCCCGAGGACGTCGAGCCGAACCCGGTGACCGGCCTGGTCTACCTGGCCCTGACGAACAACTCCCGCCGCACCGCCGCCCAGGTGGACGAGGTCAACCCGCGGATCGGGAACAAGCACGGCCACGTCGTCGAGATCGCCGAGGCGGGCGGCGACCACGCGGCCGGGGCGTTCACGTGGCGGATCTTCCTCCTCGCCGGGGACCCGGCGGACCCCGCGACGTACTTTGCCGGGTTCGACAAGTCCCAGGTCTCGCCGATCTCCTGCCCCGACAACGTCGCCTTCGACAAGTACGGGAACCTCTGGATCAGCACCGACGGCAACGCGCTCGGCAGCAACGACGGCCTGTTCGGGGTGGCGGTCGACGGCGAGCACCGTGGCCAGGTCAAGCAGTTCCTCACCGTGCCGTTCGGCGCGGAGACCTGCGGCCCGTGGATCGACGACGACCGGGTCCTCGTGTGCGTCCAGCACCCCGGCGAGACCGACGGCTCGACGTTCGAGTCCCCGAGCTCCCACTGGCCCGACGGCGGCGGCTCCATCCCGCGGCCGTCGGTCGCGGTCGCGTGGCGGGCCGACGGGAAGAAGATCGGGCACGCCTGACCGTTACCGGCCGTCCCTGACGGGACGGCCGAGCGTGCAGGGGCGCCTCGCCGTCGCGAGGCGCCCCGGCCCCTCCTCTGGGGCGGCCGCGGTCCGGCGTCAGCCCACCGGCACGCAGCTCGGCTGGTAGGCCGGGTCCGCCGGGCCGTCGGTCTCCAGGGCGTTGAGGACCAGCTGGTGCACGACCGGGTCGTTCGGGGTCTGGTCGTGCTCGATGGGGTCGAGCGGGCACTTGTCCTGGATGAGGATGTTGGTCACCTGGTCGGCCGGGCCGTCGAGGAACTGGCTCTCGTACGGGGTGACCACCTCGTCGTACCGGGTGGAGATCACGGTGTAGTCCGGGCCGCGGACGGTGTCGCCGTCGGCGTTGAGGGTCTGCATGAACTCCGAGCCGGCGAGCTGGTCCTGGCACGCCGGGCAGGCCGGGTTGTCGACGGTGCTCGCCGTGGTCACGATCTCGCCGTCGAGGGCGACGATGAGTCCCTGGGTGCCGTGGCTGGAGGGCGCGATGCCGACGAGGTCGTCGACCTTCTTCGCCCCGCCGAGCAGGTGCATGTAGTAGCGCGGCATCATCCCGCCCTGGCTGTGCCCGACGATGTCGACCTTCCTCGCGCCCGTGGCACCGAGGACGGCGTCGACGAAGGGGGCGAGCTCGCGGGCGGAGTCCGCCACCGGGCCGGTGGCGTCGTTGCCGTAGTTGAGGGCGTAGACGCAGTACCCCTCCTGCTGGAGGTAGGGCGCGAGGGTCGACCAGTTCTTGAGCATGTTCTCGAAGGTGCCGTGGACGAGCACGACCGGCTCGGGGTGCTCCGGGCTCGGCGCGCAGCTCCAGTCGTTGGCGCCGGGGGGCGGGACGTCGGTGACGGCGCCGCCGGCGGGCGCGGCCGCGGCGACGGCCCCGGCGAGGGCGGTGGCGGCGACGGCGAGCGCCGCCCCGAGACTCTTGGTCCTCCTGGTCGAACGCATGGGTGCTCCTTCGTCTGTCGTCGTTGTCAGAACCGGGCGAGAGGCGCCCGGCGGATGCAGGGACGTTAGGTGAGACTTCCGGTACCGGCAACCGGAGACGCCGCGGTCCCGCCCCCGTCGGGGGCACCCACACTGGGGGACCGTCAGCGCGTCTCGGGGCACCGCGGGGCCGGGCGTACCGGTCAGAGCCCGGGTCGGCTCACCCGGACCGGCAGACGAACGCGCTGGTCGGAGGTGGCGCCCGGACGGTCGATCAGCTCGAGCAGCTCGGCCATCGCGGTCCTGCCCAGCTCGGCGCCGTCGACGTCGATCGCCGGCACGTCCGTCATCCCGAGGGCGTCCACCACGTCGGCCTGGAGGGTGACGACGACGTCGCCCGGGACCGCCCGTCGCGCGGAGTGCAGACCGAACATCACGCCCAGCCCGATCGGTGTCGCGTACGGCACCACGGCGGTGGCGCCCACCTCGAGGACGTCCGTCACCGCAGCGATCCCTGCGGCGAACGTGGCCGGGTGCGGACCGAGCACGACGAGCTCGGCCCCGCGGGCCGCCCCGCGCACGGCTGCGGTGCGCTGGGCGTCCTGCCACGACCCCTCGGGACCTCCGACGTAGGCGATCCGGCGGTGCCCGGCGGCGACGAGGTGGGCGACCACCGAACCGAACGCCGTCGCCGTGTCGGCGACGACGGAGGACAGGCCGGGGATCTCCCGGTCGACGAGGACCGTGGGCTTGAACGACGCCACGGCTCGGACGGTGTCGTCCTCGGCACGGGGGGCCAGCACGAGCATCCCGTCGACCTGCCGGGCGAGCCGTTCGACGGCCGTGACCTCACCGACGCCCTCGAGGGCGTAGACGGCGATGGTGATCTGCATGTCCGACGCCGCCGCGCGCTCCTGGGCGCCCGCGACGATGGGCGCGAAGAAGAGGTTCTCCAGGGTGGGGACGACGATCGCGACGATGGAGGTGCGTCCCCGCGCGAGGGAGCGCGCCGCACGGTTGGGGACGAAGCCGAGCGATCGCGCGGCCTCGGTCACACGCAGCACGGTGCCCGGTGCGACCAGCTCGGGCCGGCTCAGCGCCCGCGACGCCGTCGCCTTGGAGACCTTCGCCAGGTCCGCGACGTCCGAGAGCGTGGCCATGGCCTACCTCGACTTCCTGTTCCGGCCCGGAACGCGTCCCGCTCGGTGAGAGGGGGGTGACGCGCGCCCGGAGCGACCGCTATGGTCCACCGTAACCGGTTCCACAACCGGTTACATCAGACATGCCGGACACATCGGAGATGCGGATGCGGA
This sequence comes from Georgenia muralis, assembly GCF_003814705.1. NCBI lineage: Bacteria > Bacillati > Actinomycetota > Actinomycetes > Allobogoriellales > Allobogoriellaceae > Georgenia > Georgenia muralis. The sequence goes on along the minus strand of NZ_RKRA01000001.1, from coordinate 2,018,259 downwards.
CAGGTAGACAGGGCCTCCTGCTGGTACCGGGCCTCGTCGTGCTGCTGGCCGGCTTCCTCGTCCCCTCGGTCCTCATGCTGCTCGCACCACCCGACGTGACCACGGCCGAGGTCTTCGCCCGCCTCGGGCGCATGCTCACCGACCCGTACGACCTGCGGATCATCGGGCGCACGATCGGCCTCGGGCTGATCGTCACGGTGCTGTGCATCGTCCTCGGGTTCCCGCTCGCGTACCTCCTCGCGCGCTCGACCTCACGCTGGGCGGGACTCCTGCTCGCCCTGGCGATCTTCCCCCTGCTGCTGAGCAACGTCGTGCGGACCTTCGGCTGGCTGGTGATCCTCGGTTCCAACGGCGTCATCGGTCAGCTCCTCACCGGCCTCGGGCTGGTCGAGACCGCCCCGCAGCTTCTCTACACCGAGCTCGCGATCGTCCTTGGCCTGACCCAGCTCTTCCTGCCCCTCGCGGTCATCTCCTCCTACTCCGCGGTGGCTCAGGTTCCCGCCGGTCTCGACGACGCCGCCCGCGGCCTGGGCGCCGGCCGGACGCGCACGCTCTGGGACGTCGTCATCCCCCTGTCGGGGCCGGGGCTGATCGTCGCGGCGACGCTCGTGTTCGCCGGCTCCGTCACCGCGTACACCACGCCGTACCTCCTCGGCGGGTCACGGCAGCGCATGCTCTCGACCCAGCTCTTCTCCTACTCCAGCGTGACCCTGGACTGGGCCGCCGCCTCGGCGACGGCGCTCATCATGACGGTGCTCGTCTTCGCCGTCTCGGGGCTCGCCACGCTGGCCGGACGGAAGGGGGCGACGTCGTGAGCACCCGGCACCCGGTCATGGCGGCCCTCGCGGTCCTGGCCTACGTCATCATGATCGTGCCGATCCTGTTCGTGGTCGCCACCTCGTTCACGGCCGGCGGCACCCTGCGCTTCCCACCCGACGGGTTCTCCCTGCGCTGGTTCGGTGCCGCGCTCGAGTACGAGCCCTTCATGGGGGCACTGGTCTCGAGCCTGCAGCTCGCGGCGCTCGCCACCGTCCTCGCCCTGCTCCTGGGCGTGCCGGTCGCACTCGCGATCCACCGGGGGCGCATCCCCGGCAGGAACCTCGTCGAGGGACTCTTCCTCTCCCCGCTCATCGTGCCCGAGCTGGTGGTCGGGCTGGCCCTGTACCAGCAGCTGATGATCGGTCTGGGCCTGGCGAACTTCCAGACCCTGCTCATCGGTCACACGGTCCTGATGTTCCCGTACGCCGTCCGGGTGACCGGCGCCTCCCTGGCCCTGGCCGACCCCGCCCTGGAGGAGGCCGCCCGGGGGCTGGGCGCATCCCCCCTGCGCACGTTCCTCACGATCACCCTCCCGCTGCTGCGGCCCGGGATCTTCTCGGCAGGGCTCCTCAGCTTCATCACCTCGTTCAACAACGTCCCGCTCTCCCTGCTGCTGCAGACCCGCCACTTCCGGACGCTGCCGGTGACGATGCTCGACTACGTCCAGCAGAGCTACGACCCGATGGTGGCGGCGACCTCGACACTCCTGCTCGCCGGGACGGTCGTCGTCGCCCTCGTGGCCGAGCGCACGGTGGGCTTCGCCAAGATCTTCGGAGGTATCAACCGATGACCGTCGCTGCAGAGCTGATCGGCGTGAGCCAGCAGTTCGGGGACTTCACCGCCGTCGACGCCATCGACCTCGACATCCCCGAGGGCAGGTTCACCACGCTTCTCGGGCCGAGCGGCTGCGGGAAGACGACGACCCTGCGGATGATCGCCGGCTACCTCACCCCGACCTCGGGCACGATCCGCATCGGCGGCGCCGACGCCACCCGGACGCCGCCGGAGAAGCGTGACCTCGGCATGGTCTTCCAGTCCTACGCCCTCTTCCCCCACATGACGGTGGCGGACAACGTGGGCTACGGGCTGAAGCTGCGGCGCGTGCCGTCGGGCGAGCGCCGGACCAGGGTGATGGAGACGCTCGAGCTGGTCGGCCTCGCCCACCTGGCCGACACGCGGCCCAAGAAGCTCTCCGGGGGGCAGCAGCAACGGGTCGCGCTCGCCCGCGCCATGGCCATCCGGCCGCGGCTCATGCTCCTCGACGAGCCGCTGTCCAACCTCGACGCCCGCCTGCGGCTCCAGATGCGTGCCGAGATCCGGCGGATCCAGTCCGAGACGGGGCTGACCGTGATCCTCGTGACCCACGACCAGGACGAGGCGCTGGAGATGTCCGACGAGATGGTCCTCATGCAAGGTGGCAGGATCATGCAGCACGGCGCCCCCCAGGACGTCTTCCCTGCGCCGGCCAACCGCTTCGTCGCCGACTTCCTCGGCTACGAGAACTTCCTCACCGCGCGCGACGGCACCACCCTGACGGTGCGTCCCGAGCACCTCGGCGTCGTCGCCGGCGCCGACGGCGCCGCGCCCGCGGGCATCCTCGCCCTGCCGGGCACCGTGACCGACGTCGCGTACCGCGGCGTCGACATGCTCGTCACCGTCGCGGCCGTCGACCCCTCCGGCGCGACCGTGACCCTGCTCAGCGACGTGCGCGCCGCCGAGGCCGGGCGCGTCGAGGCGGGTCAGCCCGTGTCGGTCACCGCGCCGGAGTCCCGCCTCGTCGCACTCGCCGACTGAACCTCACCAGCAGGCCGCCACGGCCACCACGAAAGGAACCGCCCATGGTGCGATCCGCACGTCACACCGTCCGAGCGGGTGCCGGCCTGACGGCCGCCACCCTCCTCCTCGCCGCCTGCTCCGGCGGTGAGACCGAGCCGGCCGACGGGACCGGCGAGACCGGCGAGGCCGCCACGGAGGCCGGCGGCACGATCGTCGTCAGCACGTTCCCGTTCGGCGTCGAGGAGTTCCAGGAGGCCGTGTTCGACCCGTTCACGGAGGAGACCGGGATCGAGGTCGAGGTCGAGACCGGGTCGAACGCGGACCGGCTCTCCCAGCTCACGCTCGCCGGCGGGGACCCGGGCGTCGACGTCGTGCTGATCTCCGACTACTACGCCGCGCTGGGCCAGGAGGAGGGCATCTTCCAGGAGGTCACGGCGGAGGACGTCCCCGCCATCGACGACATCGCCGAGTTCGCGACCGAGGACGCCTACATGGGCCCGGCGTACAGCTACCAGCTCAACGGGACCCTGTACCGCACCGACGAGCTCGACGCCGAGACCGCTGCCGACTGGGAGATCTACGGCGACGACGAGTACGCCGGCCGGGTGGCCCTGCCTGACATCTCCGTCACAGCTGGCCAGCTCATGGTCTCCGGTGTGGCCGACGCCTACGGGGACGGTCCCTACGACGTGGAGACCGCGTTCGAGACCCTCGCGGGCTGGGCGCCCAACGTGCTGCAGTTCTACACGTCCTCCACCGAGGTGACGAACCTGCTCACCCAGGGCGAGATCGTGGCCGCCGACGCGCTCAGCGGCTTCGCGACCAACCTCGTGGCAGCCGGTGAGCCCATCGCGTGGACGCCGCCGGCCGAGGGCCGGTACATGGCCACGAACCGGGCCATGGTCCCCGAGGGTGCGCCGAACGTCGAGGGCGCGCACGCGTTCATCGACTACCTGCTCTCCGCCGAGGCCCAGACCGCCTCTGCCGAGCTGGTCGGCGACCTCCCGGTCAACCCCGAGGCCACCGTGCCCACGACGATCGAGGACGTGGTGGGCGACATCGCCGCCGACCCGATCGCCGCCGGCTACGCCACCCTCGACCCGACCGAGCTCGTCCCGACCCGGGCCGAGTGGGTCGACCGGTTCGCCCGCGAGGTCAGCTCGAGCTGAGCACGCCCGGCCCGGCCCGGCCCGCGCGACCGCGCGGTCCGGGCCGGTCCCGCCGTCCACGCCGCCCGTCGCCTCGCCGCCCGCTCGTCGCCTCGCCCCGCCGCCCGAAGAACAGGACGTCTCGAACCACGATGACCAGCCCCGTACTGCACGACCTCCTCGACCGGATGCCCAAGGTCGACCTGCACTGCCACCTCATCGGCACGGTCCGGGGCAGTACCTTCGCCGAGCTGGCCCGCCGGGAGCGACTCCCGCTCCCCGCGACGCCCGAGGAGATCTATGCCGGGGTGAACTCCCTGCCGCCCGACCCGGCGCTCTACCTGGACACCCGCATCCCGGTACCGCAGGGGCGCAGCGCCGACGAGCCGGCCGTCTCCTACTCCCTGTTCCAGGTGTCGGGCTGGGTGACGCAGGTCCTCCGGCACGCCGACGACCTCACCCGCATCGCCTACGAGGCGTTCGAGGACGCGCACCGCACGAGCAGCACCCGCCACCTCGAGGTGTCCTTCGATGCGGTGCCCGAGCACCTGAGCTCCCTCGGCTACGCGGGCATGGTCGACGCGCTCGCCGACGGGGTTCGCGCTGCCGAGCGAGACTTCGGCATGACCGGCCGGCTCATCGCCGCGATCGACCGCAGCGGCACCGGCGAGGCGGCTCTCGACCGGGTGCGAACCGTCGTGGACAACCCGCACGAGTACGTCGTCGGGATCGGCCTGGACAACCTCGAGACCGCGGGTCCGCCCGAGCGCTTCGCGGCCGCGTACGCCCTGGCGGGGGAGGCGGGCCTGCGCCGGACGGCGCACTCGTCCGAGCACGCACCGCTTGCGGTGAACACGCTCACCTGTCTCGACGTCCTCGGGTGCGACCGGATCGACCACGGCTACTTCGTGCTCGAGGACGACGACGTCGTGGCGCGCCTGCGCGACGAGCAGGTCCCGTTCACCGTCATCTCCACCACCTCTCGCCGGTCGTGGAGGCCGTGGCGACGGGCGTCCATCGCCGCGATGATCGAGGCCGGCCTCAACGTCATCCCGGCCTCGGACGACCCCGGCATGTTCCCCACCACCCTTGCCGCCGAGTACCGGATCCTCGCCGATGAGCTCCACGTGCCCGTGGAGCGGCTCACCGCGATGGCCCTGGCCGGGGTGGACGCCTCATGGCTGCCCGACGCGCAGAAGGCCGATCTCCGGCGACGGTTCGTGGCGGAGATCGCCGAGCTCCAGGGCACGGTCCCGAGCCGGTGACTGCCTGGCATACTTCCGTAGCGGGCTGGACCGGACACCGGACAGGCCCCTGGGCCTCTAGCTCAATCGGCAGAGCAGCGGACTTTTAATCCGCGGGTTGTGGGTTCGATCCCCACGGGGCCCACCCCCACGGGGCCCCCTCGCGGGGAAGAGGTCCAGCCTGGGCCCGGGCGACGGCGTCCCGGTCCCATGCTGACTGTGCGTCCCGGACAACGGAGGTCGTGCGCCCTCCCAGCGGCTCCGGTCAAGCCACGGGGTCGCGCAGGATCGTGCGCAGCGTGTCCTGTGGCGTGGTGCGCGTGAAGGCGTCGAGATGGATCTCGTGGTGAGGCCCGCTGCGACGGACACGGCGCCCTCGGGCGTGGTTGCCGAGCCGCTCGAGCGTGGCGTACTCCTCGGCGAACGGCCCGTGGTGCATGACCTGGACGACGTCCTGCTCGGGCAGGGAGAACACGGCTATCTCGTCGGAGGTCCTGTCCGCGGCGCTCACCGCCCGGGTCCTGGCGGTATCGACGTCCGTCTGGGTCGTCGCTGCCGGGACCTTGGAGAGGACCCTGTAGCGCAAAGACGGGATGGGGTTGACGCTGTAGAAGTCAGCGATCTCCACCGGGGTCGATCCCTCGGGGTACCAGTACTGGATCTCCACCACCGGCGACGCCTCGGCGTCGTTCAGCTCGCGCGCGATGTCGGTGACCAGCGACTTCTTCCGGTAGAACTCGTCGGTCCCCGGCGCCCCGCCGCCCAGGACGGAAACATAGGTCACCGGGGGCGTCCGCACGTGCTCGGGGTCATCCGCGGCGCAGAGGTGCTCGGTGGGCTTCATGGTGGCGGCTTCTCCTTGTGGATTCGGGGTGGTCAGCCGTGTGCGGCTGCGGCCGGGTCGGTTCGGGCGATGGTCGACTCCAGGCCGGTGCGGATTCGGCCCATCGTCCGAGTGAAGGCCTCGTCGATGTCGATGCCCAGCTTGTCGGCCAGGACGAAGGTCCACCACATCGACTCGGCGAGCTTGTGCTCCAGCTCCGCACGCGGGTCGCGGTCGATGCCCCAGGTGCCGTCGTGAGCGAGCAGCAGGCGGCCGATGTAGCCGACGTCGTTCGCGAAGCCGATCTGCAGCTCGTGCAGGGACCAGGTCTTCCCGTTGAGTCTCTCCTCCAGGTTCTCGTAGAGGGCTCGGACGGCAAGGGCCTGCTCGCGGGCTGCGGCGAGGGAAGGCGGCGAGTCAGTCATGGGTGTTCTCCTTCGGGGTGACGGGTTCGGTTCCGGTGGCGCGGCCAGTGGGGAACACGGCGACGGCTCGGCGGGCAATGGCCTCCAGTGAGCCACGCGGGGTTCCGTCGGCCGCGCGGATCGCGAAGCCGCTGGAGAGGGTGATGAGGAGTCCGGCGAGCTCGTCGGGGTCGGCTTCTGGGGGGAGGTCTCCCTCGGTGACCGCACGTCGGAACCGCTGGGCGAACCGTTCGTGGATGTCTGCGCGGTTCTCGGCGAGCATGGAGAACTCGTTGGAGCCCCCCGGGACGACGGCGGCCTGGACGGACAGACAGCCAGGAGGGTAGTCAGGCCTGGTCACGGCTCGGGCGTTACCGACGAGGAACGCCTCCGCACACTCCCGTGCGGTGGGCCGTGCGAGAGCGGCGTCGACGTACCCCATGTTGCGCTCGACGTACCTGCGCAGTGCGGCATGGAAGAGCTGGGCCTTGTCACCGAAGGCGGCGTAGATGCTGGGCTTGTTGACCCCCATCGCGGTGGCCAGCGCAGCGAGGCTGGCACCTTCGAAGCCATGGCGCCAGAACACCTCGACGGCAGCATCGAGCGCACGTTCGGTGTCGAACGCTCGCGGTCTGCCGACTGCCCCCACGACTGGCTCCTCAAGGGATCTAGTTTCTTACCGCTTGGTACACAACCATCGTGCCACACGTGCGTCGACTGAGGGAAGTGGCGGAACGGGCCAAGGGACTGCTCCCCCCTCGGTGTCAGCCCTCTGTTCCCGTCGTGCGGTCGTCGCGATGGAATGCCGGGCGAGGGAGGACGTTGTCGTACCTGTGAAACGCATCGGCTTCCTCTCCTTCGGTCACTGGACCCCGCACCCCCAGTCCGCGACCCGGTCCGCCTCCGACGTGCTGCTGCAGTCGATCGACCTCGCGGTCGCGGCCGAGGAGGCGGGGGCCGACGGCGCCTACTTCCGGGTCCACCACTTCGCCAGGCAGCTCGCGTCCCCGTTCCCGCTGCTGGCGGCCGTCGGGGCACGGACCAGCCGCATCGAGATCGGCACGGGCGTGATCGACATGCGCTACGAGAACCCGCTCTACATGGCGGAGGACGCCGGGGCGGCCGACCTCATCTCCGGCGGACGCCTCCAGCTCGGCATCAGCCGTGGCTCGCCCGAGCAGGTGATCGAGGGCTACCGGCACTTCGCCCACCACCCCGCCGAGGGTGAGAGCGACGCCGACATGGCACGACGCCACACCGCCCGGTTCCTCGAGGTGATCACCGGCGAGGGCTTCGCCGAGCCCAGCCCGCGACCGATGTTCCCCAACCCGCCGGGTCTGCTCCGGGTGGAGCCGTACTCGGAAGGTCTGCGTGAGCGGATCTGGTGGGGCGCCGGGAGCCGGGCCACGGCCGAGTGGGCCGGGACCCAGGGGATGAACCTCATGAGCTCGACGCTGCTCACGGAGGACACCGGCGTACCGTTCCACGAGCTCCAGGCGGAGCAGATCCGCCGGTTCCGTGATGCGTGGCGCGCCGCCGGGCACGCCCACGAGCCACGGGTGTCGGTGAGCCGCAGCATCTTCCCCCTCGTCACCGCCGAGGACCACGCCTACTTCGGCCTGGAGCGGCGCAGCACCGACCAGGTCGGCATGCTGGAGGGCGGGCGAGCGACGTTCGGGAAGACGTACGCCGCCGAGCCCGACGAGCTGGTCCGCCGGCTCGCCCAGGACGAGGCGATCGCGGAGGCCGACACGCTCCTGATCACCGTGCCGAACCAGCTGGGCGTCGACTACAACGCTCACCTCCTCCGTTCGATCGTCGAGGACGTCGCGCCGGCCCTCGGCTGGCGCTGAGCAGGCGCTCGAGGCACGTGGCCGCGTCCTCGCGCGTCGGGATCTCGCGCCGGCGCCCGGCGGCTACATCGGTCCCATCGCCTCCTCGATGTGCCAGACGCCCATCATCCCGATGTCCTCGTGCTCGATGATGTGGCAGTGCAGCATCGACATGCCGGCGTGGTCCCGCACGGGCACGAGCAGCTCGACCCGGCCCCACCTCGGCACGACAGTGACGTCCTTCCACGCCGCCGCGCTCGTCCACAGCTGCGCGTAGCCGGGGTCGCCACCGGTGACGGAGAGCACCTGCGCGTGGTTCGTGTGGTGGTGGAAGGGGTGGTCCATCCCGCTGGAGTTGGTGACCTCCCAGACCTCCCACGTCCCCAGCTCGGACATCGTCATGTACGACGAGTCGTGGCCGGTGAAGCTGATGCCGTTGATGTAGCCGTGGCCCTGCCCCATCGACAGGTCCATGCGCACCCGCTTGAGGCCGGCGGTGTCGATCCGTGCTCGCGTGGCCGCCGGGTCGACCACGGTGGGCAGCGTCTGGTCGACGCGGGTCCGCTTCCCGCCGTACGTCAGCGTGGCCAGGGTGACCTGGTCCCCGCCCATGGCGCCCTGGCGGCTGTAGGGCAGGGAGAGCAGCTTGTACGACGTCGACGGCGAGCCCGACGCCTTGACGAGCAGGTCGACCCGCTCACCGGGCGAGAGCAGCAGCTCGCCGACGGCGTAGGGCTTCTCGAGCAGCCCGCCGTCGGTACCGACGACGTGGAGCGTGTGACCGGCGAGGCTGAGCCGGAAGAACCTCGCGACGCAGGCGTTGACCAGGCGCCACCGCTGCACCTGACCGGGGGCGATGTCGATCCGCGGGTTCACGACCCCGTTGACGGTCACGGCCCGGCCCTCGAGGCCGTGCATGTAGTCCATCATCGCGTCGTGGGGCTCGGCGACGCTGCCGACGACGGTGACGTCCTGGAGCACCATGACCCGTTCCGTGTACGCGGACAGCGTCTCGGTCTCGTCCTCGACGACGAGCGCCCCGGCCATGCCCGCCCACATCTGGTCCGCCACGGACCCGTGCAGGTGGGGGTGGTAGAAGTTCAGCGTCCCGGGGCGCTGCAGGCTGAGGTCGTACTCGTAGACCGTGCTCTCCCCCGGCCTCAGCATCACCATCATGTTGTCCCCGTGGGTGCCGTTGGGGTTGTCCCCCGGGGTGACGTGCAGGCCGTGCGTGTGGAGGTTGGTGTCGTAGAGCGGGTGGCCGAGGATGTTCCGGGCGCCGCTCGCCGGCAGGTCGTTGCGCATCCGGACCCGCAGCAGCTGGTCCCGGCGGGCCCGGATGGTCCCACCCGGCCGGAGCCCGTCGTACGTCATGAGGCTCGCCGTCGCCCCGCCGACCGTCACGGTGGCCATCCTCGCGGTGAGCGCGACGTCGACGACGGCGGGGTCGGCCGAGACGTCGGCCAGCAGCACGGGGTCGGCGAACCGGCCGCCGACCGGCGGGTCGAGCACCGTCCCGCCACCGCCCGTGCCGCCGCCACCACCGCCGCCGGGCCCGCCACGGGCGGCGTGCGCGGCGACCGGCGCACCGACGGTCGCCCCCGCGGCCACCGCGGCCGCCGCCCTGAGCATGCTGCGTCTGCTGATCCCGGCCATGGCACTCTCCTCATTCTCGTCCCCCCGGCGCGGCGCCGTCGCCGAGCCGGGCGCGTGAGCGCCCACGCCCATCGATACGCCGACCGACCGTCGGACGCACGGGCCCTAGGGCGTGTCTCCCAATAGCTGAGCCGCTGTGCTGAAACGCTTCGGCGGTGTCGCGGACTGCTGTGTTGACCGACGCCCGGTGGGAGCTGATCGCCCCGTTGATGCCGGCCCCGGGGCGCCGGCGCGGTCGGCCGTTCCGGGAGCACCGCACGGTGGTTGAAGGCATCATCTACCGCTACCGGGCCGGTATCCCGTGGCGTGACCTACCCGAGCGGTTCGGGCCGTGGCAGACGGTGTGGAAGCGGCACCGCCGTTTCAGCGGTGATGGGACCTGGGACAAGGTCCTCACCACGCTGCTCACCCACGGCGACGCAGCCGGGCTGGTCGGCTGGGAGGTCTCGATCGACTCCACGGTCATCCGTGCCCACCAGCACGCCACGAACCTGCCGCGGGACACAGGGGGACCTGTCGAATTACATGAAACCGGGCGAGGAGCCGCCTGACCACGCCATCGGCCGCTCCCGCGGCGGCCTGAGCACGAAGATCCATCACCTGTGTGACGGGAACATGCGCCCCCTGGTGGTGCTGCTCGGGCCCGGGCAGGGCGGGGACTCCCCGATGTTCGAGCACGTCATGAACTCCGTGCGCGTTCCCCGCCTCGGCCCGGGACGTGCCCGGACGACGCCGGTGCGGGCGCTGGCCGACAAGGCCTACTCCTCGAAGGCGAACCGGGCGCTACTTCGCCGGCGCGACATCAAGACCGTGATCCCCGAACGCTCCGACCAGGTCGCGAACCGCAAGCGCCGGGGGTCGAGGGGCGGGCGACCGGTCACCTACGACACCGAGGCGTACAGGCGGCGCAACGTCGTCGAGCGCTCCTTCAACGTCTTCAAGCAGTGGCGCGCCCTGGCCACAAGGTACGACAAGCTTGCCCTCACCTATCGCGGCGGCGTGGTCCTGCGTGCCATCACCATTTGGCTAAAGGCAATAGCCGGTCCGCGCTAATCGTGTCGGTGTCACGGCGGCTCCCGGGTTGTGGTCTCACTGCCGAGGCCGACGAAGGTGGCGGTCTGGTCGTCGATGGTGGTGACGATGTCCACCTCGCCGGTGAGCTCGCCGCTTCGCTCAGTCAGTCCAAGCTCCTCGATCGGGGCGCCAACGATCTCCACCTTGGGGTCGGAGCACTGCTCGGGGTCGGAGTCCTCGACCGAGTCACACAGGAACGGGACGTCGTCCTCGGTGACCAAGGCGGCCTGTACACGCACCTGCTTACCCGGTTCGACGCTGGCGAGGGCCTCTCTGACAGAGGTCGGCTCCAACACGGAGGGGCTGCTGGGTGTGGGTTCGTCCGCGGCTGGCACACCGGTGCATCCAGCGAGAAGCAACATGATCGATGTGAGAGCGCAAGCACCGCTGACTGTCCGCAAGCCAGTCACCTCACTCGTCATTGATCCGGGTGCCGTACATGATGCCCTGCACCGCAGTGCCGTGCCAGAACGGACGGCCCGAGCTGCCAGCCGAGCAAGGCATCAACGGCAATCAATCATCACCGGGCACTAAGCCTCGATCCACCGATGGTCCGCGGCTCGCTCGTTGATGCGGTCGGGACGGCGGTGGTGGTTCTCGGGCGTGGGGTGGTTGCCGGTCTGCCCGGCTTTTCCACTGATGGTCCTCGGTCGTGGGGCGATGGGTCGGGGTTCAGGTGACCCGGGCGCTGCGCGGGAGGACGGCGTCGTAGAGCGTTGTCCAGGCGCTCTGCCAGGGCCAGGCGGTGGGCAGGTGCAGCCGTAGCCGCCGGGCGGAGGTCGCGATCCGGGCGGGGACGTTGATCAGCTTGCGGCGGATCGTCTCGGTCGTTGCCCGGACCAGCGACGGTGCCCTGGTCACCGTGGCGGCGGCGCGGGTGAGGTTGAAGGCCATGACGGCACAGACGAGCCAGGCGGCGTTGGCGGCGAAGACACCGGAGGGCAGGTGTGCCAGGGCGGAGGCCTTGAGGTCGGCGTGGACGTTCTCGATGATCGCGTGGGCCCGGTGGGTCTGGTCAGCGGCGACCGCGCCGAGCGCCTCGGGTGCCGTGGTGGTGAAGAAGGCGTGGAAGCGCCAGGTCTCGAACAGCGTCTCCTGGCCCTGACCCTGCTTGGGGTTCAGGTCGGGGATGCGCCGGACCACGAGCCGGCCGGGGACCTGCTCGGCCTTCTTCTTCGAGGAGAACGCGGTGAACGGGACCTCAGCGACCTCGGCGCGTGAGTTCCATACCCCGGTGGTCTCGTCGTAGATGGCATCGGTGTACCGGATCGCGGTCCACGCATCGGCGTCGATCGTGGCGATGGCGCGTTTGACGGCCGGGTCCATCCGCGCGGTGATCGAGACCTGCGCGCCGGCCTTGAGCGCCGCGGTGACCAGAGTGTGGGAGTAGAACGCCGAGTCGGCCCGCACCAGCACACCACGGCCGGCCAGCCGGCTGCGGCGGATCAGCGCCAAGGTGTCGGTCGCCAGCCGGGCCGCCCCGCGCGGGGAACCCACCGACCCTTTGCGGAGCCGCTGGGCGGCGATCACCGGTGCGACCTGATCGGTGGAGACGGTGGCAAGCAGGGCGTTGAGCCCTCGCACGCCGGAGTACCCGAACGCCGCCCCCTGCTTGGCGTAGCCGTGGACCTCAACGATGGTGTCGTCGATGTCGACCATCACCATCCCCGCGTCCGCCGCGCCGCCGAGCAGGGTGGTGTGCTCGGCCAGGGCGAGGAAGAACCGTGAGGCGACCGCGTCGACCTGGCGGACGTGGCCGAAGGTGAACGAGCGCAGGAACGAGCCCAGCGTCGAGGGGGCGTAGGCACCGGAGAAGACCTTGCCCATGCCGCCGTGGCGCAGCAGGGCCATGTCGTCGATGCTGTCCGCGCCGGCGGCCATGCCCGCGACCAGCGAGGACAGCTTCAGGCCGGCGTTGGCGCCCTTGTCCGTGGGCACGCTCAGCCGCTCGTCGGCCAACTCCCGCAGTCCCGCCCGACGGGCCAGGGCCATCACCGGGACCAGGCCGGCGGCCGACACGAGGTTGGGCTCATCGAACGTCGCGGACACGACCGGACGGGTGTGAGAAAGTTGCATCTACGAGATGCCCTTCTTGAACTGGCGATACGGACCTTCGACAAGTCGTATCTTCCCAGCTCAGAGGGGCATTCTCGCGTTCCCGCGCCTACCCGTAACAGTCAGCCCTCGGTGGATTCTCAATGACTTTGTCAAGCCGTTTGGGCCATCGGTTCTCGCGAGGGTGGGGCGAGTTCGAAGGGTCGGTTGTCGCGGAGCAGGGCCCATAGGACGTCGACGCGTCGGCGCGCCAAGGCGATGAGCGCTTGGACGTGCCCGTGGCCTTGTCCGCGCTTCTTGAGGTAGTAGTCGCGGTTGGGGCCCTCGCGCATCATGGCGGCTGAGGCGGAGAGGTAGAACACTCTGCGCAGCTTGCGCGAGTAGCGCATCGGCCGGTGCAGGTTCCCGGTGCGCCGGCCAGAGTCCCGCGGGACCGGGACAAGCCCGGCGGCCGAGGCGAGCCGTCCGGCGTTCGCATAGGCGGCAAGGTCCCCTGCGGCGGCTACCAGCTCGGCACCGAGGATCGGTCCCATGCCGGGCAGGGACTCGATGATCTCGGCCTGGGGGTGCGCGCGGAAGGTGGTGGTGATCCGGGCGTCGAGGTCGGAGATCCGCGCGCCGAGCGCCAGGAGCTGAGCGGCGAGGTCGGCCACGATGCTGGCCGCCACATCCTGCCCGGGCACGACGGTCTGCTGGGCCTTGGCCGCACCGAGCGCAGCTGCAGCGATCTGGTCGGCGCTGCGCACCTTCCGCTTGACCAGCCATGCCCGCAACCGCGACTCACCCGTCCGGCGGATCGCCTGCGGCGTCTGGTAGCCCGTCAGCAGGACCAACGCACCCCGGCTATGGGCGTAGTCGAAGGACCGCTCCAGCGCAGGGAAGTAGCCGCTGAGCACGTCGCGGAGCCGGTTGACCACGCGGACCCGGTCACCGACCAGGTCGGTGCGGTGGGTCACCAGTAGCCGCAGCTCGGTCACCAGCGCGGTGGCGACCTCGACGTCCTGTAGATCGCCGCGGTGTCGCAGGGTCTCGGCGATGACGTAGGCATCGCGGGCGTCGGTCTTGGCCTCACCGCGGTAGGCGCTGGCCATCTGGTTCACCGTGCGGCCGGGGACGTATCTCACCCGCTGACCGTGGGCTGCCAGCAGTGCCAGCAGCAGTCCCGACATGGTCCCGGTGACGTCTACTCCCCAGACGACCTCGTCGGCGTGGCCAAGGACGCCGGCGATCGCGTCGAGGATGGCGGCCTCGTCGTTGACCACCTTCGTCGACCAGACTGTGGTGCCGGCCTCGTCGATCAGGCAGATCCAGTGATGACCCTTACCGACGTCGACACCAGCCCACCCGGGCGCGATCCGTTGCTTCATCAACTCCTCCTTCGAGCACACGAGCGATTGCCATGGCCCGAAGGAACACCCCGCCGACAGATCCGTAAACAGCGACCAGGACGCGCATCTCAATCAGCAGTCAAGGCGCCCCAGGAGGAACCGGGCGGCCAATCCATCGGAGCCATCAACGGGCGATCAAGGCTCAGCCACACCCAGCCCTCCCGGGCCACCCAAGAACTTACGGATCGAGGCTAAGTCACAACGGCACTTCCCGACGCGTCGTCACCGTCTCAGCGCATTACCCACGTCTTATGGAAGGTTTCCTCTGGCTTTCGCGCGACGGACGGATGGTGAAACGACGAAGACCTGACGCCAGAGAGCCTGCCCGACAGACAATGGAGCATGGCCATCGATGGTGAGACGGGAGTACGCCAACAACCCGACGGCTCCTGGGTCTGGCTGGCTCGCTGGCTCGGCGGCGTCGAGCAGTCCGGCAAGAGCTACCCCAGCCGCGAGGAGGCCGTTCAGGCGCTTCGCGAGGTGCTCGACGACACCGGAAATGCATGAACCAATTGGGAGACACGCCCTAGGGCCCGACCACGTCGGGCGGCAGCGCCCGGGGGCCGTTGGTCCCACCACCCGCGCCACGGTCCTGGGGGAGGCTGGTCACGACCACCGACGACGCTGGGAGGCATCATGCACATCCTCGTGACAGCCGCGACCAAGTACGGCTCGACCGCCGCGACGGCGGACCGTCTGGCCGAGATCCTCCGCTCGGCCGGCCACGAGGTGACGCAGCGACCACCGGGCGAGGTCGACACCCTCGACGGCGTCGACGCCGTCGTCCTGGGCAGTGCCGTGTACGCCGGCACCTGGCTGCCCGCTGCGCGCGAGCTCGCCCACCGGCTCGAGGCGGACCTGGCAGCCCGCGGGGTGTGGCTCTTCTCCTCGGGTCCGCTCGGCGACCCGCGCGAGCGTGCTGAGGACGTCCACGTCAGCTCGATCGCGACCGCCGTCGGCGCCTACGACCATCGCGTCTTCCCCGGTGCGGTCGACCCGGCGGTCCTCGACGCCGACGACCGCGCCACCATCGAGGGCCTGCACGCCCCGGTCGGAGACTTCCGTGACTGGGCGGCCGTGGACGGCTACGCCCGCGAGATCGCGGACGGCCTGGTGAGCCGGGACCTCGTGCCGGCGCCGACGCTGCCGGCCTGATCGGTCCTGCTAAGCCTCGATCCACCGATGGTCCGCGGCTCGCTCGTTGATGCGGTCGGGACGGCGGTGGTGGTTCTCGGGCGTGGGGTGGTTGCCGGTCTGCCCGGCTTTTCCACTGATGGTCCTCGGTCGTGGGGCGATGGGTCGGGGTTCAGGTGACCCGGGCGCTGCGCGGGAGGACGGCGTCGTAGAGCGTTGTCCAGGCGCTCTGCCAGGGCCAGGCGGTGGGCAGGTGCAGCCGTAGCCGCCGGGCGGAGGTCGCGATCCGGGCGGGGACGTTGATCAGCTTGCGGCGGATCGTCTCGGTCGTTGCCCGGACCAGCGACGGTGCCCTGGTCACCGTGGCGGCGGCGCGGGTGAGGTTGAAGGCCATGACGGCACAGACGAGCCAGGCGGCGTTGGCGGCGAAGACACCGGAGGGCAGGTGTGCCAGGGCGGAGGCCTTGAGGTCGGCGTGGACGTTCTCGATGATCGCGTGGGCCCGGTGGGTCTGGTCAGCGGCGACCGCGCCGAGCGCCTCGGGTGCCGTGGTGGTGAAGAAGGCGTGGAAGCGCCAGGTCTCGAACAGCGTCTCCTGGCCCTGACCCTGCTTGGGGTTCAGGTCGGGGATGCGCCGGACCACGAGCCGGCCGGGGACCTGCTCGGCCTTCTTCTTCGAGGAGAACGCGGTGAACGGGACCTCAGCGACCTCGGCGCGTGAGTTCCATACCCCGGTGGTCTCGTCGTAGATGGCATCGGTGTACCGGATCGCGGTCCACGCATCGGCGTCGATCGTGGCGATGGCGCGTTTGACGGCCGGGTCCATCCGCGCGGTGATCGAGACCTGCGCGCCGGCCTTGAGCGCCGCGGTGACCAGAGTGTGGGAGTAGAACGCCGAGTCGGCCCGCACCAGCACACCACGGCCGGCCAGCCGGCTGCGGCGGATCAGCGCCAAGGTGTCGGTCGCCAGCCGGGCCGCCCCGCGCGGGGAACCCACCGACCCTTTGCGGAGCCGCTGGGCGGCGATCACCGGTGCGACCTGATCGGTGGAGACGGTGGCAAGCAGGGCGTTGAGCCCTCGCACGCCGGAGTACCCGAACGCCGCCCCCTGCTTGGCGTAGCCGTGGACCTCAACGATGGTGTCGTCGATGTCGACCATCACCATCCCCGCGTCCGCCGCGCCGCCGAGCAGGGTGGTGTGCTCGGCCAGGGCGAGGAAGAACCGTGAGGCGACCGCGTCGACCTGGCGGACGTGGCCGAAGGTGAACGAGCGCAGGAACGAGCCCAGCGTCGAGGGGGCGTAGGCACCGGAGAAGACCTTGCCCATGCCGCCGTGGCGCAGCAGGGCCATGTCGTCGATGCTGTCCGCGCCGGCGGCCATGCCCGCGACCAGCGAGGACAGCTTCAGGCCGGCGTTGGCGCCCTTGTCCGTGGGCACGCTCAGCCGCTCGTCGGCCAACTCCCGCAGTCCCGCCCGACGGGCCAGGGCCATCACCGGGACCAGGCCGGCGGCCGACACGAGGTTGGGCTCATCGAACGTCGCGGACACGACCGGACGGGTGTGAGAAAGTTGCATCTACGAGATGCCCTTCTTGAACTGGCGATACGGACCTTCGACAAGTCGTATCTTCCCAGCTCAGAGGGGCATTCTCGCGTTCCCGCGCCTACCCGTAACAGTCAGCCCTCGGTGGATCGAGGCTAAGACGAGGGCCGGCAGCGCCGAGGTGCTGCCGGCCCTCGCGGCGCCCGGTCAGCCGTTGCCGTGCAGGACCTCGTTCGTCCACTGCCAAGCAGCGATCGTCGCGGGGAAACCGCGTGTCGTCAGGCCGAGCAGGACCACCTGCTCGACCTCGGCCGGGCTCGCACCCGCGGCGAGTGCCTTGCGCACGTTCGACCTGACGGCGCCGTCGGCCTGCGCGCCGAGCGCGATGCCGAGCTTGACGAGCCTCGTGGTCCGTTCGTCCAGCGGGCCGGCGTCGTCGATCGAGGCGGCGAGCGCGTCCTGGTGGCGCATCACCTCCGGGAAACGTTCGCGGAAGTCGGTGTAGACCTCGGGCAGATGTGCGGACATGGGCTCTCCCTCGTCGACGTGGTCGCTCTGCCGTCATCCTTGCGCAGGGCACCTCCGGCCGTCGTCCCCCGGGACCTTCGGTCCATGACGCGCGGCGGAGCCGCAGCCGGCGAGACGAACGTCCCGCCCCTACCCGGTCGGGTCGGCCTACGTTTCAACCGTGACTGAACCAAGACCCCTCGGGGTGACGCCGTGACCGGCGTCGTGGTCCTGATGGCGGCGGGGCTCCTCGCCCTCTCGATTGCCTCGGGCATGCTCGGCCTCGGTGTGGCATTCGCCGCCGTTCCCTTCCTGGGCTTCTTCCTCCCCGACCTCGTCCACCAGGTCCAGCCCCTCAGTCTCTTCCTCAACGGCGTGACCGCGATCTTCGCGGCCTGGGGCTTCGCCCGCAGCGGACTCGTCGCCTGGCGGCCCGCCCTCCTCCTCACCGCCGTCACCGGCGTGGCGGCACCGGCGGGTGCGTGGCTCGCCCAGGGCACCCCGCAGCAGTGGCTGTGGGGCATCTACCTCCTCGCCGTCGCCTACCTGGCGTGGCGGATGTTCCGCCCCTCGCCGACCGCGCGCGCGGCGGCGCCGGCTCTCGGGCGCGCCATCCTGCTCGCGGTGCCGATCGCCGTCCTGGCGGGACTCCTCGGGGTGGGTCCCGGGTTCCTGCTCATGCCCGCCCTCGTCCTCGTGGGCTACGAGCCGAAGACGGCGGCCGGCGTCACCGCCGTCGCCGTCACCTTGCCCTCGTTCACCTCGCTCGTGCCCCACCTGTCCACCGCGGACGTCGACCTCGGCCTGGCGGCCGTGCTCGTGGTCGTCGGCGCCGCGGGCTCCTACCTCGGCGCGAGGCTGACCAGCCGGTACGTCACGGGGCCGCAGCTCAAGCGCCTGTTCGGGGTGCTCATCGTGGTCATGACGGCGGTCAAGGTGATCACACTGATCTTCTGACGCGCCGGCTCAGCACCCCGGACGCAGCACACCCGACGGGGTGTCGTCCGCCTCGACGACGTCCGCCAGGACCGCGCCGAGCCGCTCGAGCGCGCCGGGCACGATCCGGTAGTGGACCCAGGTCCCCCGGCGCTCCCCCGTGATGAGGTCAGCCTCACGGAGCACCTTGAGGTGATGGGAGACCGTCGGCTGGCTCAGGCCCAGCGGCTCGGTGAGATCGCACACGCACGCCTCCCCACGCTCGTGCGCGGCGATGAGCGACAGCAGCCGCAGGCGCGCGGGCTCGGCGAGCGCCTTGAAGGCACGAGCGAGCTCCGCCGCCCGCTCCACCGCGAGCGGTTCCCGTACCAGCGCGGACCGGCACGCCGAGATGTCGAGGATCGGAAGGCTCTCGAGGACGGGCATGGAGCCAGCATAGGACCTTCGGATTGACGTCGGTCGATCCAGAGGTCCTATGGTAGGGCAGTACGTATCGACACCTTTCGATCCAACTGACCTGGAGTTCGACATGAGCGTCATCGAGGTATTCGAGCCGGCTATGTGCTGCAGCACCGGCGTGTGCGGGCCCGACGTCCCCCAGGAGCTGGTGAGCTTCTCGGCCGACCTGGAGTGGCTCAGGTCGCAGGGCGGGCAGGTTTCCCGCTACAACCTCGCCTCCGAGCCGGCAGCCTTCGCGGGGCGGCCCGCCGTCCTGGACCTCCTCCAGGTCTCCGGTTCGCAGGGTCTGCCCCTGGTCCTCGTCGACGGTGCGGTCGCCATGGCCGGGCGGTACCCCGGCCGGGACGACCTCGCCCGGTGGGCTCGGCTCGCCCCTCAGCCCTCGGGTCGGGCCCCGCTGACCATGGCAAACGGGACGGGCGGCTGCTGCGGCGGCTCGGGCTCCTGCTGATGGGAACCGCAACGCTCCCCTCCTTCCTCACGGACCTGCCGCGCTTCCTCTTCCTCACCGGCAAGGGCGGTGTCGGCAAGACCTCGGTCGCGTGTGCGACCGCCATCCACCTCGCTCGCACGGGCCGCTCGGTGCTCCTGGTGAGCACCGACCCCGCCTCCAACGTCGGTCAGGTGTTCGGCCTACGCATCGGCAACACCGTCACGTCCGTCCCGGCGGTCCCCGGGCTCTCCGCGCTCGAGATCAACCCCGACCAGGCGGCCGAGGCGTACCGCGAGCGGATCGTCGGCCCGGTGCGAGCGATCCTCCCGGCGCCCGAGATCGCGGTGATCGAGGAGCAGCTCTCCGGCGCCTGCACGACGGAGATCGCCTCCTTCAACGAGTTCACCGGCTTGCTCACCGGAGAGGGCTCGGCGGCCGGCTTCGACCACATCGTCTTCGACACCGCACCCACCGGGCACACGATCCGCCTGCTCCAGCTCCCCGGCTCGTGGACCGACTTCCTCGAGGAGGGCAAGGGCGACGCCTCCTGTCTGGGACCGCTCGCCGGCCTCGAGCGGCAGCGGTCCGTCTACGCCGACGCCGTCGCAGCGCTGGGCGACCCGCACCGCACCCGGCTCGTGCTGGTCACCCGCGCGCAGCGTGCCGCCGTCGAGGAGATCGCCCGCACCCGGGCCGAGCTCGCCGAACTCGGGCTGCGGGAGCAGCACGTCGTCGTCAACGCCGTCCTGCCGGAGCCCGCCGACCAGGACGAGCTCGCCACCGCCGTCCACCGGCGGGAGCAGGAGGTGCTGCGCACGATGCCGCCGGCTCTGTCCGGCCTGCCCACCGACATACTGCCCCTCAAGGGCGAGAACATGGTCGGACTGGAGGCCCTCGCCACCCTGTTCGAGCCCGCCGCGCCACCGCCCGACCGGCCCTCGACGGCCGGCGGCTCTGCAGATCTCCCGGCGGGTGTGAGCGAGCTCGGCAACCTGGTCGATGAGCTGGCGACGAGGGACCACGGCCTGGTCATGCTCATGGGCAAGGGCGGGGTGGGGAAGACAACCGTCGCCGCCGCTCTCGCCGTGGCCCTCGCGGAGCGCGGCCTGGACGTCCACCTCACGACCACCGATCCCGCTGCGCACCTCGCCGAGACGCTCGACGGCTCGACCCCGGGCCTGCAGGTCTCGCGGATCGACCCCGAGGAGGCGACGCGCACCTATCGCGAGACCGTCCTGCGCTCCAAGGGAGCCTCGCTGGACGCGGCCGGCAGAGCCGCGCTCGAGGAGGACCTCCGCTCCCCGTGCACGGAGGAGATCGCCGTGTTCCAGGCGTTCTCGCGGGCGGTGAACGAGGCGCGACGGCGCGTGGTCGTCATGGACACCGCGCCGACCGGGCACACGCTCCTGCTGCTCGACGCGACCGGGTCGTACCACCGCGACATCGTGCGACAGATGGGGGCGGACGGCTCGTACACCACCCCGATGATGCGCCTGCAGGACGGCGAGCACACCAAGGTCATCATCGTGACCCTGCCTGAGGCGACCCCGGTCCTCGAGGCGGAACAGCTCCAGACCGACCTCGAGCGGGCGGGCATCGAGCCCTGGGCCTGGGTGGTCAACGACGCCCTCTCCGCGACCAGGACGACCCACCCGCTGCTCCGGCGCCGCGCCGCGACCGAGGGACCGCAGCTCGAGCGGGTCCTCGCCGCAGCAGGTGGTCGGTGCGCCGTCATCCCGTTGCTGGCCACCGAGCCCGTGGGGGTGGGCGCGCTGCGAGTCCTGTCCGAGGGGCGCTCCGCCGTCACCGTCTAGGCAGGACGGACGACGAAGGCCGGCAGCACCGAGGTGCTGCCGGCCTTCGTCGTGCCCGTCGGCGTCGTCAGACGCGACGGCTGCCGCCGCGACGGATCCCGATGTAGATCGAGATGAAGATGATCGCCATGATGATCGAGATGATCCACCGGATCCAGTCGATGCCGGCTGTGTCCTCCACGCCCAGCAGGCCGGCGAGGAGCGAGCCGACCCAGGCGCCCAGGGCGCCCAGGATGATCGTCCAGATGATGCCGATGTTCTGGTCGCCCTTCATGAACAGGCGGGCCAGCGCGCCGATCACGGCGCCGAAGATGATGAGCCCGATGAGTTCGCCCATGAGGTGTTCCTCGCTTCCTTCGTGTGCCACGGTCTGCGGCCTTGCTTCCAACAGGGGAAGCGTGGCAGGTCGGCCGGGGGGCCGCACGTTGAAACGGTTACGGAAACATCACATCCTGCTGACGGATGCCTGCGGGTCAGACCGAGCGGGACGGCGACGTCGCACGGCGGCTGCCGCGAGGGGACCGGCCGGCGCTCTCGCCGGAGCGCTCGCCCGAGGAGGACCACACGGTCCGCGAGCCGCCGGACGCCCGAGCGCCGGAGCGCCCGCCGTCGGCGCGACCGGCACCGTCGGCGCGACCGGCACCGCCGGCCCGGCCCGCACCCCGGGAGCTACCAGCGCCGGACCGCCCGGCTCCGGCGGTGCGGGCGCCGCGAGGGGCCCCGCCCTCCGCCGGACCACCGGACCGGCCGGCGCCGCCGCGACGGCGACCACCGCCCGTCCCCTGCGGCTGGGCCACGGGCTTGCGCGACGCCGCGGCATGCGCCTTCTCGGCGCTCACGGCCGGGGCGAGCTCGCCCACGAGCGCGAGGACCTTGTCGTCGGTGGCACCGACGCGCACCGGGGCGGCGTCGATCTTCGCCGCGCGGGCGAGGGCGCGGAAGTCACCGCGCTGCTCGGGCAGGACGAGGGTGACGACGTCGCCGCCGTTGCCGGCCCGCGCCGTCCGCCCGGAGCGGTGCAAGTAGGCCTTGTGCTCGGCGGGCGGGTCGACGTGCACGACGAGGTCGATGTCGTCGACGTGGATGCCGCGAGCGGCGATGTCGGTGGCCACCATGACGCGCACGTCGCCGGAGGTGAACGCGTCCAGGCCCCGCTCGCGGGCGTTCTGCGAGAGGTTCCCGTGCAGCTCGACGGCCGGGATGCCGTTGGACGTGAGCTGGCGGGCGAGCTTCTTGGCCTGGTGCTTGGTGCGGGTGAACAGCAGCCGCCGCGAGCTGCCGGAGGCGAGGGCGTGCACGAGCTCGGTCTTCTCGGTGGCGTCACCGACGAGGAAGACGTGGTGCTCCATGGAGGTCACCGCGGACTCAGCCGGGTCGACGCTGTGCACGAGGGGCCGGTCGAGGAACTGCTTGACGAGCTTGTCCACGCCCCGGTCGAGGGTGGCGGAGAAGAGCAGCCGCTGCGTGCCCGCCGGGGTCGCGCGCAGGATCCGCGTGACCCCGGGGAGGAAGCCGAGGTCGGCCATGTGGTCGGCCTCGTCCAGGACGGTCACGGCGACGGCGTCGAGGACGACGTGGCGCTGACCCATGAGGTCCTCGAGCCGGCCGGGGGTGGCGACGACGATGTCGACGCCGCGGCGCAGCGTCTCGACCTGGCGGGTCTGGTTGACGCCACCGAAGATCGTCATGACCTTCAGCCCGGCGGCGGTGGCCAGCGGGGTGACGGTCTCGGCGATCTGGGTGGCGAGCTCACGCGTCGGGGCCAGCACGAGGCCGCGGGGACGGCCCGGCTGCGAGCGCCCGGGGATGGTCTCCCCGGACGGCACGAGGGCGGCCAGGCGGGCCACCAGCGGCAGCGCGAAGGCGAGCGTCTTGCCGGAGCCGGTGCGGCCCCGGCCGAGGACGTCACGCCCGGCGAGGGTGTCGGGCAGCGTCGCGGCCTGGATGGGGAACGGGGCGGCGATGCCGCGGGCGGTCAGGCTCGCCGTGAGCTTCTTCGGCACGCCGAGGGCGTCGAAGGAGGCGGGCGCAGAGGAGTTCTGGGGCACGAAGGGGTGCTTCTCTCAGTCAAAGAGGTCACCGCAGGCATCTCCGCTCACTCGTCATCGGCGGTGGACCCGCCGGCGCGGTGGCCGTGCAGTGCGATGTCGGGGCGCCGCAGTCGGGCGCTTCCCTGCCGCCAGTATGGCACGCCCGCGCCTCATCAGGGCCGATGGGCCGGCGAGGCGCCCGTCACGTCGCCCGAGCCGCGGCCGGCCGACGTAGGTTGGTGCCCGTGGGGTGGGAGAACCTGACCGGCCCGGACGCGGCGCTGTGGCACACCTGCGCCATGGCCGCCGCCCGCGCGGCGGGACGGACGCCGCACCCGCCCGCGGCCGTCCCCTCACCGGCCCGGCCCGGCCTCGACGACGGCGACGGCGAGGGCGAGGGCGAGGGCGAGGTGATGCTCGCGGCGGGACCGTTCACCCGGTACGTGCTCGCCGCCGGGGACGCGACGTACCAGAAGAGCTCGGCGTTCTTCTTCGCCACGGGCGCGGTGGGGCTGGCCGCCACCGCCGCGGTCGCGGTCGGCCAGGCGTGGGGCAACAGCCGCCGGAAGCGGCAGGCGGAGCGCGCGGCCCGGCCGCGGTGGGCCGAGGCGGGCGGCGGTCTCCTCACGGTCTCGACCCACGGCTTCTACCTCTCCGGCCCGCACGGGGTCTCGCCCTGGCCCTGGACGGCGGTGGACGCGTGCGAGGTGGGCCGCCGCGGTCTCGTGGACCTCACGGGCCGCTCGACCACCGGGCCGGTGCGCTGGCTGCTCGAGACCGACTGGGCGGAGCTCGTGTTCGCCTTGTGGGCCCTGGACCGCTACCCGGACCACCCCCGGCTCGCCGGCGGGGCCTGGCTGCCGCCGGGCTGGCTGGAGCGGGTCGCGGCCGAGATCGGGCCGCCGACGCTGCCCGGCCCGCCGCAGTGAGCCTGGGGCGCGCACCCACGGGACCTACCGGGCGGCCGGCCTCGCCGGCTGGGTGGCGCTACTCCCGCGTCGCCAGCGCGACGGCGGCGGAGACGAGGACGAGGCCGAGGACCTCACCCACACTCGGGACCTGCCGCAGGACGAGGAGACCGACGAGCAGCGACGTCGCCGGCAGCAGCGAGGTCAGCAGCGCGAAGGTCACCGCGGGCAGCCGGGTGAGCGCGACCTGCTCGATGGCGTACGGGACCAGGGAGGACAGCACGCCCACCCCGACCACGGCGAGCAGGAGCGCGGGGTCACCGATGACGCGTCCCACCGTCCCGGCCGCCACCGGGACGAAGACGAGCGCCGAGACGGGCATCGCCATCGACAGGGAGTCCAGCCCGCTGCGCCCGGCGGCGATGCGCCGGCCCAGGAGGATGTAGACCGCCCAGGACGCCCCGGCAGCGAGGGCGAGGGCCACCCCCGACGCGGTGCCCGGCGCGGACCAGTCCACCCCGAAGCCGCTGATCGCCAGCACCCCGCCGGCGGCGAGGACGAGCGCGAGACGGGCCCGCAGTCCGCGGCCGGTGAGGGCGGCGACGGCGACCGGCCCGAGGTACTCCAGGGACACGGCCGTGCCCAGGGGCAGGTGGGCGATGGCGCCGTAGAAGAGGAGGTTCATGCCGCCGAGCACGACCCCGAACAGCGCCGAGCCCGCGGCGGTGCGCCAGGTCCAGACCCGCCGCCAGGGCCGTCGCCACAGCAGGAGGAAGACGGCGGCGACGGCGATGCGCCACCAGGCGACGTCGGTGGGCGGCAGGACCGCGAAGAGCGAGACCGCGAGCGCGGCGCCGAGGTAGAGGCTGACCCCCGACGCCATGAACAGCGCCGGCGCGGGGACGACCGGTCGGCCCCGGCCGCCGTCGCCCCGGCCGCCGTCGCCCGAGCCGCCGGGTCCGGGGCTGCCGACCCCGGCGCCGCCGACCGCTCCCCCTGCCACCGGCCCGCCCGGGCCCTCCGCGTCGCTCACCCGAGGACCGCCGTGAGGGCCACGACCACCGCGACCGAGGCGATCGTCGTGATGAGGATGACCTCGCGGGCCAGGGCCACCGCCCGGCCGTAGCGCATGGCGTAGACGAAGACGTTCTGCGCGCTCGGCAGGGCGGCGACCACGACCGGGGCGAGGAGGGCGTCGCCGGTCAGGCCCGCCGCCCGGCCGAGGGCGTAGGCGAGTGCCGGGGCGACGAGCGACTTCAGGACCGCCGCGAGCCACATCGGCGCCCGCACCTCGCCGCGGCCGGGCAGCGGCGCCCCCCGCAGCGACAGCCCGAACGCGATGAGCATCACGGGGACGGCCATGTCGGCGAGGATGTCCACCGGCAGGAGGACGAGCTCGGGCAGCCGCACCCCGGTCAGCGCCACCACGAGACCTGCCCCGACTCCGATGACCAGCGGGTTGCGCAGGGGACCGGTGACCGCGTCGAGGCGGGAGACGCCGCGCCGTCCGGTCTGCCGGTCCAGGACGGTGAAGGCGACGGGGACCATCACGAGCAGCTGCAGGAGCAGGACCGGGGCGATGGCGGTCGCGTCGCCGACGGCGAACACGAGGATGGGGATGCCGAGGTTGCCGGCGTTGACGTAGCTCGCCGTCAGCGCGCCGATGGTCACCTCGGCGCCCCGGCGGCGCAGGAGCACCGCCGCGAGCAGGACGTAGAGCACCGCCATGGTCACCGCCGTGGCGACGGTGACCAGGGCACCGGTGGAGAACACGGCGCCGACGTCGGCGCCCGCGAGCGTGCGGAACATCAGCGCCGGCGTCGCGGCGAAGAACGTGAGCTTGCTCAGGACCCGGTCGGCGCCGGGACCGAGGACCTCGTGACGCGCCAGAAGGTAGCCCAGGGCGACGACGACGCCGAGGGAGAAGAAGCCGGTGAGCACCCCACCCACGCGCACCACTCCCCCGCCGACCTGGACCGGCGGTCATTGTTCCACCGCGTGGTCCTCAGCCGGGCAGGACGTCCACGCCGAGGCCGGCGTGGTCGGAGACCGGGAGGTGGTGCGGCCGGCCCGGACCGGCCGCTCGGACGCCGTCGCCGAGGAGGTGGTCGAGCTGGCGCCGGGGCCGGCGGTTGGTGAACGTCGGCGCCGTCGCCAGGGGGACCAGCCCGGCGACGGCGGCGACGTCGGCCGGGTCGAGGTTGAGGTCGCCGCCGAGGACGCGCGGTCCGGGGAGGGTGCTCAGCGCGGCGGCGGTGAGGGCGAGCTGGGCGCGGGCGGTCGCGGGCTCGACCGACAGGTGCGTGGTCAGCACCGTCACCGGACCGTCAGGGGTGTCCACGACCGCCGCGAGCGCCACCCGTCCCGCGTCGTACGCCGGAGCGCCTCCGTCGCGCCGTCGCAGGCCCGCGCCCCGCAGGCGCAGGACGTGCCACGACCGGACCGGGTGCCGGCTGAGGATCGCCACGCCGTATCCGGCTCGGCCGGCCCGCCAGCGCGCGGGCAGGAGCCCCGGGGCGGTCAGGCGCAGGCCGGTGGCCGAGCCGAGCAACGACGGGGCGAACCGGTGGTGGGGCAGGTCCAACGCCTCGGCGAGGAGCGCCGTCTGGTCGATCCG
Organism: Georgenia muralis; assembly: GCF_003814705.1. Classification (NCBI taxonomy): domain Bacteria; kingdom Bacillati; phylum Actinomycetota; class Actinomycetes; order Allobogoriellales; family Allobogoriellaceae; genus Georgenia; species Georgenia muralis. Next base: position 1,991,659 of record NZ_RKRA01000001.1, on the reverse strand, counting down.
GCCGGAACGGCGCTGACCGCGGTCGACCTCCTGGAGGAGGACGACGTCGGGGCGGGCGGCCGCGACCTGCTCGGCGGCCGCGAGCAGGGCGCGGGACGGCCCGACGGGGCCCCGGCCCGGCGGGGCGGCCTCACCCACCGGTGCGCCGGCGACCGGCCGGCCGTGCTGGAGGTTGAGCGTGAGGAGGCGGATCACCGCTCGCCGTCGCGCTCCTCGAAGGTCAGGGAGACGGAGTTCATGCAGAAGCGGTCACCGGTGGGGGTCTGCGGGGCGTCCTCGAAGACGTGCCCGAGGTGCGAGCCGCACCGGGCGCAGCGGACCTCGGTGCGGACCATGCCGTGGGAGCGGTCCTCGACGAGCTCGACGGCGTCACTGTCCTGCGGGGCGTAGAAGCTGGGCCACCCGCAGTGGGCGTCGAACTTCGTCTCGGACCGGAACAGCTCGGCGCCGCAGCCGCGGCAGCGGTACACCCCCACCCGGTCCTCGGCGAGGAGCGCACCGGTGAAGGGCCGCTCGGTTCCGGCCAGGCGCAGCACCTGGTACTCGAAGGAGTCGAGCTCGGCGCGCCACTGCTCGTCGGTCTTCTCGACCCGGTCCGTCGTCATGGCTCCATGGTGCGTCACCGCGGGCCGGTCGTCACCTCGAGCCGCACTCACTCCGCGTCGCCGTCCGGTGCGCCGTCCTTGCCGTACAGCTCGCCGGCGCGGCCCTCGGTCGGCGTGCGGGGGGACTCCTCGGCCCGCTTGCGCTCAGCGGTGATCTCGCGCTCCTGGAGCACCTCCGCGCTCGGCCCCGTGAAGGCCCTGGCCCGCTCCTCGGCCTCCTTCGACCCGGTGAAGACGCTGGCCTCGTGGCCGGTGCGGGCCTCCCGCCCGACCGCCGGTAGATCCACCCGGTCGATGATCGAGGTGCGCCGGGGCGCCGACGGGTCGGCCCGGTCCACCGCGGGCGCGCCGCCGGCTCCGCGGGCGCCGCTGTGGTCCCCCGCCCCAGCGGCCTCGACCTCGCTGAGGTCGAGCACCCGCGTGGCGTCCGAGGACGGCCGGGCCCGCTCCTCCGCGGCCCGGCCGGGCAGCCCGCCGTGCTCGCGGGCGCGGCGGCGGTCCTCCCGGGCCGCGCGCCGTCGCGCCCGACGCGCCTCGGTCTCGCGACGACGACGCTCCTCGGGGTTCTCCTGCCGGGTCTGCGCGAGCGCCAGGGTGTCCGGCTCGGGCGTCTCGGCGCCGTCGAGGTCGGCCAGCTCGGTGAGCTCCTCGGCGAGCTCGCCGTAGAGCTCGCCCGCCCGGTCGTCGGTGGTCTCGACCCACTCCTCCATGGTGCGCTGGCGCGGCAGCGCGTAGGGCGCGTGGGTCTGGAGCCAGTCGACGAGGTTCTCGCGCACGTAGTACTTCAGGTCGGTCAGGGTCGGGGCGTCCTTGCCCGAGACGAGGGCGCGCACCCGGATGAGCCCACCGGTGGCGTCGTGAACCTGGAAGACCCCCACGCGCTTGTCCCACAGGTCCGAGCCCTCGAGCAGCCGCACGAGCTCGGCCCGCATCGCCGGGACGGGCACCCGCCAGTCCACGTCCAGCTCCACCGTGCCCAGGAGCGCGGGCGCCTGCCGGGTCCAGTTCTCGAACGGGGTGGTGGTGAAGTACGTCGAGGGCATGATCATGCGGCGGTCGTCCCACAGCCGGACGACGACGTAGGTGAGGGTGATCTCCTCGATGTAGCCGAACTCGCCCTCGACGATGACGATGTCGTCCACACGGATCGCGTCGGTGAAGGCCAGCTGGAGGCCCGCGATGAGGTTGCCCAGGGTGGTCTGCGCCGCGAGACCGGCGACGACCGAGACGATGCCGGCCGAGGCCAGCAGGCTCGCCCCCGCAGCGCGGGCGCCCGGGAAGGTCAGCATGGCGGCCGCGATCCCGAGGATGACGACGACGGCGAAGGCCACCCGTCGCAGCACCTGCGCCTGGGTCTGGACCCGCCGGTCCCGCCCGCTGGCGGCACCGCCACGGGCGCGGATGTGCTCGAGCGCGGCGTCCTCGACCACCCGGACCATCTGGGCGACGAACCACGTGCCGGCGGAGATGAGCAGGATCAACAGGACGTGCTGGGCCACCGCCCGCCAGCCGGGCTCGCGGATCCCGGTCGCGAGCGGGGCGCCGAGCACCAGCCCCACCCACGCGCCCGCGACGACGAGCATCGCCTGGAACGGCCGCCGGCCGCGCCGGGTGATGATCCCCGCGACCGGGTGCCGTCGGGCGAGGACCCGGGTGATGCCGGTGACGACGTAGGAGACGAGGAGACCGGCGACGACGCCGCCGGCCACCCACATCACCAGGGCGATGACGTCCACGGTGGTGTCGATCGTTGCGTCGATGGTCATGCTCATGGCGCCCAGGTTAGGTCCGGGCCCTGGGCGTGCGCTGAACGGTGCCTGGACGGCGCCGTCGTCCGCCCACGCTCTCGTGCCCACGCTCGCGGGCGGCGGGGTCAGCCGAGCTCCTTGCCGCGGGGTCAGCCGAGCTCCTTGCCGAGGAAGACCTGGACGTAGGGGTTGTCCTCGAAGGGCTCCGCCGGCCGGTAGCCGGCCGACTCGTACAGCGAGACCGCCTCGGTCAGCGCCTCGTTGACCGAGAGCACCACGCGGCGCCCGCCCAGGGCCCGTGCCCGGTTCTCCAGGGTCCGCAGGAGGAACCGGCCCAGGCCCTGCCCGCGGGCGTCGGGCACCAGCCACATCCGGCGCAGCTCGACCTCGCCGCCGGGCAGCAGCCGCACCCCGCCGCACCCGAGGACCCGGCCGGAGCCGAGCTCGGTGAGGAGCAGGAAGTCCCCCCTGGGCGGCGTCACGTCCGCGGGGTCGACCTGCTCGGTCAGCGCCGGGTCGAACCCGCCGGCGAAGCGCTCGTCCAGCTCGGCGAAGTACTGGACCAGCGCCCGCGCCGCCCGGTCGCTGGCCGCCTGGCCCTCGAGGATGCGCACGGGCGTGGCCGGTGCGGCGGTGCGCTCGGGAGTCGTCATCCGCCCATCGTGCCCCTGTTCGGCGAGCCTGCACACCCCTCTGGTCGCGCCGGGGGTCCGCCCCTAGTCTCAGGTCATGGGAGGGTCCCCCGCGGAGGCGGCGCAGCGACGTGACCTGCGCACGCCCGACGACAACGCCGCACCGGCCCGTCCGCGCATCTGCGTCCTGGCCCCGACCCCGCTGCTCGTCGTCGAGATCGCCGACTCCCAGGCCATCCCGGGGCGGACCTCCTCCCAGGCCGACATCCACCTCCACCCTGGCGGGCAGGGCCTGTGGGTCGCCCGCATGGCCGTCTCCCTCGGCGCGGACGTCACGGTGTGCGGGCCGTTCGGTGGCGAGATCGGCCCGCTCGTCGCCCAGATGCTCACCACGGAGAAGCTCACGATCCATGGCGTGACCTACAACGGCGGCAACGGCGCGTACATCCACGACCTGCGGGGCGAGGACCGCGAGACGGTCGCGCACATGCCACCCTTCGCCCTCAACCGCCACGAGCTCGACGACCTGTACGGCACCCTGCTCGTCGACGCCCTCGAGGCCGACGTCCTCGTCGTCACCGGCGCGGAGCCCGCGGACGTCCTGCCCGCGAGTTTCTTCGGCCGGATCGTCCGCGACCTGCGCTCCGCTGGCCGTGCCGTCGTCGCCGACCTCTCCGGCGAGGCCGCCGTCGCCGCCGCGAAGGCCGGACCCACGGTGCTGAAGATGAGCCACGAGGAGATCCTGGCCGCCGGCCTCGCCGCGGACCCCGAGCCCGCCTCCCTCCTCGCCGCGGCCCGCGCGCTGGTGGACCACGGGGTCGGGGCCATGGTCGTCTCGCGAGCCCAGGAGCCCGCCCTCCTCGTCACCGCCGACGGCGCGCACCTCGCCGAGGGGCCGGTGATGACCCCGCTGGACCACCGCGGGGCCGGTGACTCGATGACCGCGGGCATCGCCGTCGGCCTGGGCCGGGGCCTGGACATCGCCGACGCGGTGCGCCTGGGCGCGGCCGCGGGAGCGCTCAACGTCACCCGCCGGGGCCTCGGCACCGGCCGCAAGGACCAGATCGAGCGGTTCGCCCAGCGGATCAGCATCGAGGAGATGTCCCTCTAGACAGCGCCGGCGTCGGCGCTCGGACGGAAAGGAGATGGTCCCCGGTGCGGGTTCTCGTCACCAACGACGACGGCATCGCCTCGCCCGGCCTCACCGTCCTCGCCCAGGTGGCGCTGGACGCCGGGCACGAGGTAGTCGTCGCGGCCCCGCACCGTCAGTACTCCGGTGCGTCGGCGGCCCTGACCGCCCAGGAGGAGGACGGGCACCTCGTGCTCGTCGAGGGCCGGCCGCCGGGCCTGCCCGACGGCGTCGAGGCGTTCGGGGTCAAGGCTGCCCCCGCACTCATCACGTTCGTGGCCTCCTTCGGCGCGTTCGGCCCCCGGCCGGACGTCGTCCTCAGCGGCATCAACCTCGGCGCCAACACCGGCCGGGCCACCCTGCACTCGGGAACGGTGGGCGCCGCCCTGTCGGCGACCTCCCACGGGATCCGGGCGATGGCGGTCTCGATCGCGTCGGGCAAGCCCCAGCACTGGGACACCGCCGGGCTCGTCACAGCCCGCGCCTACGCCTGGCTCGTCGCGGAGCCGTTCCACGAGCGGGTCCTCAACATCAACGTGCCCGACGTCGCGCCGGACCGGCTCCGCGGGCTGCGGGCCGCCTCGCTCGCCAGCTTCGGCGCGGTCCAGGCCCGGGTCAAGGAGGTCGGCACCGGCTACGTCCAGCTCACCTACTCCGGCGTCGAGGCCGAGGACGAGCCCGGCACCGACCACTACCTCCTGGCGCGCGGCTGGGCCACGGCGACCATGGTCCGCGCCCCCGTCGACGACGACGACGGGCTGACCCTGCCCTCGTTCACCGCGGCCGACGCCGCCGCGGCCGGCACGACCGGGCCGCTCGTCGACGTCGGCAAGGGTGCGGTGATGTCCACGGGCGCGGACCGCCCCTCCGGGGAGATCGCCGAGGAGGACGACGCCTGAGGAGGAGGCGCCTCAGGACCAGCCGAGATCGTGCAGCCGGGCGTCGTCGATGCCGAAGTGGTGGGCGACCTCGTGGACGACGGTGATCGCGACCTCCTCGACGACCTCCTCGGCGCTCTCGCACAGCCGCAGGGTGGGGCCGCGGAAGATGGTGATGCGGTCCGGCAGAGAGCCCGCCGCCCACCAGGAGTCCCGCTCCGTCAGTGGGGTCCCCTCGTAGATGCCCAGGAGGTCCTCGTCCTCGCTGCCCTCGAGCTGCTCCGCGGTGGGCTCGTCCTCCACGAGGACGACGACGTTGTCCATCTGCTCGGTCAGCTCGACCGGGATGAGGTCGAGCGCCTCCGCCACGGCCTCATCGAAGGCCTCCTGCGTCATGTCCACCACGGGCACCATCCTGCCCTGCCCGGTGCTCAGGCGACACGGTCCGGCGCACCGCGCCCCGCACGTGACCAGGAGCACACGGCCGCCAATTTTGCTCCTGGGGGTCCCTTCCCCGTATGCTGTCGGAGGTCTTGGGGCGCTGCGGCGTCACGGGCGTCCAGCACAACGGGCCCCCATCGTCTAGCGGCCTAGGACCCCGCCCTTTCACGGCGGTAGCACGGGTTCGAATCCCGTTGGGGGTACGCACCACCAGCAGGACGGCACGGCACGTACGATCAGCACCAGGTAGTACCAGGCTCCACGCCTCACACGAGGCCCCGTAGCGCAGTTGGTTAGCGCGCCGCCCTGTCACGGCGGAGGTCGCGGGTTCAAGTCCCGTCGGGGTCGCCGGTACGGACGCCCGGTCCGAGAGGACCGGGCGTTCGTGTCAGGGCTCTGTAGCTCAGTTGGTAGAGCGTTCGACTGAAAATCGAAAGGTCACCGGATCGACGCCGGTCGGAGCCACCGCAGAAGGCCCCGCACGTGAGTGCGGGGCCTTCGTCGTTCCGCCAGCCGTTCTCCCTGGTCAGACACCCTTTCTAGGGTGGCCCTACGGGTCCCGGGGCCTCGGCACCGAGGCGCTGACGGCGCTCACAGACCCGGCCCCGCACGGCGCTGTGCCATATCTGTGCCATATCCGCCGGTGGTGACGCGGTCGAACACCGCACCCGCGCGCCGGGCGACGCCCTCGCGTGCACGGGAGTAGCGCTCGGTGACCTGCAGGCTGGAGTGCCCGAGCACCGCCTGCACGTCGGGTGCGGAGGCGCCGGCGTCGAACAGGATGGTGGCGAACGTGTGGCGCAGATCGTGCACGCGCAGGTCGGGGCGGTCGAGCGCCGTCCTGATCGTCGCCCAGTTCACCGCACGGCGGAAGTTCGCCGCGACGAGCCGGCCGCCGTTCGGCCCGGAGAACAGCAGGTCGTCAGGCCCCTTGCCCTTCATGGCCTTGTCCACGAACGGGAGGAACGCCTGGACGATCGGCACCTGTCGTTCCTTGTGGCTCTTCGGGCTCTGCTCGATGAGCTCGCCGTTCAGGCCGGGCGAGAAGCTGCGGCTGACGCGCAACACGCCCTGCGTGAGGTCGACGTCGCGCACCCGGATGGCGGTCGCCTCACCCGCCCGCATGCCGGTGTACACGAGGGCGGCTGCGTAGCGCCGATAGACGCCGGCCGGGATCAGCTCGAGCATCGTCGTCACCTGCGGCATGGTCAGCGCCCGGGAGGTGGGAGAGGTCGAGGCGTCCTGCGTCGGGCGCCTGATCTCGCGCGCCGGGTTGTAGTCGATGATCCGCGCCCGGCGCGCGGCGTCGAGCAGGCGGCTGATGAGGGCGAGCGAGTCGACCTTGGTCGAGGGTGAGCAGTCCCACCCGGCCATCGCCGTCTCGATCAGCGGTGAGGTGATCGCTTCGAGCTTCAGGTGCCCGAGCGTCGGCTGCACCCGTCGGCGCCACGCGACGGCGTAGGCGCGCGCAGTGCCCGGTCGCACCGATGCCCCGATCGCCGGCCAGTGCCGCTCGTGCCACTGGGTGAGCGTCATCGCGCCGTTCGGGTTCTTCCCGGCGACGGCGTTGGCGAGCTCCTTCTTCGCCTCGCCCAGCGTGCGGAACGTGCGTGCGCGCTCGGCCCAGTTGCCATAGAGGTCAGGCACCAGCACGCGAATCTGGTAGCGCTGCCGATCTTCGCGCCAGCGGATGCCCTCGGGCAGCGGCCTACCGGTGCGCGGGTCGAGCCGGAGCGGGGAGTCCTTCGCCGGCCGGCCGGCCATCAGCGTCTCGTCCCGCCGACATCGAGGAACTCGGCGATCGTGTCCGCACGCCAGAGCTTGTGCTTGCCGACCTCCGCATCGGGTTCGGGGATCAGACCCTCGCGGCGCAGCTTGTCGAACGTCGGCACTGGCACCCGGCATCGGGCAGCCGCCTCGGCGCGCGTGAGGTAGTCCGTCTTCGTCGCCTCGGTCATGCCGGTTCCTCTCATCGAGTCCAGGTCAACTTCGCCAGCAACTAACGTTCGTGCCAATACCTGACATTGAAGCACCTCCGTTCACGTCCTTGCAAGCACATGAGATAAGTTCCTGTTCCGGATAGTGTGGTGCGCATGGCACTTCCGACAGCCCGCCCCTGGGATCAGGCCGCCGACGGCATGCTCACCCAGTCCGACCTGCCTGCGGGTTGGCACCTCGCCGCCCGCTTTCCCGGCGAGCGCGCCGACGATGCCAGCGGCGAGATCGACCGTGTGCTCGGCTACGACGACCAGGCGGCGGGCGACGACGCCGCCGAGTCCGAGCAGAACGCGACCACTGAGGGGCGCTGGCGCTACATCGAGCACGAGGCCACCGCGACGCGCGTGATGATCCGCCTGCAGCGACAGCTCTACGCCACCCCGGAAGAGGTGCGGATCACCGGCGTGATCTACCTACCGTGGCGACCGGGCGACCCCATCACCAGCCACCTGCTGCGAGAACTCCCGACCGCGAAGATCGAGGCAGCGATCAACAAGCGGCTCTTCGCCATGAAGCGCGTCACCACGGTGACCGGCGACAAGATCATCCTCCCGAGCGGGCGAAAGGTCAGCGACCGCGAACTACTGAAACCGCTCGGCAACCCCAAGCGGGTGCCCGACTTCTACGAGCTCGTCGCACTCCAGCACGGCAAGCTCTCCGGCCAGGGCGACGAGAATCCCTCAGCAACGATGGCGCAAGTCAACGGCGTCGCCCTCAGCACCGCGCAGGGCTGGGTCGCGAAGGCCCGCAGTCGTGGGTTGCTCCCGCCAGGCCGCCGCGGTCGCGCTGGTTAGCGTAGGCGGTCGAGCCCACGGGAGTCGCGTATCGGACAGCGTGAGTCCTTCGGGGTCAACCGCTGATGGCCTGGAGGTGTGACATCCCTCGGCCTGCCCGTCGCGCTGATTGACCATGACCGCTCCAAACTGGTCTTGCGGTAAAGGCGCTCATTCAATTAAAAGCAGCCGCGCAACTAGTTAGCATATGGCGGTTCGTGCGGCGCGCTCCGGAGAGTAGTTCCGAGGCGGTACGGCCCCGGGGCCGAGGCTCGCTTACTCGGCGTGCTGCTGGCCAGAGCCAGCAAAGTCCTCGAGGTCGGATGCGGCACCGGCAGTCGCACTCGTCCAATGCACCGCCTTGCCGTGTAGGCCTCTGGGTGCATTGCGTACGGTCGCCGCAGTCGTCGTGTCGGCGCCGGTCGAGAAGTAGGCCAGGAACGCCCTGACACGTCGGTCCACGGCCACGCGTGCCAGCAACACCGGGTCCACGTCCTGCACCGAGTTCCTGCGTGAACCGCGCGACCGGGCCTGGCCGTGACGAATCAGGCGGCTCCCTGCCGGCGCCTACTCCGTGATCGCCGCCACGGCGCGGCGCGAGCTGCTCGGACGAGGTCATCGCCGCTGAGACGTGGACACCATGCACGTCGTCGGCGCTTCAGCGCCTACCGCCCCCGCAGCGTCAAATCACTTAGCCAGACCGACAGAGTGGCGACTACCTGCCATGGCAGCAAGTTCTCCCTCGTTCGGTCATGCGCCCTGGTACTTTCGCAGAGAGAGTTCTGCAGATGGTTCGCTGTAGTGAGGAGGGCATGTGCGTCGGGAAGCGGCAGATGGAGCACGAAAACTGCGAGCTATGAGCCATCCGCTACGCAGTCAGATGGTTGATCTGCTGGCTCAGGCCCCATCGACAGCCACCGAGCTGGCTCGTCGACTAGGTGTCACATCCGGCACAACGAGTTACCACCTGCGTGAGCTTGAAAAGGCAGGCCTCATCATCGATCTGAGGGACCACGGAACGGGCAGAGACCGCGTCTGGTTTTCACCGTTTGCGGCCCGGAACTACGGCTGGTCAGACCTTGAGTCCATGGGAGCGACTGGAGGCCGTGAGTACCGCCATGCCTGGCTGGATCTAAGGTTCCGTTCTGCTGCTGAGTTTCAGGACCGCGTCGCGCGCGGCGAGGAGCCTGAGGAATGGCGTAAGGGCCCCGTAGACGTCAACGCGATGATGCGCATGACGTCAGAGGAACTACGCGTCTTCACCCAGGAAATGCAAGAACTCATGGCTCGCTGGATCACCCGCCGGGACTTGGTCAAGGGAGCTGAGTCGGATACTCGCGTGGTCGACGTCCAGTTCCGCGCCTTTCCGGTGGCCCTTGCCCCGCAAAGCGCCAGCCGCGACGACGGGCGTGACGATGTGAGAGGCTCCTGATGTCTACCATCAACGCCAAGACTGGTCGCTCACTGGGCCGCCGGTTTCGTCAGCTGCTGGCTGCGACGATCTCCTCCAATGCTGCGGACGGCATTGTCATGGTGATTCTTCCTCTCCTTGTCCTGCGCATAACTACGGACCCCTTAGCGGTGTCGGCAGCAAGGATCGCCGCTTACGTTCCAGCCGTCCTGCTGTCGATCGTTGTAGGCACGATCGTCGACACCTCCTCGAGGCGCGGTCTCATGGCCGCATCCAACATCATTCGCGCGGGGCTCCTCGCGTGTCTGGGTGTCGCGATCTGGCAGGACAGCCTCGCGCTATGGATGATCATCGTGGCCGCACTCGGGTTCGCAGCGTTCGAGGGCATCCACGACACCGCGACGACAACGACCGTTCCCGACCTCGTTGATTCCGGCGACCTTGAGCGGGCGAACGGTCGAATCGTGACCGGGCAGCAGGTGACCCAGGGCTTCATAGCGGCTCCGGTTGGGACCATTTCGCTCGCCATGTTCGCACCCTTGCCCACCGGCATCTCCATGGCACTGCTTCTGTTCGGCGTGGCCATGATCTTCCGGGCCGTTCCGCGGCACCAGAGCGGTCCGCCCGGCGCGACCGATGATCACAATCCCTTCACACTCTGGCAACGGACGCAGGAAGGGCTGTCATATCTGCATCAGTCTCGCACCCTGCGGCGCCTGGCTCTGGTCAGCCCCTTGGTCATCGGGATTTTCGCGCTCGCGCAAGGAACCTACATCTACTACCTCGTCCAGGTGCTGGACGTACCCGAAGCTCTCGTGGGAGTTCTAGCGGTGCCCCCTGCGCTCGGTGCCATAGCCGGAGCCACCACAGTCAGCAAAGTCACCGCGCGGTTCGGCACGTTCCCCATCATGTCCGTAGTCCTCCTCGGCCAAGGCTTCGCCCTTGCCGGCGCGAGCGTTGTTCCGCCGAACGCAACTGGATGGATCATTTTCGCGAGTCTGTCTGCGAGCATGGCTGTGTTAGCCGCGTGGTGGAACGTTCTTGTGGCGACCGCGCGCCAACGCCTGGTCCCTCGGCGCCTGCTGGGGCGAGTGTCGGGCGTCATCTTCACCTTCGTGGCCATAGCCAGCCCCATAGGAACCCTGGCGTCAGGCCTCCTCGCGCGCGTTGACGGCCGCCTCCCGTGGCTTGTCGCAGGAATCGGCATGGCAATGATCGCGGTCTTGGCCCGACCCCTCCTTCGAGATATCGCTCAGCACACTGGCCGCCCCGACCACCACACCGAATCGTTTCAGGGAAGGAGGTGAGATAACGATGCTGATCGACATCACAGCGGAGACCGCGGAGGCCGAACGCTCCGGCAACGGCGACTGCATGAACCTGGGCTGCATGTAGCCGACCGCGCAACAACGTCCTATCCGGTGGGGGTCGCCACAAGAATCGACGACCCCCACCGGTCGCCCCGTCCAACGGGAACTCACACCGACTGCAACGACGAAGGAGTCGATCCAGGTGCTCACCGTAAGCAGATACTTGACAATCTCGGAAACCGACTTTACAAGTGCGCAAGGCGTCGCCCTTCGTCCCGCATATCTCGCGACGACCGGCCGACTGTACATGATCGACAAGGACACGGCAGAAGCACTGAATGACGAAAGCGGTTTTGAGCGCAAGATACGCCCCGATGTGCTCGAGGACCTCATTGACGCGGGCGCCGTAATTCCGGACTCGGTAGACGAGCTCGAGGTGATACTCGAGGAGAACCGAAGAGCCATCGCGGAGAACCGGACGAGGACGTTCGTCATAATGCCGACGTCGTATTGCAACCTCGGGTGTTCTTACTGTGGCCAGGCGCATACCAAGGCGACATTACGGGGATCTCACCGCTCAGGCCTGGTGCGCAGAATCATTGGGGAGATCGAGTCTGGCTGCTATGACGGGATTGCTCTGAACTGGTTCGGCGGGGAACCGTTGATGGGCTACGCCAACATCAGGGACATCGCCCGGCAGATCGTGCCCCTAGCAGGCGATAGAGGGCTCTCCTACTGGTCGCAGATGGTAACTAATGGGGTGCTCCTCGACGCTCGTCAGTTGGACACGCTTTACCACGACTGCCGCGTGTCATTCTTTGAAATCACGCTGGACGGAACGTCGCACGACCTGCTCCGCCCCAAGAAGGCAGGTGGTGAAAGCCTTGACCACATCGTGAACTTCCTCTCCTGGGCAGTTCGCCAGCCGCAGTACGAAGACCTCCGGATCAGCATCAGGACCAATGTCTCACCTGCTAACCGAGGTGAGGCGGCAGAGTTCGCCAGGACCATGGCTGAGAGAGGCCTCGGGCACGACAAGGTTTCGTTCTATGCCGCCCCGATTCACTCATGGGGTAACGACATAAGTGCATTGGAACTGGGCAAGACGGCATACGGAAACGTGGAACTCGAGTGGCTGCAAGCCTATCGGGATGCGGGACTAAATTGCCCGTCGCTGGTTCCGACGCAGCGGAAGAAGATTGTCTGCATCGCTATGCAGACGAGTGCTGAGGTAATCACATCAAGCGGTGAAGTGTTCTCCTGCACGGAGCAACCCTTGGTTCCAGGGTACGAGAACACGGCCGTCGGAAACGTGAGCAGCCTGCGGATTGGTAGGCGACCGGCTGGACTGTATGAGACCTGGAACGACGAGATCTCGTCAGGGAACTACTCTTGCGCAACGTGCGCCATTCTTCCCGTGTGCGGCGGTTCATGTCCGAAAGCGTGGGCCGAGGGCAACCCGCCGTGCCCGGCAACGAAATTCAATCTTTCCTCGAAGTTGGACATGTACGCCTCAACGCACGGCTTTGAGCGACCGTGACTACCTGCGTTCCGCAGCTGATCGGGGTTCTGGGACACGGTTCGGGGTGAAGGTGCAGGTGAGCCGGTTTCGGCCTGCTGCAACGGTCCAGTACCCCTAGTGACACGAATTGGGCGTGTCGAGCAACACGCGTGCGCCAATCGGCCGCTACTGTGGTGACATGTTCATGCGGACGTCGTCGCGGCGGAACAAGGACGGCTCGGTGGTGCGCTACCTCCAGCTCGCGCACAACGAGTGGGACCCGGGCACGAAGTCGGCGAAGATGCGGGTGCTGTACAACTTCGGCCGCACCGACCAGGTCGACCGGGCCGCGATCGAGCGGCTGATCGCCTCGTTGACCAAGACCTTGGACCCCGACCCGGTCGCGGCGCAGGGTGGTGACGGGCCGGCCGGGCTGGCGTTCGAGTCCTCCCGGCCGCTGGGCGGGGCGTGGGTGCTGGACCACCTGTGGTCCCAGCTCGGCATCGGCAAGGCGATGGGGAAGCTGCTCGCGGGCGGGCGGCGGGAGCCCGTGACGGAGCGGGTGTGCTTCGCGCTGGTGGCCAACCGGGCGCTGGCGCCGTCCTCCAAGCTCGCCGCCGCGTCCTGGGTCGGGGCCGACGTCCACATCCCCGGCCTGCCCGAGGTTTCCGACGACGCGTGCTACCGGGCCATGGACTGGCTGCTCTCGGTCGAGGACACCCTGGCCAAGACGGTGTACGACAACGTCGCGGACCTGCTCAACCTCGAGGTCGACCTGCTCTTCTTCGACACCACCTCCATCTACTTCGAGACCGAGAGCGCCGACGAACCGGTGTGGCGCGACCAGACCGGCCAGCGCCTGGACGAGGACGCCGGCGCGGAGACGGCGCCGGCGGGGGCGGTGAAGGCGACGGGGTTCCGCACGTACGGCAAGTCCAAGGACCACCGCGAGGACCTGCCCCAGGTCGTCATCGGGATGGCCGTGACCCGCACCGGGATCCCGGTGCGGGTGTGGTCCTGGCCGGGCTACACCGCCGACTCGGCGCTGATCCGCCAGGTCAAGGACGACATGGCCCAGTGGAACCTCGGCAAGGTCGTCTGGGTCGCCGACCGCGGGTTCACCTCAGCGGAGAACCGCCGCTACCTCCAACGCGCCGGCGGCGGGTACATCCTGGGCGAGAAGCTGCGCTCCGGGTCGGCCGAGGCCACCGCAGCCCTGTCCCGCCAGGGCCGGTACCAGGAGGTCACCGGCAACCTGCGCGTCAAGGAGGTCCGCCTGGGCGACGGGGACCGGTTCGTCATCGCCCACAACCCCGACCAGGCCGTCCGTGACGCCGCGATCCGCGCCGAGCTGGTCGCCCGCCTTCAGGAGATGATCGCCGGCACCGACAAACTCTCCGTGACCAAGCGCGCGCAGCTGCGCGGGGCCATCTCGACCAAACCGGGCCTGAACCGCTACCTGCGCGTGAGCGCCGGCGGGCTGCTGCGGGTCGACCGGGCCGCGATCATCGCCGAGGCCAAGCTGGACGGGAAGTACCTGCTACGCACCAACGAGCCCACCCTGTCCGCCGAGGACCTCGCCCTGGGCTACAAGCAGCTCCTCGAGGTCGAGCGCGGCTGGCGCGACATGAAGCAGATCCTCAACCTGCGCCCGGTCCACCACCGCCTCGAGGACCGCATCCGCGCCCACGTCATCCTGTGCTGGCTCGCCCTACTCCTGATCCGCATCATCGAGACCACCACCACCCAGACCTGGACAGGCGTCCGCGCCGAGATGCAGCGCCTGCACCTCGGGCAGTTCACCGGCCCGGCCGGCACCTACCGCCAGACCACCACCCCCACCACCGCCCAGCGGCAGATCCTCACCGCCCTCCAGGTCCCCACACCCCCACGGATCCTGGACCTGACCACGCCCTGAGCCCACCAGGGCCCACCCCGACGAGGCCGCCCCCTAGTGACACGCCATGTCACCGCTCAACCATCCAAACCCGCAGGTCAGACCCCACAACCGGCCACCTAGCACTCACCTCAGCTGCGGAACCCAGGGACTAGGAAGGGCTGCAAAGATACGCGTGTGCTCGCCGCCCGACGGGTCGCGCAAGACCTGGTCCGAGCTCTACAACCTCGGGTTCCCATCATCAGTGGAAAAGCCGGGCAGACCGGCAACCACCTCACGCCCGAGAACCACCACCGCCGTGTCCCGACCAGCATCAAGGAGCGAGCCGCGGGCCATCGGTGGATTCTCAATGACTTTGTCAAGCCGTTTGGGCCATCGGTTCTCGCGAGGGTGGGGCGAGTTCGAAGGGTCGGTTGTCGCGGAGCAGGGCCCATAGGACGTCGACGCGTCGGCGCGCCAAGGCGATGAGCGCTTGGACGTGCCCGTGGCCTTGTCCGCGCTTCTTGAGGTAGTAGTCGCGGTTGGGGCCCTCGCGCATCATGGCGGCTGAGGCGGAGAGGTAGAACACTCTGCGCAGCTTGCGCGAGTAGCGCATCGGCCGGTGCAGGTTCCCGGTGCGCCGGCCAGAGTCCCGCGGGACCGGGACAAGCCCGGCGGCCGAGGCGAGCCGTCCGGCGTTCGCATAGGCGGCAAGGTCCCCTGCGGCGGCTACCAGCTCGGCACCGAGGATCGGTCCCATGCCGGGCAGGGACTCGATGATCTCGGCCTGGGGGTGCGCGCGGAAGGTGGTGGTGATCCGGGCGTCGAGGTCGGAGATCCGCGCGCCGAGCGCCAGGAGCTGAGCCCTGATCCACCGATTCTGCCGGGTGGTCGTTGTTCGGGCGGCGTGCTGGGGATGGCGGGGTTTGTGGGCGTGGTGGGGCCGCCGGTCTGTGCCGGCTCTTCCACTCTTGGGTTCCTTGGGTCGTGCCCGTGGGGGCTGGGTGGTCAGGTCGTGGTGGCTGGTGGTGGCCCGGTCGCGGCGGTGTGGAGGGTGGTCCAGTGCTCGGCCCAGGCCCAGCGGGCGGGCAGGTGCAGGATCAGCCGGCGGCCGGTGGTGGCGATCCGGGCGGGGACGTTGATGATCTTCCGGCGCAGGGTGGCCCACCGGGCGGTGGCCATGTCGGCGGCGACGGCGGCGGCGCGGGCGATGTTGAACGCGATCGTCGCCATCGCCACCCAGGCCGCGTTCGCCGCGTACTTCCCGGACGGCAGGTGCGCCAGGGGCCCGTCCTTGAGCTCGGCGATGACCTGCTCGACGATCGCGTGCCCCCGGTGACGCTGGTCGGCCTCGATGGTGTCCAGGTCGGAGTTGGTGATGAACGCGTGGTGGCGGTAGGTCGCGAAGAGCTCGCCCTGCTCGCTGCCGTCACCGGCCAGGGGCTGGAGCCGTCGGACGCGGCGCACGATCAGTCGGCAGGTCACCTGCTCGGCCTTGCGGCGGGAGGTGAACGCGACGAAGGGGACCTCGGCGACCTCGGCGTCGGAGACCCACCGCTGCTCGGCCTCGTCCCAGACCGCGTGCGGGTACCTGATCGGGGTCCAGGCGTCCTCGCCGATGCCCGCGATGGCCGCCTTGGCCTGGGGGTTCATCCGCACGGTCACCGAGAACCACACCCCGTGGCGCAGGGCGGTGGCGACGAAGGCGTGGCCGTAGTACGCCGAGTCCGCCCGGCACAGCACCGGTCCGCTCACGCCCGCGGCGCGGGCGGTCCCCAGGGCCTGGGCGAGGAGCTGGCCGGCGCCGGTGTGCGAGGCGACGTTGCCGCGCCGTAGCCGGGCCCGGACGATCACCGGCGCCGCCACCTCCGTGGAGAGAGTGGCGAGCTGGACGTTCAGGCCCCGGACCCCGGAGTAGCCGTACGCCGCGGCCTGCTTGGCGTAGCCGTGGACCTCCCGGATCGTGTCGTCGACATCGACGAACGCGATGCCCTGCGCCCTCGCGCCGCTGTTCACCAGGGCGGGAACCTGTCGAGCGAGCCCTGCCAGCAGCGCACCGCTGACCTTGTCGAGCTGCTGGACGTGACCGTGGGTGAACGATCGCAGGAACGTGCCCAACGTCGAGGGTGCCCGGACCCCGTCGAAGACCCGGCCCATCCCGCCATGGCGCAACAGGTCCAGGTCATCGATGGAGTCCGCACCGGCGAGCATCCCGCCGACCACACTCGCCGTCTTCACCCCCGCGTTGGGTGAGGGCACCGTCAACCCCTCGACCAGGCCGTACAAACCCGCGGACTCCGCCAGCCGCAGGGCCGGGACCAGACCCGCCGCCGACACCAGATTGGACTCATCGAAGACCGGTCGAATCGTGTGAGAGGGTTTCACTTACGAGATGCCCTTCCGGGTGGTCGGATCTAGACGTCGTAATCCAGATCTTTCCTGCCCAGAAGGGCATTCTCGTTCTACGCCACGCTCACCACACCGGTGGATCAGGGCTGAGCGGCGAGGTCGGCCACGATGCTGGCCGCCACATCCTGCCCGGGCACGACGGTCTGCTGGGCCTTGGCCGCACCGAGCGCAGCTGCAGCGATCTGGTCGGCGCTGCGCACCTTCCGCTTGACCAGCCATGCCCGCAACCGCGACTCACCCGTCCGGCGGATCGCCTGCGGCGTCTGGTAGCCCGTCAGCAGGACCAACGCACCCCGGCTATGGGCGTAGTCGAAGGACCGCTCCAGCGCAGGGAAGTAGCCGCTGAGCACGTCGCGGAGCCGGTTGACCACGCGGACCCGGTCACCGACCAGGTCGGTGCGGTGGGTCACCAGTAGCCGCAGCTCGGTCACCAGCGCGGTGGCGACCTCGACGTCCTGTAGATCGCCGCGGTGTCGAAGGGTCTCGGCGATGACGTAGGCATCGCGGGCGTCGGTCTTGGCCTCACCGCGGTAGGCGCTGGCCATCTGGTTCACCGTGCGGCCGGGGACGTATCTCACCCGCTGACCGTGGGCTGCCAGCAGTGCCAGCAGCAGTCCCGACATGGTCCCGGTGACGTCTACTCCCCAGACGACCTCGTCGGCGTGGCCAAGGACGCCGGCGATCGCGTCGAGGATGGCGGCCTCGTCGTTGACCACCTTCGTCGACCAGACTGTGGTGCCGGCCTCGTCGATCAGGCAGATCCAGTGATGACCCTTACCGACGTCGACACCAGCCCACCCGAGCGCGATCCGTTGCTTCATCAACTCCTCCTTCGAGCACACGAGCGATTGCCATGGCCCGAAGGAACACCCCGCCGACAGATCCGTAAACAGCGACCAGGACGCGCATCTCAATCAGCAGTCAAGGCGCCCCAGGAGGAACCGGGCGGCCAATCCATCGGAGCCATCAACGGGCGATCAAGGCTCAGCCACACCCAGCCCTCCCGGGCCACCCAAGAACTTACGGATCGAGGCTTAGCCTCGGCGTTTCACGCGGGGGTGGCGACACGGGCCGGTAGATAGACGGAAGTGCCCGTCTGGTGCGGAAAACTTGGGCTTGTTGAGGTTCCAAGTAGTCCCGCGAGAGGGCACTTCCAAGGTGAAGCGTATCGGGTCGGTTCGTCGGTTTGGAGTGTTCCCGAAAAAGTGGACTCGGGGAATTACGCCGCGAGTTCGTTGATGTGTCGTAATCCTAGTTCATACTCTGCTGGTGTCAAATACCCGAGGGTGGAGTGGCGTCGGGCGCGGTTGTAGTACTCCTCGATCCAGGTGAACGTGGCCTTCTTCAGGTCAGTGATGGCCGGCCAGGGGCGGGTGTGGATAAGTTCCTTCTTGTAGGTCGCGAAGAATGATTCCGCGACGGCATTGTCATAGCAGATACCGGTCCGGCCCAGCGAGCGGCGGACATGGTGACGCCGGCAGAATTTGTCGAAATCCTTGGACGTGTATTGCGTGCCGCGGTCGCTGTGAAAGATCACCCCCTTGGGTGGGCGGCGGTGAGCGATGGCCATCTCCAGGGCATCGGTGACCAGCTCGGTGCGCATGTGGTCCGCGAGGGCCCAGCCGATGACCATGCGCGAGTGCAAGTCGATGACGGTGGCCAGGTAGGCCCACCCGTCCCAGGTGCGCACGTAGGTGATGTCCCCGCACCAGCGGGTGTTCGGCTCGGCGGCGGTGAAATCCCGGCCGATCAGGTCCGGGGCGCCCACGGGGTTCTCGCCGGGCACCGTGGTGCGCTTCCAGGCCTTGGGATGGCGGCCCTTCAGGCCCGCGGCGCGCATCAGCCGCCAGACCCGCTTGTGGGAGACCTTGTGGCCGGCGGCCGCCAGGTGGGCGCGCAGGCGCCGCACCCCCGGCCGGCCGTTGAGGTGGTCGTAGTGGTGCTTGATCAACTCGATCAGCTCGGCGTCGGCGACCTCACGGGCCGAGGGGGCCTTGCCGCGCCACTTGTAGTACCCCGAGGTCGACACCCCGAGCTGGTCGCACATGAACGACACCGGGAACGCATTCGAGTCAGCCCAGTCCGCGATCGCAGCAAACTTCACCGCTGGTCTTTCGCGAACCAGGTCGCCACTTTTTTTGCGAACTCCGCCTCCATGCGCAGCCGCTTGTTCTCCTCGCGCAGGCGCTCGAGCTCGGCCCGCTCGTCCTCGTTCAACGGACGCTCGGGCTCTTTCCCCTCGTCCCGGGCCTTCTTCACCCATTTCCCCAATGTCATCTCATGGACGCCGATGCTCCGCGCCACCTCGGCGATCGCTCGGCCATCATTCAGGACCAAACTAACAGCGTTGGCCTTGTACTCCGGGGTAAAGCTGCGACGGGTTGATCCCACGGTCGACTCCCTTCGTTCAGGGAACTCGCGTTACGGACCCCACTGTCCACTTAACCGGGAACGGTCCAGTTGAAGGTCAGCGCGGACGGTGAGGGCGTCGTGTCCCACGCCGGGCTGGGGATGCTGCGGGAGCTGGCCGGGTACACCGGTCTGGTCGAGGCGCTCGACGACGCGCTGGCGGACACCTACCGCGGGGTGCCGGTCCACGCACCGGGGCGGGTCCTGACCGACGTCGCGGTCGCGGTCGCCGACGGCGCGGACGCGATCACCGGCATCGCGGTTCTGGGCGACCGGCAGGACGTGTTCGGCCCGGTTGCCTCGATGTCGACCGCCTGGCGGGTGCTGGATCGGGTCGACGCCGACCACCTCGGCGCGGTGCGCGCCGCGAGGGCGGTGGCCCGGGAGAAGGCGTGGGCGGCCGGCGCAGGGCCGGACCTGGACGGTGAGCTGTGCATCGACTTCGACGCCACGATCACGATCGCCCACAGAACTGGCATGGGCACAGGTTCGTAGGCGGGATCTCGCCTGTGACCTGGGGACATGGCCCGTTTGTCGTGTCGCGGTACTTCAGGCGGTACTTACATAGGTAAGGTAGTGCCTTCAGATATAAGCCGGGAAGAAGGTGTGCGTGGCCGTCGACGGGTTGCGTCTGGTTCAGGGCGGCGCCGGCCCCGCGGCGGTCATCGACGCGCCGGCGGCGGACCCGGTGGCGTTCCAGGACTCGTGTGTGGAGGCGTTCAAGACTTCCCAGGCGGTGCGAGGGTTCGCTCAGACCACGATGGAGAACAACGCTGGGGTGCTCGACCGCTTCCTCACCGCGTGCGACCGACCCGCGTGGGAAGTCACCGCCGAGGATGTCGACCGGGTCGTTGCCGGGCTTGTCGAGCAGGGCCTGTCGGCTGCGACGCGGCGGGGATATGTCCAGGCGTTCAAGGGATTCCACGCGTTCTTGTCCGCCCGCAAGGCCGGCGAGATCGAAACCGTCTTCGGTGTCCGGCTGGTCGACCCGGTCGACGACTTCAACGCGGCACGCCATGTCGACTCCTCCTCCCCGTCGGCGATCGCCCCGCCCGATGATGAACGGATGGAGGAGTTCTTCGACTTCCTCAAGCAGCGCATCGCCGGGGCGCGTAAGTACGCGGTCGCCGGACGCGACTACGCCTTGTTCCGCACGCTCTACCTCGCCGGGCTGCGGGCAGAGGAGACCGCATCACTCGATCGGGCAGACGTGCACTTCGGTCGCGGCCCGTTCGGCAAGGTTCACGTCCGCTTCGGCAAGGGAGCCAAGACCTCCGGCCCCCGACCCCGGTGGGTCCCCATGCTCGACGGGCTCGACCTCATCCTGAGGTGGTATTTGGAAGAGATCGCCCCTCGGCTGGGCGAGGGGCCGGCACTGTTCTGTGACGAGGGCGGCGGACGGATCAGCCGGGGCACCATCCGCAACCGGTTGGCCTACCTGCTCGTGCTCGAGCAGGCCGCCCGCGGCGAAGACCGCCCAGGCGCGGCGCCCCTGGTCGGGTTCAGCCCACACACGCTGCGCCACGCCTGCGCGACCCGCAACTACGAACGTGGGGTCGACCTCGTCGCCATCCAGCAGATGCTCGGCCACTGGCACGTGGGGACGACGATGCGGTACGTGACACCCTCGGCCACGTTCATCGAAGACGCCTACCGACGGGCGGTCTCGGGAACGCTGGCCGAGCTGGGAGGAGTGCGAGATGGAGATTAGGTGGCGGCTGCGGATGGCCGCGGCCCAGCGGGAAGTCTGGACCGCGGCACAGCTGCGCCGGCTCCTGGCCGAACGCGCGGGCCTCGAGCTGTCCTCGGCGTCGGTATCGGCCCTGTTCGCCAAGCAGCCCAGCCAGGTCAAGCTCGACACCCTTGCCGCGCTCTGCACCGCGCTGGAGTGCACCCCCAACGACCTGATCGAGGTCGACACCACCCCGGTGACGCAGGCGGTGAAGCCGGCCCGGGCCAAGGACGAGCCGAAGGTCGCCCGCGGCCGCTCGATGCCGCCGCTTTGAGCCGCTACCGCACGTGTCGCGACTGCCCGGCACCGGTGAAGTTCAAGGATCGGGACCGCTGCCACGTCTGCCACCGCCGCGCCGAGCGCGCCGCACTGCGGCGGGCCTGCGTCCAGTGCGGGCGCTCACGTCACCTCCAGGACGACGGACGCTGCGCGGGCTGCCGCCGCGCCGCGGCGCCGCGCAAGCCGCCCAAGACCATCACCTGCCGGCACTGCGGCCAGCAACGACGCAACGCCGGGCACGGCCTGTGCAACCGCTGCTCGCTCGCCGACCCGGGGCGCCCGTTTCGATACGCCGCATCCCTGGCCAAACGGCTGCCATCACCCCCGCCGTGGTGGAACCTGCTCGTCGAGTTCGCCGCCGCCCGCCACCACCCCAGCGGGACCATGGCGGTCCTGCGCGAGACCGGACGGGCCTTGACCGCCAACCCGGCAACGACGCCACACCAGCTCCGCCGCGCGGCCGGCGCGCCGATCAGTCCCACGACCGAACGGGTCCTGACCGCGTTCTTCACCAGCCAGGGATTGATCCTCGCGCGGTCAGACACCCGAGAGCGCGCCGCCCTCGCGCGCCAGCGGTACCTCGACGCCGTCCCCGCCCCGCTGGGCCAGGCCGTGGCGCAGTTCAACGACGTCCAGGTCAGCGAGCAGGACCGCCGCACCCGCACCGGAAGACGGACCCTCAGCGACATCACCCTCGCGACCCGACTGCGCATCCTGCGCGATCTCGCCGCCGACATCGGCGCGAACCGCCCGGTCACCGGATGGGCCGAGGTGACCACCGCCGACCTCGAACGCTTCCTCGCCCGCAGCCCCGCCGCCCGGCACCAGCAGACCTACGTCCTGCGGCGCTTCTTCGCCTGGGCCAAAGGTCGTCGGCTCGTCCTGGCCAACCCCGCCCGCGCACTGGCCCTCGGCGCCCAACCGGCCTTCACCGGCATCGTGCTGGATCTGGCGACCCAGCGCGCCCTGTTCCGCCGCTGGACCACGGACACCACCCCGGCCCGGGAGCGACTCGTCGGTCTTCTCGCCCTCCTGCACGCCGCCACCAACGCCCAGATCCGCACGCTCACTCTTGCCGAGGTCGATCACGCACGGCAGGCGCTGACCCTCCACGGTCGCCCCGCCCCGGCACCGATGGACCCCGCGACCTGGGCCGCGATCCAGGCATGCCGCCGCGAGCGGGAGGCGACCGGAACCCTGAACCCTCACCTCATCGTCAGCCGGGTCACCCAAAGCAGAGCCACACCCGTTCACCAGACCTACCTCGCGCGGCTGCTCGCACCAGCCGGCACCAGCCCCGCCCTCTGCCGCCAGACCCGCCTCACCCAGCTCGTCACCGACCTCGACCCCAAGCTCACCGCCACCGTGCTGGGCATGCACGACACCGGGCTCGTGCGATACCTCGCCGACAACGTCGACCGCGACCGACTCCGGCCCACCGCGCCCGGACGCTGAGGCGAACCCGGGCGCTGCAGGCGCCACCTTGCACACCTTGCGCGGAACCTGTGCGAGTTTGAGAAGGAGAACGCGGCCGCGACGTGGAAGCGCACGTTCGGGTTCCATCCATTGCTGGCGTTCCTCGATCGCCCGGAGATCGCCGGCGGGGAGGCCCTGGCCGGGCTGCTCCGGGCCGGTAACGCCGGGTCGAACACCGCCGCGGACCACGTCACCGTCTTGACCATGGCACTTCAGGCGCTGCCGGCGAACGCCCGGCCCCGGCCCGGGAAGACCGATGGCCCGCGGGTGCTGGCCCGCTCGGACTCCGCCGGCGCCACGCACACCTTCGCCGCCGCGTGCCGCAAGGCCGGGGTGGGGTTCTCCTTCGGGTTCCCAGTCGACTTTCGCATCAAGGACATCGTCGACGCCATCCCGGAGAGTGCGTGGTACCCGGCGATCGAGACCGACGGGATACGCGAGGGCGCCTGGGTCGCCGAGGCCACCGACAACATCGACCTCGGCCGGTGGCCGGCCGGGTCGCGGTTGATCCTGCGCAAGGAACGCCCTCATCCCGGCGCGCAGCTGAGCTTCACCGATGTCGACGGCATGCGGATCACCGCATTCTTGACCGACACCGCGCCCGGGATCATCCCGGGGCAGATCGCCGGGCTCGAGCTGCGCCACCGTCAGCACGCCCGCGTCGAGGACCGGATCCGCCAGGCCAAGGCCACCGGACTTCGAAACCTGCCGTGCCGAGCCTTCAACGAGAACCAGGCATGGCTCGAGGTCGTCCTGATGGCCACCGACCTGATCGCCTGGACCAAGCTCATTGCCTTCGCCGACAACCCCGCCCTCGCACGCTGCGAGATCCAGGCCTTCCGCTACCGCGTCCTACACGTCGCCGCCCGCATCACTCGAGCCGCCCGACAAGTCCATCTGCGGATCGACAAGACCTGGCGCTGGGCCACCGAGATCGCCACCGGCTGGAGCCGGATACGTACCGCCCTCGGCTGACCGACGGCCCTGCCCCGACGACCAAGGACCTCGGAACCCGACCACCCGGTGCGACAGCCGGGCCCTCGCTATGCCCAGCCTCCGCCGTGAAGGCCCGATCTGCTCAAGATCACCAATCAGAGTTCCGTTCACCGGCCGCGTGAAAGACCGAGGTTAGTGTCCACCGAGATCACCGACTGCCCGGCGGCGAGGTGGTGGGCTCCCTTCCCGGCCAGGTAGCCGGACTGGATGTCGCCGTCGGCGCCCTCGAAGACCTTGGCGTTGCCCTGCAGGCTGAACCCCAGGTCCCGCAGCATCCGCGCCACGGTCCGGTCCGAGACCGGTTGCCCGGCCTCGGTCAGTGCAGCGGCCAGCTTCCTGGTGGGCCTCGTCGTCCACACCAGCGGCGACATCGGATCCCCCGGGTGACCGGGGTCCACACGCCTTTCAGCTGCACCAGGATCTCCGGAGTCGGTCTCGGACAACTGTTTGCGGCCGCCGCCCGGCGGTCGGAGCCGGGGCTCCGGCTCCGGCTCACCGGCGATCTCCGGCACCCCACGGGCGACGGTGTCCGGGTGCACCCCGGTGGCCGCCTCGATCGCGGCGATCCCACCACGGCTAGCTCGGTGGCCTCGATCCCAGCAGCAACGCCGACCTCGAGCTCCTCCACCGCTTCGCGGACTGGCACGTCGGTCCCATACCGCGACGCGGCCCCTCGTCGATGTAGGTCTTCAGCGATCCCAATGTCTTCTTGGACTTGGGCGATCACGACGGAGTCTTCGTTCTCGCTGAGTGATTGCGAGACACGCCATGGCAGCGAGCCTCCTTGGCGCTCGCGTGTCTGCCAGACCAGAGCCCGGGCCAAGAATGGACGTATGCTACCTTCGGTAGTTGCAAGTACACGTGCGGCCCGAGGGAGGCGGCGTGCGCGGCGGGGTGATCCTGTTCCGAGGGACTGGAACTGCCGCGCGTCGCTACCTCGAAGCGGACCGGTCGCAGGCGGATGAGTATTACCTGGAGGCCGGCGCCGCCCGCGCCGAGCTGTCCATGGTCGACGCCAGCGGCCGGGTGATGGTCCATCGAGCGCTGGCGCCGACTGAGTACGCAGGCTGGGTCGACTGGGTCGACCCCGTCAGTCGGGAGCCGATGGGCCGGGCCCGCCAGGCCGGCGCTGATCGGCAGGGGTCGCCACGGTTCGCGGAGATGGTGGTGAACACACCGAAGTCCCTCTCGATCGCCGCAGCGCTGCACCCGGAGGTGTCGGCGGCGCTCGATGCCGCCCAGCGCGACGCCGCGGACATGATCCGCGCCTGGCTCGGGCAGCACTCGGTCACCCGCGTCGGCCCACGGGGACGCCAGGAGGTCGTGCCGGTCGAGCAGTTGCAGACGGTGGCGATCTCTCACCGGACCTCCCGGGCCGGTGACCCGCACCGGCACATCCACCTCCAGATCGGCACACGAGTCTGGGCGGCAGGGGCCTGGCGCGGGCTGGACACCGCGGCCCTGTTCCGCCAGCAAGGCGCGATCCGCGCCCTGGGCACCGCAGTCCTGGCCGCCCACCCCCACCTGGCCGCGGCGCTCGACGCCCACGGCCTGACCCTGGATCCGGTCTCCGGCGAGGTGGTCGAGCTGGAACCGTTCAACGCGGTGCTGAGCAAACGCGCCACCCAGGTGACGCGAAACCTGGCGGCGTTCACGGCACGGTGGGAGGCAGCCCACCCCGGCCAGGCGCCCGACCCGGTTGTCCGCGCCCGGTTGCAGGCGGCGGCGTGGGAGCACCACCGCCCGAACAAGAAGCCGACACGCCTCGGCAGCGAGGCGGGCTGGCGGCGCGAGCTCGACGCGGCCGGCTACTCCCCCGACCTACCACGCCACCTGCCTCGCCCGGCGGTCGTGGCGCCCGACAACCTGAGCGTCCAGCAGCTGGCCAACCGGGCACTGGACCGGTGCGCGGCCGCTGCCTCGACCTGGACGGCCCACACGGTCCAGGAGCACGTCACCCGCCTGATCACCGAGGCCGGGGTCCGGGCCACCCCGCAGGCGCTGGTCGACCTGATCACGATCACCACCCGCCTCGCCCTCCAGGACTGCCTCTCGGTGCTCCCGCCCGGCGCCGCGGCCCCGGAACATGTGCCGCACCTGACGAACCTGCACGTCATCGCGGTCGAGACCCACGTGCGCGACCTCCTGGCCGCCCGCTCCCCCGCCGGCGCCTCCCAGCCCCACATAACGCGCATGACGGAGGAGCCCGGGTTGGACCCGGAGCAGGTCTGGGCGGCCGGCGCGGTCGCCTCCGATGCCCCGCTGGTGGTGGTGGAGGGGGCGGCCGGGGCGGGTAAGACCACCATGCTCGGCGCCGCGATCCGCGCGGCCGCCGCACACGGGCGCGCGACCCGCATCGTGACGCCGACCAAGAAGGCCGCCGCCGTCGCTGCCCGGGAGCTTGACGTCCCGGCCGACAGCGTGGCCAAGCTCGTCCACGCCCACGGGTGGCGGTGGAACACCGACGGCCTTTGGACCCGCCTCGCCGTGGGCCAGCCCGACCCGGAGACCGGCGTCACTTACCACGGGCCACCGCCGGCGGCGCGCCTGCGGCGGGGCGAGCGGATCGTGGTGGACGAGGCCGGGATGCTCGACCAGGACACCGCCCTGGGCCTGCTGACCATCGCCGACGAGGCCGGCGCCACCCTCGCCCTGGTCGGTGACCGCGCCCAGCTACCCGCCGTCGGCAGAGGCGGCGTGCTCGACGTCGCCGCCCACCTGGTCGGCAGCACGTACGACATGGGCACCGTGCACCGCTTCAACGACCCCACCTTCGCAGACCTGACCGTGCAGATGCGCGCCGGTCACCACCCCGCAGCGCTCTTCGACCGGCTGCACGCCCTCAGGCTGGTCCGCATCCACGAGAGTAACGACGCCCTGCACGAGGCCATCGCCAGGACGGCCCGGGACGGGGAGGCGATCACGACCGCTACTAACGAAGAAGCCCGCGACCTCAACGAGCGCATCCGCGACGCGCGCGTAACAGCGGGCTTGGTAGACGATTCGCGCACCGCATCCGGGGCCGACGGGTTGCCGATCGGCGCCGGTGACCTCATCCAGACCCGCCGCAACGACCACACCCTCGGGGTCGCCAACCGCCAGACCTGGACCGTCCAGCACATCGGCGACGACGGCACCGCCTGGGTCGCCGAGCACCGGGACGGGCGCCGGCACGAGCGCACCCTGCGGCTGCCCGCCGAGTACCTCACCGAACACGCCCACCTGGCCTACGCCACCACCGCCTACGGGATCCAGGG
Organism: Georgenia muralis; assembly: GCF_003814705.1. NCBI lineage: Bacteria > Bacillati > Actinomycetota > Actinomycetes > Allobogoriellales > Allobogoriellaceae > Georgenia > Georgenia muralis. The sequence continues at coordinate 1,964,799 of NZ_RKRA01000001.1, read as the reverse complement.
AATCACCGTGGACCACTCGCACACCGTGCTGTCGGACGCGCTCGATGCCGCCGGGGTCTACGTCGGCATGACCCGCGGCCGCACCCACAACCTCCTCCACACCGTCGCCACCGACCTCGACGACGCCCGGCAACAGTTCACCGCCGCGCTGCAACGCGACCCTGCCGACCGCGGCCTCACCGACGCCACCCGCGCCGCACGAGCCGCCGTCAGCGGCCTGGCCCCACTGGGCCTCGCGGTGGTGAACGCCGAACGGGCCCGGCTGCGGGAGTTGGTCGCGACCGCCGACGGCGAGGCGGCTCGGCTGGAGCGCGCCATGGATGCCCTCGCCCGACAGTCCGTCGCCCACCACACCGAGCACGCACGGCAGGCCCAGATCGTCGCCGCCGCCGACACCCACCTCGAGGCCGTGCGGGCCGACGTCGCCGCACCACTGATCGAGCAAGCCGCCGCCGACGGCGCCGGCTACCTGACCGAACAAGAACGCATGTGGCAGGCGAACCGTGCCCTCGCCGGGTCCGGCCGGTTCGGACGGCGGACCTCCACCCGCCTCGCGCAGGAGGCCACGCAGGCGCATGCCGCGGTGCGGCACGCGGTCAGCCAGAGGTGGGGTGACACCCCGCTGACGACGACACATCTCCCGGCCTGGACCAACGCCGCTGCTCGGCGCCGGGTCGACGCCGACCCTCGGGTGATCAAGGCGAAGAAGGCTGCCGACCACGCCCACCTCAGTGAGCAGGAACTCGCGATGAGCCACGCCGCCGCCTTTGCAGCCTTGTGGCAAGACATCGGCTGCGGCCGCATGCCCGGCCCCCTCGAAGCGCGGGCCACCGAGCTGCGCCGTCACGCCCATCAGGCGCGCCGCAGCCTGGCGGAGATCGAGGCCCTCCCCGTCGTCGACGCCGAGCAGCTCATCCGGCAGAACGCGACGCGCACCATGGCCGAGAGGCTCGCCGAGGCCGCGCTGAAGGCACGAACGGCCCACGCCGGCCGCCGACACTCACCGTCCCCCACACGTCGGCCCGACCCCGGGCGCAACTTCACTCCGAGCGCGTGAGACGGGCTCGGGCTCTACCGCAGGACATTCCAGGTGATCAGTGCCGCGATGGTGGCGAGCGCTATCAGGATCGACACTGCAATCGGCCACAGACGCCTCGGTTTCCGCTGAGGTCCGTCTCGAAAGCTCGGCTGCATCACGTTCTGGTTGATCCCCGATCGCATACCGAACGGAAGCCCGTCGTCATTACCGGTGCCCATGTGTACACACTCCTCTGCGAACTCTCAGAACGTTGTTGCTCAGGCGACCAGGCGACGAGGCCGATCGTCGCACTCCATGCACACGATCGCCATTAGGCGCTGGTGCCGTAGCGTTGACGGGCGGCCTCGCCGCTGGTGCCGATCGCCTCGCCGACCTCACGCCAGGAGAGCCGCTGATCACGCGCCGCCCGCACCGCGTCGGCGAGTTCGCGTTCGGCGGCGTCGCGCCGCCAGGCGGCGAGCTTGACCGCCATCACGGGCGGAACAGGGGCATCCTGGTCGCCGAGCTTGGGATCGTAGTTCTCGAAAGCGTCGGCGAACTCGTCAGCACGAGCCTTGATGTCTGCAACGGAGCGTCGAGCCATGGTGTTCACCTCAGATACTTGGGTCGGGCCGGGCGTATGGCGTGGGCAATTGCGATGACACCGTGCCACTCGATCACGCCGACTTCCACGAGGATGCCGGTCTCATCGGGGCCGATGAACATGGTCATCGTGTCGTCCTGGACGAAATGACGGACCGGGAAACGGAGCGCATGGAGCATCGCCGCATCCGAGACACCGTGCCGGTGGGCGGTGGCGAGGATGATCGGTTCGGACTCCACTTCGCAAGATTACTTGTTGCAAGTTCCCTTGTCAAGCCAGCGCGGCGATCGACATTCGGGCGTCGAAGGCGCGGAAGTCTGTGCCATATTTGTGCCATAAAATTCGCGAGAAGCACCTGAGACCAACTGACACTGACCGCCAGGAACCGCAGGATTCTGCGGATCGCAACCATAGATACAGTGCCGAAAATGCCCTGAGCAAACTGAAAATCGAAAGGTCACCGGATCGACGCCGGTCGGAGCCACCCGAGGAAGAAGCCGCGGACCGCGAGGTCCGCGGCTTCTTCCGTCGTCGCGCGGCCACTCTTCCGTTCCGCCACTTTGCCGCACGGCCACTTCTGCCGCGCCCCCTGGCGCGACGATGTGGTCAGCGGGGCGACTTCTTCCCAGGTTGGGCCCCGCAGCGTCGGTGCCCCAGGGCGGGCGGGCGTGTGCGGCATGGAGACCGTCAGGCACGCCAGAACGAGTGGAGCGGGTCGACGGTGGCGCCGCAGAGCGGTGACCGTCCTCTCCGCCGGGGCCGTGGTCGTGGCCCTCACGCGCATGTCGGCCCCACCCGCGGAGCCGCCTGAGAGTGCCACGGCCGAGGTCGCCGAGGTGGTCGCACCGGAGCCCGCCCCCGAGGCCGTCGCACCCGAGCCCGCCGTGCCCGAGACGATCGCACCCGAGCCCATGGCGCCCGAGGCCGTCGTCCCTGAGCCCGCTCCGGTCCCCGCAGAGCCGGTCGCCGGGAAGGCGCCCCTCACCGACACCGAACCTGTGCTGACCACGGAGCCGGTGCCGGACCCGGCCGGGCCGGCGTCGGACGCCGGACCGGTCGGGGCCACAGACCTCGGCGATCCAGCCGCGGCCGCCCGTCGGGCTCGCACGAGGGGCACGAGGGCGCCGACCTCACCGTGACGAAGACCCTCGATGCCCTGACGCCCAGCTACGGCTGGTCGCTCGAGAAGGCCGTCCTTCCTCCTGACCGTCAGGGCGCCGGCCCCGACCACGTCGCCACGTTCGCCTACGAGGTCACCGTCTCGGCCGTCGCCGACGCCGACCTGTGGACGATGGGCGGCGACATCACCGTGACGAACCCCAACGCGTGGGACGTCGTCGCGGACGTCAGCGACCCCACGGACCTCCCGGGCGCGACCTGCTCCGTCACCCGCGGCAAGGGTGCGACCGTGCCGGCCGAGAGCTCGCTGACGCTCGACTACGGCTGCACGGTGACCGGCCCTGCCGCCGGCACCAACACCGCGCCGGCCAGCTGGATGCCCAGGCGTACCGCACCCCGACCGGGACCGCGTCCGGTTCCGTCACGATCGCCGAGGACATGTGGTCCGAGACGGCCGCGTACGAGACCGTCACCGTCCGGGACGACGGCGGCGTGCTCACCAGCGCGGTCGACCTCCCCTTCGCCGGGGTCCCGCAGACCCTCGGGGTGCGCACCTGGGCGGAGGGTCTGGTCGAGACCTTCGGCTACAAGCTCACCTTCCCCGGGAAGCCGGGCACCTGTATCGAGTTCAGGAACACCGCGTGGCTGGATGAGCTGCCACGGTCGCCGACGACGCCGTCGCCACGGTCTGCCGGGGTCGCGGGCTCCAGGTCGACAAGACCGCCGAGGCCACGTTCGACCGCACCTACCTGTGGGAGATCACCAAGGACGTCGACGACGTCGACTCGGTGACCCTCGACGGTGACGGCGACGCCGAGTTCCACTACACCGTCACCGCGGCGCCCGCCGGGCACGTCGACGACGGCTGGTCGGTCACCGGGGTCATCAGCGCTACCAACCCGAACGACTTCCGTCCGGTCGGGGCCGTGACGGTCACCGACACCACGGACGTCGGCGGGACCTGCACCATCTACGACGCCGACGGCGTACCGGTCGGCGACCGCGAGCTCGAGATCCCCACGGCCACGACCTGGGAGCTGCCCTACGAGTGCGCCTTCGACGGCTCACCCGACCTCGCCGACCCCGGCGTCCTCGCGGGCACCAACACCGTGACGGTCACCTGGGTGATGAGCCGCGGGGAGACCGGCCACGGCGGCGGCGGCCACGAGGACGCGGTCGTGACGCTCGTCGACGACGGCCACGGCGGCGGCGGCCACGACGGCGGGCACGAGGACGCGGTCGTGACGCTCGTCGACGACGGCCACGACGGCGGCCAGGGCGGTTCCGGCGGCCAGGGGGGCTCCGGCGGCCACGAGGGCGAGGACGGCGACGGTCACGAGGCCGAGCGGCACTCCGCGACTGCCGAGGCCGACTTCGTCTTCACCCTCGACGACGTCACGAACGACGTCGTCCTCACGCCGGCGGACTGCCTGAGCGAGGCGGACCGCCCGGGACGGCTCCGGCCGTGCCGGGCGGCGGCGGCCGCCGTCCTGAGCGGTGCACCGCGCCGGCGAGCACAGGAGTCAGGTACTTCGCCCGCCGCGGCCCGAACGGATGCACGGTTCGCCGGCGGCGGAGCGGTTCGACGGGGCTCCTGCCCTGGGCGAGAATCTCACCATGGGCAGACATGAGGCAGACGGCACGCGCGACCAGGAGCGGACCGGCTCGGCGCCCACAGCAGGTCCGCCTGCCCGGCTCACGTCCCCGATGCACCCCGGGGACGCTCCGAGAACACTCGTCGGTCCTGACCGCTTCCGGCCCGTGACCGACGCGATCGCCTCGGCGCGTGGTCTGACCAAGGTCTACGGCGCGGGCGAGACGCAGGTGCGCGCGCTCGACGGCGTCGACGTCGACCTCGCCCGCGGGGAGTTCACCGCCATCATGGGCCCGTCGGGCTCGGGCAAGTCCACGCTCATGCACTGCATGGCGGGCCTGGACTCCCCCACGGCCGGGTCGATCGAGGTCGACGGCGTGGAGATCTCTCGGATGAGCCAGCGCCAGCTCACCAAGCTGCGGCGAACCCGGATCGGGTTCGTCTTCCAGGCCTACAACCTCGTTCCCACCCTCACCGCCCGCGAGAACATCACCCTCCCGCTGGACATCGCACGGCGCCCGGTGGACCGGGAACGGTTCGAGACGATCGTGCGCACCCTCGAGCTCACCGACCGGCTCCACCACCGGCCCACCGAGCTCTCCGGCGGCCAGCAGCAGCGGGTCGCCTGCGCGCGCGCCCTCATCGCCGCACCGTCGGTCGTCTTCGCCGACGAGCCCACCGGGAACCTGGACTCCACCGCCGCCGCGGAGGTGCTCGGGTTCCTCCGCAGCAGCGTCGAGGAGCTCGGCCAGTCGGTCGTCATGGTCACCCACGAGCCGATGGCGGCCGCCTACGCCCACCGGGTCCTCTACCTCGCCGACGGGCGCCTGGAGGCCGAGCTGCGCGACCCCGACGCCGGGTCGATCCTCGACGCCCTCGGGACCCTGGGGTCCGCCCGCGAGCAGCGCCGCGAGGGCGCGGCCGTCCCGGCCGCCCGCTGATGCTCCGGGTCGCGCTGCGCGAGATCCGCGCCCACCTCGTCCGCTTCGTCCTCAGCGTCCTCGCCGTCACCCTCGGGATCGCCTTCGTCACCGGCACGTTCTCCCTGCGGGCGCTCCTCTCGGACACCTTCTCCTCGATCATCGCGTCGACCACCCAGGGCGACGTCTACGTCCGCGGGCTGGAGTCCGCCGGCGGCGACGACGCCGAGGCCACGGCCGAGGACTCCCCGACCACCGGGGCCACCACCGCGGCCGAGGCCTCCTCCGCGGAGGTTCCTGACGGCGAGCTGCCCGACGCCCCGCTCCCGGCCGGTGCTGAGCTGCCCGCCGACGGCGCGGACCTGCCCGCCGACGGCGCGGACCTGCCCGCGGACGGCGCCGAGCTCCCCGCCGACGGCGCCGAACTGCCCGCGGACGGCGCCGAGCTCCCGGCGGAGCCCGGCGGCAGCCAGGGCGGCGGCACGCAGATGCTGGGGCCGCAGCGCACCGCCGTCGACATCGGGCTCGTCGACGTCGTGCGGGAGGTCGAGGGCGTCGACCAGGCCGTGCCGGACCTGCTGGGCACGGTGGTCCTCGTCGGTGCCGACGGCCGCGCCGTCGTCAACGGCCAGGCACCCTCCCTCGGCAGCGCGCTGCGTGAGGACGACCCCTCCGGCACCCTCGTGGCCGGGCGCGCCCCCCGTGACGCCTCGGAGATCGCCCTGGAGACCACGGCGCTGGAGAGCTCGGGCCTGAGCATCGGCGACACCACCCAGGTCATCGTCGGCTCCGGTGGCCTCACCGACGTCACCGTCGTCGGCGAGGTCACCTACGGCAACCCGATGGCCGGCACGACCCTCGTCCTCGTCGACCCGGCGACCGGCGAGGAGGCCTTCGCCCCCGGCGGCGAGGTGCCCTCCGTGGCGGTCTTCGCGGCAGACGGGGTAGACGCCGACGAGCTGGCCGACGCCGTCGCGGAGGCGGTGGCCGGCGAGCCGGTCGAGGTCGCGACGGGCGACGTGGTGCGCGAGGAGGCCAACGAGGCCATCAACCAGCTGCTCGGCTTCCTCGGGACGTTCCTGCTCGTGTTCGCGATGATCTCCCTGTTCGTCGGCGCCTTCATCATCGCCAACACGTTCGCGATGTCGGTGCGCCAGCGTCAGCGCGAGTTCGCGCTCCTGCGCGCCGTCGGCGCCTCGCCCGGGCAGGTCATGACCACTGTGCTCGGGCAGGCCGCGGTCGTCGGGCTCGTGGGCTCGGCGGCCGGGATCGCCGGCGGGATCGGGCTCATCGCGGTGGTGCGCAGGTGGCTGGGGTCGATGGACATGGAGCTGGGCGGCCAGGTGGTCATCGACCCCGCGCAGGCCGCAGGCGTCGTCGTCCTGGGCACCGCCGTCTCGCTCGTGGCCGCGGCGATCCCCGCCCGGCGGGCCGCGGTCACCCCGCCGGTCGAGGCGATGCGCGACGACGTCGCCGTGGTCGAGCGGTCGCTGCACGTGCGCGCGATCGCCGGTGCCGTCCTGCTCGCCGCGGGGGTGGCCGCCACCGTGGTGTCCGTCCAGGAGGGTACGGACCGGGCCGGCACGTGGCTCGGGGTGGGGGCCGGGGCCGTCCTCCTGGGCACCCTGGCGGTCTCCCCCGCGATCGCCCGGCTGGTGCTCGGCGTGCTCGCCTGGCCGGTCGTCGTCGCGCTGCGACCGGTGGGCCGCCTCGCCCGGGGCAACGTCATGCGCAACCCCCGGCGCACCGCCAGCACCGCCGGCGCGCTCATGATCGGGATGGCCCTCGTGGGGGCCACGGCCGTCCTCGCCGAGTCCGCGCAGGCCTCGACGAGCTCGATCGTGCGCACCGAGTCCCGCGCGGACTACTGGGTCCAGTCGGCCACCCACGCCGTGCCGCCCGGCGCCGCCGACGCGATCGCGGCCCTGCCCGAGGCCGGCCGGGCCGACGTCGTCTCCACCGGCCGCGCGACGGTGACCGGGCCGGACGGGACCGCGGACACCGTCCCGGTCGTCGGGCTGCCCGCCGACGCGTTCGGGGAGACGATCGAGGTCGAGGTCGTCGAGGGCGACCTGTCCGGGCTCGCCGACGGCGAGGTGGCCGTGAGCCGGACGGCCGCCGTCGCACGTGACTGGGCGGTGGGTGACGAGCTCGAGGTGACCGGGCTCGACGAGCCGGTGCGAGTCGGCGCCGTCATCGCCTCTCAGCTGCTCGGCGTGCCCCTCGTCATGGACGCCCAGCCCTTCGCCGACGCGGTGCCCGGGGGCCAGACGGTCATCATGGCCGTCCTCGTCGACGCGGCCGACGGTGTGGCCGCCGAGGACCTGCGCTCGGCCCTCGGCGAGGTGGTCGACCCGTTCGTCGTCCTCACGGTCCAGGACGCGGAGGAGCTCACCGGTTCCCTCGCGGATCAGGTCGACCAGGCCATGGTCATCCTCTACGCGCTGCTCGGCCTCAGCGTCATCATCGCCGTCCTGGGCATCGTCAACACCCTGGCGCTGGCCGTCATCGAACGGACGCGGGAGATCGGGCTCATGCGTGCCGTGGGGCTCAGCCAGCTCCAGCTCGCCGCGACGATCACGGTCGAGGCCGTGCTGACCGCGGTCTACGGCACGATCCTCGGCGTCGTCGTCGGCGTGGGCCTCGCCTCGGCCCTGCCGAGCATCTTCGCCGAGCAGGGCCTGACCGAGCTGGCCGTCCCGTGGGACCTGCTCACCACGATGATCCTGCTCTCCGGCGCCGTCGGGGTGGTCGCCGCGCTGTGGCCGGCGGTGCGCGCGGCGCGGCTGCCGGTGCTGCAGGCCGTCAGCGACGACTGAGCTCGGGAGCCCGCATCACGGCGGCCCCGCACCTGCGAAGGTGCGAGGCCGCCGTCGTCGTTCTTCACGCCCGGAGTCCGGGACGTGGTGAGGATCAGCCTCGGTTCGGTCCCCGCCCGTTGCCGGGCCGCAGGTCCAGGCCCACGAGCACCGCGTCGTGGTCCGAGCTGCGGTAGCGGTCGGGCGTGAAGTACGTCCCGGGCCGCCCGAAGTCGAGGTTGTAGTCGAGGATGTCGGGCTCGTCGGCGTTGATGTGCCACTCGGCGGCACCCGTGACCTGCGACGTGAGCGACGCGTTCGACAGCGCGTGGTCGAGGTAGCCGACCATGCCGTCGAAGACGTAGCCGTAGGCGTCCTCCCCGCCGAACTCCTTGATGAGGTCGGTGTACCCGGCCGCCCTCAGCACGTCGATCGAGTCCTCCATGTCGTAGGAGTTGAGGTCACCGATGATGAGGTGGTCGGGCTCGTCGACGCCCGTCGGGCTGGAGGCGAGGAAGTCGGTGATCGCCTCGGCCGCCAGCTCGCGGGTGACCGAGCAGTTGCCCTGGCCGTCGGCCGGGTCCGAGCCGTCGTCGCACGCCGAGCCCTTGGACTTGAGGTGGTTGACCGAGACGGTGACCCGACCACCGGTGCCGACCTCGACGAAGGTCTGAGTCAGCATGGGGCGGTTCGCCGTGTCGTCGAACCGCGGGTCGACCGTGGAGTCGAGGATCGCGAACTCGTCGACAGGCTTGACCTCGCGAGGCTTGTAGAGCAGTCCCACGCGGATCGCGTCGGTGCCGATGATGCCGGTGTCGATGTAGTCGTACGTGCCGGCACCGAGGATCTCGTTGATGCCGGCGGCGAGATCGGCGGCGGGCTCGACGCCCGGAGTGTTCTCCATCTCCATGAGCCCGACGACGTCGGCGTCGAGCTCGGCCAGTGCGTCGAGGATCTTCGCGCGCTGGCGCTCGAGCTCGGTGGCGTTGTCGGCCCCGCGGCACTCCATGTTCTCGGCGGCCCCGCAGACGTCGTTCTGGCCGTCGTCGATCGTGAGGAAGTAGTTGAGCACGTTGAAGCTCGCCACGGTCAGGCTGCCGCCGACCGCGGGGGCCGCCTCGGGGCGCGGGTTGACGGCGGTGTAGGTGCCGTAGGTCGTGGGCTGGACCCGGTAGAGACCGAAGGTGTGGTCGACGACGCCCTGGACCTCGGCGACCGTGTCGCCGCCGCGGAAGGTGTTCGTGGCGGTGTACACCTCGCCGTTGCCCGGGTGGGGCAGGGTGACGGGGTTCGATCTGCTGGAGGAGTCGTCGAGGGTGATGACCCGGCGGTCGTACTCCGCGGCGAGCTCCTGCGCCGCTGCGCCCGGCTCGACCACCGCCGTCGGCGTGTGCAGCCGGTCCTGGCCGTCGAGCGGCTTGGCGAGCACGACCTCACCGAAGCGGTCGTAGTTGAAGTACTCGCTGATGACGAGCTCGTCGGTCAGCTCGACGAGCATGCCCTCGAACGCCTCGAGGTCGGCCGGGTCGTCCACGGGGAAGGTCAAGGGCGTCGGCGCGACGGCAGGGCCGTCACCGAGAACCTCCACGGTCGCGTCGGCGAGCTGGGTCTGGGAAACGCCGGAGGTGGAGTACTCCCCCACGGTGCCCGTCACCCGGACGAGCTTGCCCACCTCGACGGCGGCCGGAATGGCACCGAAGACGAAGATGCCCTCGGAGCTCAGCGGGTCGCCGTCGCTGTCGGCGGCCTCCTCCTGCACGTAGAAGCCGTTCAGGCCCGGCTTGAGGGCGGTCACGACCGCCTCGACCGTCTGGGTGCCGGCGCAGGTGGCGTCGAAGGTGGCGCCGGTGCCCTGGATGTCGGAGACGAGCGCGACGGCGTCCTGCGGGTCGCCGCAGGTGTCGGGGCCCGGGTCACCCGGGTCACCCGGGTCGTTGCCGAACGTGCTGGGCAGGGGCCCCGCCCAGGTGCCGTCGATCTTCTGGAGCGACTGCCCGACCGGCGTGGTGCCGGGCTCCGAGACGCCGATGTCGGTGCTCACGAGCCCGGCGGCCGGGCCGTCGGCGGCGGTGAGGACTCCCTCGTAGGAGAGCAGCTCGACGACGGCGCCGGCCGCGTCGACCAGGGCGACGGCGTCGGGCGCCCCGTTCTGGATGCCGCCCGGGAACTCCTGGACGACGACCCCGGACGCCGGCACCGTACCGGTCAGCGTGCTCGTGGCGTACGCCGAGCCACCGTTTCCGTTGTAGAGGACCAGGCTCCAGCCCGTCAGGTCGGTGCCGGCCGGCGCCTGGACCTCGATCGCCTCGCCGACATCCGTGGAGACGTTGTCGTAGTGCAGCTCGCTGATGAAGACAGGGCCGTCCGTCGTGACGGCGGACGCGGCGGGGATCCAGGCGATCGGGCCGAGGACGACGGCGGCGACGGCGACCGCGCCCGTCCGTCTCGTGCGTGGGTGGTGCAGGCTCACAGAGGACTCCTCGGGCGCCGGGGGGCCGGCATCGTTCGGACGCGGGATCGCCGCGCGGTCACCCTCCGGCATCGACGACGGTGGGCGTCCCCATCATGTTGACCGGCAATCGGCAGGTCAAGGACTTCTCCACCCGAATCTCCCGAAACCCTCAAAGGTTCACATCGGGTTCACCCGGACGAAACGCCCGCGACCGTCGCCCACCGGGCGGCGCGCTTGCCGCACACGCAGGTCAGCGCCGTGGGAACCTGGCAGTCTTGGCGTGCAGGGCGCGCCGGGGACGGCAATCATGGGCCTGTCGGCGTCGGCTCCGGTGCCGTCGGACGGATGCGAGGAGAAGATCGTGGCGAGCACATCGGCAGACGGCCCGACCACTCCGGTGGTCGAGGACGCGTACGTGGGCGGTCAGGCACCAGGGGGCGCCCCGCGGGGCAAGACCATCGGCGAGCTCGTCTCCTCGGTCTCCGAGCAGTTCTCGCGACTGATCCGCGACGAGCTCCAGCTCGCCCAGGCCCAGCTGGCCGAGAAGGGCAAGCGGCTGGGCACCGGCGCCGGGTTCCTCGGCTTCGCCGCCGTCATGGGCCTCTACGCCTTCGGCGTGCTCCTCGCCGCCGCCGTCCTCGGTCTCGCGACGGCGCTGCCCGCGTGGCTCTCCGCACTCATCGTCGCGGTCGTCCTGCTCGTCGTCGCCGGCATCGCGGCGCTCCTGGGCAAGAAGGCGATCGACGCCTCCAAGGAGTTCGAGGCCAAGCCCCAGGAGGGCATCAAGGAGGATCTCGACGCGGTGAAGAAGGGGATCAAGAAGTGAGCGACGCCAAGCAGACGCCCGACTCCGTCAAGAAGCGCACGCCGGAGCAGATCGAGGCCGAGATCGCCCGGACCAGGGCTCAGCTGACCGACACCGTCAACGAGCTCAGCGACCGGCTCGACCCGCGCGCGCAGATCGACGCGGCGAAGGAGGTCGCCACGGAGCGGGCGAGGACCTTCGCCGACGACGTGAGCCGCCGCGACCCCAAGGCTCTGGCCACGCTCGGTGCGAGCGTGGCTGCGGCGGCCCTGCTTATCGTGCTGCGGTGGAGACGTCGCTGACGGGCTTGTCGTGGATCTCCTCGGCCAGCCCACTGGCCAGGAGCAGCGCCTCGACCTCGCTCCGGCGGAACCGGCGGTGACCGCCGAGAGTCCGGATCGAGGAGATCTTGCCCGCGTTCGCCCAGCGGGTCACCGTCTTGGGGTCCACCCGGAAGCGCGCTGCCACCTCCGACGGCGTGAGCAGCTGCTCAGTGGTCCCGTCCGTCATCGACATGGCTACCCTCCCGGGATCGCGTTCCTCCGGCGCTGAGGCGCCTCGTGGAACTCAGCAAACCACGCGTACAGGGCACGGGGTCGGGCCTATGGTCCCGACATTCTGGACGTATGGACATCTTTGGTCCCGGCGCCGGAGATGATGACCACACCCCGCCGACGGGCACGGAATGGCTGTGGGGGGCCGCGAGCATGTACCGTTGCCCCACGACACAGATGACCATAAACACGGGGCCGCACCGAACGGTGCCTGCCCCGGTTCTACGTTGGAGGGGGTCGACGCCATGGGGCGCGGCCGTCAGAAGGCCAAGCAGACGAAGGTCGCTCGGAAGCTGAAGTACTTCAGCCCCGAGACCGACTACCGGGCTCTCGAACGAGAGCTCACGTCTCCTCGTACTGACGGCGTGGACGACGATGTCGACTACGCCGAGATCCCCCCCGCCATGGAGGAAGACGACGACGACTGGGGTCAGATCCGCCGGACCCCGTGACGTCGCCGGCTCACCGCCGGGGATGTGACGACGACCGCCCGCAGGGTGCGACCGCTTCAGCGGCGCCCTGCGGGCGTGGTCGTTCAGGCGCCCTGAAGGCCCTGGCGGTCCAGGCCCCGGGGCCGGCTCAGCCCGTGACGTAGGAGCCGTGCAGCCGGACCGCGCCGCCGGCGACACCCTTGGTGCCGCGCACGGCCGGCCCGTCCGGACCCGGCGCGCCGTCGTCGTCGCGGACCGTCCCCAGCTCCCAGGCGTCGATGCCGCGCGCCCGGACGGCCGCGACGGTCGCGTCCGCGGCGTCGGCGGGCACCACCGCGACCATGCCGACGCCGAGGTTGAGGGTGTTCTGCAGGTCCGTCCACGGGACCTGGCCCAGGCTGCGCACCAGCTCGAACACCGGCGGCACGGTCCAGCCGGCGCGGTCGAGGTCCGCCACGAGGCCGGCGGGCAGGACCCGGGCGAGGTTGGCCGCCAGACCGCCGCCGGTGACGTGGCTGAAGGCGTGCACCTGACCGGTCCCGACGAGGTCGAGGCAGGCCGGGGTGTACAGCCGGGTCGGCTCGAGCAGCTCCTCGCCCAGGGTCCGGCCCAGCTCGGGGACGTGACGCTCCAGGCCCCAGCCGGCGACCTCGATGACGCGCCGCACGAGGGAGTAGCCGTTGGAGTGCAGGCCCGAGGACGCCATGGCGACGACGACGTCGCCGGCCCGGACCCGCTCGGCCCCCAGGACGGCGTCGGCCTCGACGACGCCGGTGGCGGCACCGGCGACGTCGTACTCCTGCTCGCCCAGCAGGCCGGGGTGCTCGGCCGTCTCGCCCCCCAGGAGCGGGGTGCCGACCAGCGCGCAGGCCTCGGCGATGCCGCGGACGATGTCCGCGATCCGCTCCGGCACGACCTTGCCGCAGGCGATGTAGTCGGTCATGAGGAGGGGGCGGGCGCCCACGACGACGATGTCGTCGACGACCATCCCGACGAGGTCGTGGCCGATGGTGTGGTGGACGTCCATCGCCTGGGCGACGGCGACCTTGGTGCCGACGCCGTCGGTGGAGGTGGCCAGCAGGGGACGGCGGTACTCGCGCAGCGCCGAGACGTCGACGAGCCCGGCGAAACCCCCGACCCCGCCGACCACGTCGGGCGTGTGGGTGGCCCGCACCGCGTCCTTCATCAGCTCGACCGCGCGGTCGCCGGCCTCGGTGTCGACGCCGGCGCCGGCGTAGGTGATCGGGCTCGTCTCGCTCACTGCGCTGCTCCGGTGGTGGCGGGGGTGGGGGGCACGCTCGGGGCCTCGGCGCCGGAGATGGTGGCGTGCTCACCCAGGCGGACCGGGTAGCTGCCGGTGAAGCACGCCGTGCACAGCCGCTGCTGCGGGATGGCCGTGGCCTCGACCATGCCCTCGAGGGAGATGTAGCCGAGGGAGTCGGCGCCGAGGGAGGCGCGGATCTCGTCGGTGGTCAGCCCGTTCGCGATGAGCTCGGCCCGCGTGGCGAAGTCGATGCCGTAGAAGCAGGGCCACTTCACCGGCGGGGAGGAGATCCGCACGTGGACCTCCGCGGCGCCCGCCTCGCGCAGCATCCGCACCAGGGCGCGCTGGGTGTTGCCCCGCACGATGGAGTCGTCGACGACGACGAGCCGCTTGCCCTCGATGACCTCCCGCAGGGGGTTGAGCTTGAGCCGGATGCCGAGCTGACGGATGGTCTGGGTGGGCTGGATGAAGGTGCGCCCCACGTAGGAGTTCTTCACCAGGCCCTGGCCGAAGGGGATGCCCGAGCCCTGCGCGTAGCCGATGGCGGCGGGCGTCCCGGACTCCGGGGTGGGGATGACCAGGTCGGCGTCCACCGGGTGCTCGCGCGCCAGGACGCGGCCCATCTCCAGCCGCGAGGCGTTGACCGAGCGGTCGGCGATGCGGGTGTCCGGCCGGGCGAGGTAGACGTACTCGAAGACGCAGCCGTGCGGCGTCGCCTCGGCGAACCGGCGCGAGCGCAACCCGTCGGCGTCGATGGTGACGAGCTCGCCGGGCTCGATCTCGCGGACGTACGTGGCCCCGACGATGTCCAGCGCCGCCGTCTCCGACGCGACGGCCCACCCCCGATCGAGGCGGCCGAGCACGAGGGGGCGGATGCCGTGGGCGTCCCGGGCGGCGTAGAGGGTGTGCTCGTCCATGAAGACGAGCGAGAAGGCGCCCTCGAGGAGCGGGAGCACCTCCATCGCGACGTCCTCGAGCCGCTCCCCCGCCCGGGCGGTGCCGCCGAGCATCGCGGTGATGACCGCCGTGTCGGTGGAGGAGCCGCGGCCGAGCTCGCCGCGCAGGTCCTTGCCGAATCGCTCCTGGACCATCTCCATGAGCTCGGTGGTGTTGGTGAGGTTGCCGTTGTGGCCCAGCGCGACCGTTCCGGCCGCCGTCGGGCCCAGGGTGGGCTGGGCGTTCTCCCAGGCCGAGGCGCCGGTGGTGGAGTAGCGCACGTGGCCGACGGCGATGTGCCCCTGGAGGGGCTGCAGGGCACGGTCGTCGAACACCTGGGAGACCAGGCCCATGTCCTTGTAGACGAGGATCTGCTCGCCGTTGGAGGTGGCGATGCCCGCGGACTCCTGGCCGCGGTGCTGCAGGGCGTAGATGCCGAAGTACGTCAGGCGGGCGACGTCCTCGCCCGGGGCCCAGACCCCGAAGACGCCGCACTCGTCCTGCGGCCCCTTCTCGCCCGGGAGGAGCTCGTGGGAAAGCCGTCCGTCGCCGCGTGCCACGGCCACATGGTCCCACACCGGTCCGGGGCGTCGTCGAGGCCGTCCACGCCGGGGCGGACCCGGCGCCACCCGCCCACGAGATTGCTCATCTGGTCGCTGTCGAGGACCAGATGAGCAATCTCGTCGCCGGCGAGCCGTCGCGTCAGAGCAGGCTGAAGAGCACCTTCCGACCGGGCACGTCGGCCTCGACGAGGCGCACCCGGACCTCTTCGCCGACGGGGAGGGACGAGCCCTCGACCCGACCCTTGACAGCGACCTCCCGCAGCTCGACCGTCCCGCGCTCGCGCCGGTCGGCGTCGTCACCGTCGGACTCGGTGACGACCCCGGTGAACTCCTCGCCCTCACGACCCTGGAGGACCAGGGCCTCGAGGGCGTCGACCGCCCCGCGCTCGTACGCGCCGGCCCGCCGCGTCGCCCCCGACATCGTCGCCGGCAGGCCCGGCAGGGCGTCGAGCACCCACGGCGGCACCGGCTTCCCGCTGCAGTGCGCCAGGCACACCGCCAGCCCATACCGGTCGACGAGCCGGCGCAGCGGAGCCGTCACGTGGGCGTACTCCGCCGCGATCGCGGCGTGCCGCGTGTTGGTCGGCTCGGCACCGACGCCGCCCCCCGCCTGACCGCCTCCCGCCTGACCGCCACCTGCCTCGCCGCCGCCGGCGTCGCCAGCGCTCTCACCGACACCGAACGCCAGGTAACCCGCGCCGCGGAACAACGTGGTGGCCTCGTTGAGGAACGCCGCGTGGGCGGGAACCGCCGAGTCGAGGCTGCGCACGAGCTCGGGGTAGGGGGTCGATGCCGGCCACTCGACGCCCAGGGCGCGGGCCGTGCGGCGGAGCCGGGCGACGTCGCGCGGGTCGGACTCGGGCAGCGTGCGCAGGATGCCGACGCCCGCCTCGCGCATCATCGACGCCGCCGCGATGCCGGTGAGGAGGGAGACCTGGGCGTTCCACTCCTCCACCGGGAGCGTGGCGCGGTAGGACAGGACGAACCCGTGCTCGTTGCGCACGACGCTCTGCTCGGGGATGTCGAGCGAGATCCCGCCGCGAGCCCGCTCCTGCTCCACGCGCAGCTCACCGAACCGTCGAAGCAGACGGGGCAGGTCCGCCGGGACACCGTGCGGCAGCGGGGCCCGGCCGTCGTGGGCAGCCTGGACCTCCTCGTACGTGAGCTGAGCCCGGGAGCGGACGACGGCGAGCTCGACCCTGGCGTCGACGAGCGCTCCGGTGGCGTCGACGCGGAGGTGCCAGAGGTAGGCCGGGCGGTTCTGACCCTCCAGCAGGCTCGCGACGCCGGCGCCGAGCTGTGGCGGGTGCAGGGCGTAGGAGCCGTCCGGGCCGTAGACGGTGACGCCCCGGGCGTGGGCCTCGCGGTCGATGGCCCCGCCCGGCGCGACGAACGTGGAGACGGCCGCGATGGCGTACCGCACGCGGAGCCCGTCACCGTCGGCCTCGAGGTGGAGCGCCTGGTCGAGGTCGCGGGACCCGGGCGGGTCCACGGTGACGAAGGGGATGTCCGTGGCGTCCACGGTCGCCACCTCGGGCGGCGCCGCCCCGCGCGCAGCGCTACCCGGTACGGCGCCCTCCTCGGAGCCGCCGGCGACCGCCTCGGCCTCGGCCATGACCTCCGGCGGGAAGTCCGGGGAGATGCCCAGCTCCTCGCGCAGGGAGGAGAGCGCCCGGAGGACCTCCTCCGGCGGGGCGGCGTCGAGGCGAAGGTAACGGCTGACCACGGGGGAACCCTACGGCCGCGCTCCCTGACCCGCCCCGCGAGCGGACTGCGCCCGCAACGAGCGCCGGTCCAGGACGAGCGCGACGACAGCGCCGGTGAGCGCCCCGACGGGCGCGAGCCCGAGCAGGAGGAACCAGAAGAGGTCGGAGCGGTCGAGCTCGGACGCCGGGGTCGCCAGTGCCAGGACCGCGGCGAGAGCGATGCCGAGGACGGCGCCCAGCAGGATGAACCGGCCGATCCGGGGGGCCTGGCGCACGGTGGTGGGGTCGACCACATCGGCCACCCGGCGCGCCTCGCCAGCCTGCCCCTCGGCGGCCTGCTCCTCGCCAGCCTGCTCCTCGCCAGCCTGCTCCTCGCCAGCCTGCCCCTCGGCGGCCTGCTCCTCGCCAGCCTGCCCCTCGGCGGCCTGCTCCTCGCCAGCCTGCCTCTCGGCGGCCTGCTCCTCGCCAGCCTGCTCCTCGGCGGCCGGTGTGGCCTCGGGCCCGCCGGCCACCGCCGGCGACACGACCGCCCCGTCCGACGCCGGGTCCGCCGCGGTGGGCGCGGCTCCGGCGCCGTCCGGGGCGCGGTCGTCGGGCGGCGGGACGCTCGTGCTGCTCACAGGACGAACGTACCCGCCGTCCGGGTCACTCGGCGTCGAGGTCCTGCTCGACCAGGGCGACGATCTCGGCGAGCGCCGCCTCGTCGTCGGACTCGACGACGACCTGGGCGCCCTTCTCGGCACCGAGGGTCATGATCATCAGCGCCGACGCGGCGTCGACAGCCTCCTCGCCGTCCATGGCGATGGTGATCTCGTCGTCGTACTTCGACGCGGCGGCGGCGATGATGGCGGCGGGGCGGGCGTGGAGGCCGACGGCGGAGCCGACGATGGCGGTCTGGCTGGGCATGTGTGCTCCTTCGGTGGTTCTCGAACGGGTCAGACGGCCGCGACCGCGACGTCCTGGGCGGGCTCGTCGGCCGTGCGGCCGACGAACTCCTTGGCCAGGATGACAAGGGTCGCGGAGACCAGCATCCCGGCGACGATAGCGCCGACGAACGCCAGGACGTTGCTCATCGCGAAGAAGACGAAGATCCCGCCGTGCGGGGCACGGGACTGTGCGTCGAAGGCCATCGCGATGGCACCGGTGACGGCGCCGCCGGCCATCATCGAGGGGATGACGCGCAGCGGGTCGGCAGCGGCGAAGGGGATCGCCCCCTCGGAGATGAACGAGGCGCCGAGCAGCCACGCGGCGCTGCCGTTCTCCCGCTCGACCTCGGTGAAGAGCTTGGGCCGGACCACCGTCGCGAGCGCCATGGCCAGCGGCGGCACCATGCCCGCGGCCATGACGGCCGCCATGACGCGCAGGGTGGCCGGGTCGGTCACCACCAGACCGGCGGTGGCGAAGGCGTAGGCCGCCTTGTTGACCGGGCCGCCGAGGTCGAAGGTCATCATGAGGCCGAGGATGACGCCGAGGATGACGGCAGAGGTGCCGCTGAGCCCGCCGAGCCAGTTCGACAGCCCCGTGGTCACGGCCGCGAGCGGCTGACCGAGGACCACGAACATGAGCCCGCCGGCGAAGACCGTCGCCACCAGGGGGATGATGACCACCGGCATGAGCCCGCGCAGCCAGCGCGGCACGGTGATGCGGGAGATCCACAGGGCCGCGACGCCGGCGAGCAGACCGCCGATGAGGCCACCGATGAACCCGGCGCCGACGAAGACGGCGACGGCGCCCGCGGTGAAGCCCGGCGCGATGCCCGGCCGGTCGGCGATCGCGAACGCGATGTAGCCGGCCAGGGCCGGGACGAGGAACGCGAAGGCGGCCGCACCGAGCTGGTGGAAGACGGCGCCGAGGTAGGTCGCCAGGCCGCCCTCGGGGAGGTTGGTGAGGCTGTTGTTGACGACGATGTCCGCGGAGTCGAAGACGATGTCGTACCCGCCGAAGAGGAAGCCCAGGGCGATGATGAGGCCGCCCGCCGCGACGAACGGGATCATGTAGCTCACGCCCGTGAGCAGCGCCTGCTTCAGGCGGGAGCCGATGCCCAGGCCACCGGCGGCCGCAGGGGCGCCGGCGTCCGCCGCGGTGCCGGAGACGCGGCGCGAGGACGGGTCGTCGGCGGCGCGCAGGGCCTCGGTGATCATGACACCGGGCTCGTTGATCGCCCGCTTGACGCCCGACTCGATGACCGGCTTGCCGGCGAAGCGCTCCTTGCCCTTGACGCCGACGTCCGTGGCGAAGATGACGGCGTCGGCCGAGGCGATGGTGGCGGCGCTGAGCGGGGTGGTCGCGCCCGAGCCCTGGGTCTCGACCTCGACCGTCACGCCGGCCTCCTGGCCGGCGGCGACGAGGGCGTCGGCGGCCATGTAGGTGTGGGCGATGCCGGTGGGGCAGGCGGTGATGGCGACGATGCGCCGCGTGGCTGCGCCGTCGGCGGCGGCCGGGGCCGCGCCCGGCGGGGCGGAGGTATCAGCCGTGGCGGGCACCGAGCCGGCCGGTGCGGTGCCCGCCGAGGGGGCGGCACCGACAGCCCCGCTCGCCGGGGCCGCGGCAGGCGGGTTGACGACGCCCTCGACGAGCGCGACGACCTCCTCCGCGCTGCCCGCTCCCCGCAGCGCGGCGACGAAGTCCTTCTTCACCAGGGCGCGCGCGAGCTTGGTGAGGAGCTTCATGTGCTCCGACCCGGTGCCCTCCGCGGCGGCGATGAGGAACACGAGCTCTGCCGGGCCGTCGGGCGCACCGAAGTCGACCTTGGGGTCGAGGCGGGCGAAGGCGAGGGACCCCACGCTGACCGCCGTCGAGCGGCAGTGCGGGATGGCGATGCCACCGGGGAGGCCGGTGGCGGACTTGCCCTCGCGCTCGAGGGCGTCGGCGGTGAGCCCGGCGGCGTCGGCGCGCCCGGCGGCCGCCACACGAGCGGCCAGAGCTGCGATGACCTGGTCCTTGGTGGAGCCGAGGTCGGCGTCGAGCGTCACGAGATCCGGTGTGATGAGCCCGGAGGTCTCAGCGGACATGGTCTTCCTTCCTGATGGGGCCGGCCGGACCTGCTGCTGTGCGGGGCCGAGCCGTCGGGCGGTGCTGGGTGTGCGGTGCTGGTGGGTGCGGTGCTGGTGGGTGCGGTGCTGGGTGTGCGGTGCTGGTGGGTGCGGTGCTGGGTGTGCGGTGCTGGTGCGGTGCTGGTGCGGTGCTGGTAGGTGCGGTGCTGCGGGTTGAGGTGCTGGGCGCGGTGGTGCGGTGGTGCTGGTGGCTGGGAGTCAGCGGACCCGGGTCACGACGACCCGGTCCGGGTCGGTCTGCTCAGGTCGCGGCAGGGCCGTCCCGGGGAGGGACGCCGCGGCCGAGCCGTAGGCGACGGCACGTCGGAGCCGGTCGGGCTCGGGCCCGCCCGCGACCGCGGCGAGGAGGTACCCCGCCAGCGAGGAGTCGCCCGCGCCGACCGTGCTGCGCGGGGTGATGGGGGGCGGCGCGGCGGACCACGCGCCCTCCGCGGTGACGAGGAGCGCACCGGCGGCGCCGAGCGTTGCGAGCACGGCCCCCACGCCCCGGGCGACGAGCGCCCCGGCCGCCACGACGGTGGGCGCGAGGTCCCCCGACTGCGCCGCCGCCTCCAGGAGGGCGCCGTCCGCGCCGGTGAGCTGGCCCAGCTCCTCGGCGTTGGGCTTGAGCAGGTCGGGGGCAGCGGCGGGGAACGCCGCGGCGAGCTCGCACAGCGGGGCGTCGGAGGTGTCGACGGCGACGCGTACGCCCCGGGCGTGCAGCTCGGCCACGAGCCGCGCGTACCACCCCGGGGGTACCCCGGGCGGGAGCGATCCGGACAGCGCCACCCAGCCCGCGCCGTCGGCGACGTCGAGCAGGAGGGTCGCCAGCGCGTCGACCTCGGCGCCCGTCAGCGCCGCGCCGGGCTCGTTGAGCTTGGTGGTGGTGCCGTCGGGCTCGGTCACGGTGAGGTTGGTGCGGGCGAGCTCGGCGACCGTGAGGTTGCGGTAGGCCAGGCCGACCCGGTCCAGCCCGGCGAGGAGCGGGTCGTCGCCACGGGCGGGCAGTACCGCGACCGCGGACTCGCCGGCGAGCGCGACGGCCCGGGCGACGTTGACGCCCTTGCCGCCGGGCTCGACCGTGACGTGCTCGATGCGGTTGACCCCGCCGCGCTCGAGAGGACCACGCAGGTGGGCCGTGCGGTCCAGGCTGGGGTTGGCGGTCAGGGTGACGATCATGCGACGACGACCTCCACGTCGAGGGCCTCCAGCGCCGCCCGGTCGGCGTCGGGGACCCCCGTGTCGGTGATGATGACGTCGACGTCCTCGGCCCGGGCGAAGCTGAACAGGTGCTCCTGGCCGAACTTCGAGGAGTCGGCCAGCGCGACGACGCGCCGGGCGGCCGCGACCATGGCCCGCTTGGCGCCGGCCTCGTCGGGATCGGGGGTGGAGAGCCCGTGCGCAGCCGTGACGCCGTTGGTCCCCAGGAAGGTGACGTCGACGCGCGTGCGGCCGAGGAGGCTCTGCGCCTCGTTGCCGACGGTGGCCTGGGTGACCCCCCGCAGCCGGCCGCCCAGCAGGTAGACGGGCATCGCGGAGCGGGCGGCGAGCGCCACCGCGGCCGGCACGGAGTTCGTGATGACGGTCAGGTCCGGGTCGGCCGGCAGCAGCGCGGCCAGCTGGGCCGCGGTCGTGCCGCCGTCGAGGATGACGGCACCGCCGCCGACGGGCAGGTGCGCGAGAGCGGCCCGGGCGATGCGCTCCTTCTCCGCCACGTGCGTGGCGGCCCGCTCGGGCAGGTCGACCTCGCCGAGGCGCAGGCTCTCCGCGGGGACGGCGCCGCCGTGGACGCGGCGCAGGATGCCGCGGCGGTCGAGGATCTCCAGGTCGCGCCGGATGGTCTCCGAGGCGACCTCGAGCTCGGCGGCGAGCCGGCTGACGGACACGCGACCGTCCCGGTGCGCCGTCCGGGTGATGAGCTGCTGCCGCTCCTCGGCATACATGCGGGCGTCCTCGCCTTCTGTGGACTTCGTCGTCACACATCCCACACGTTCGGATGTGATGTTGAGTGACATTACCCCCGGTTGTGTTGCTTTGGCAAGCACGGTGGGCGTACAGTTCTGCCATCACCACGCGGCGCACGCCGCCCCCTCAGCGCGGAGGCATTGATGAGCACAGAACCGGTGGCCACGGGCAGCACGACGATCGAGGGCACCGCGGTCGTGCCCGGGGTGGGCTACGCCCCGGCGGCCTGGACCCGACCCCGCCCCACCGTCCCCGCCGAGGCGCCCGCCGTCGCCGAGGACGCCCGGGAGGCTGAGGTGGCCCGGTTCCAGGCCGCGGCCGAGACCGTCGCCGGGCGGCTCACCGCCCGGGCCGAGAGGGCCACCGGTGCCGCCGCGGAGGTGCTCGGCGCCACCGCCGCCCTCGCGCAGGACCGCGGCTGGCTCCGCGCGGCCACCAAGGCCATGCGCGGCGGCACCCCGGCACCCCAGGCCGCCCTGGCCGCCACGGAGCAGTTCGTCGCGGCCTTCGAGAAGCTGGGTGGGCTCATGGCCGAGCGCGCGACGGACCTGCGGGACATCCGCGACCGCGTCGTCGCCGAGCTCGAGGGCCTCCCCGAGCCGGGGGTGCCCACCCCCCGCGAGCCCGTCGTGCTCCTCGCCGAGGACCTCGCCCCCGCGGACACCGCCGGGCTGGACGCCACCCTCGTCGTCGGCCTGGTCACCTCCCTCGGCGGTCCGACGAGCCACACCGCGATCATCGCCCGTCAGCTCGGCATCCCCTGCGTCGTGGCCGCCCCGGGCATCCGCGAGGTGGCCGAGGGCGAGCCGGTCCTCGTCGACGGCGCCGCCGGCACCCTGACCGTCGGCGTCGACCCCGAGGCGGCCCTCGCGGCGGTCGCGGCCGACGCCGAGCGACGCGACGCCGTCCGTCGCTGGCAGGGACCGGCCGCGACCTCCGACGGCATCCGGCAGCAGCTGCTCGCCAACGTCGGCGACGGCGCGGCGGCGCGCAAGGCCGCGGGCGGGCAGGCCGAGGGTGTCGGCCTCTACCGCACCGAGCTGGGTTTCCTCTCCGCGGAGAAGGAGCCCTCGGTCGAGGAGCAGGCGGCGATGTACCAGGAGGTCTTCGCCGCGTTCGGCGGCCGGAAGGTCGTGGTGCGCACGCTCGACGCCGGCTCGGACAAGCCCCTGCGGTTCGCCAACCTCGAGCACGAGGACAACCCCGCCCTGGGGGTCCGGGGCATCCGGATCGCCGAGCGCGAGGAGGGCCTCCTCACCCGCCAGCTCGACGCGGTCGCCGTCGCCGCCCGGGAGGCCGGTGCCACCGACCCGTGGGTCATGGCGCCCATGGTGGCGACGGTGCCGGAGGCGGCCCGGTTCGCCGAGCTCGCCCGCGAGCGCGGCATCGTGCCGGGGATCATGGTCGAGGTCCCGTCGGTGGCGCTGCTCGCGGCCCACTTCCTCGAGCACGTGGACTTCCTGTCCATCGGCACCAACGACCTCTCCCAGTACACGATGGCCGCCGACCGGCTCTCCCCCCACCTCGCGGCCCTCACCGACGCCTGGCAGCCCGCCGTGCTCACCCTCGTCGCGCTCACCGCAGCCGCGGGCGCGAAGGCCGGCAAGCCGGTCGGGGTGTGCGGCGAGGCCGCTGCCGACCCGACCCTCGCCTGCGTCCTCACCGGGCTGGGGGTGACGTCGCTGTCCATGGCGTCCTCCGCGATCCCGGCGGTCGGCGCCCGGCTCGCGTCAGTCACGTCCGCGCAGTGCCAGGAGGCCGGCCGGGCGGTGCTCGCCGCGCCCGACGCCCGCAGCGCCCGGGCGGAGGCGGCCCGCATCCTCGGCTGAGGGGCTGGGATCCTCAGGCCCTCAGCAGCGGCAGGACCGGACCGAGGTCGGCGCGTGTGCCCGACGCGCGCACGCGCCCCTCGGCCACGGCCCGCGCCCAGCTGAGCGCGCCCGTGGCCAGCTCGAGCCAAGTCTGCGGATCCGTCTCGACGACGTTGGGCGGGGTGCCGCGGGTGTGGCGCGGGCCGGCGATCGCCTGGACCGCGCCGGCCGGGGGCACCCGGACCTCGACGCTGTTGCCGGGCGAGCTCGCGGCGAGCTCCTCGAGCGCGAAACGCACCGCCGTGCGCACCACCGCGGCGGGGGCGTCGCCGCCCGCCCAGCGGCGCACGGCGGCCATCCCCTCCACGGGGTCGATCCGGCGGCGCACCCCGCCACGGTAGTGCGGCGGCGGTGCGTCACGCACGACGTGGCGGCACGGCCACCCGCCCGCGAGCGCGTCGACGGAGGCCGAGCCGTCGCCCGGCGCACCGCGGCCCCGCCCACCAGGTGGTGGACGGGGCCGCGGGTCGTGCGGCGCTACTCGTCAGCCGCGCGGTCCGCTGGTCTTGGCGGCCCACATGTCGAGGACATGCTGTGGGACGTTGCCCTTGCCCGGGTGCGTGGCAGCAAGGCCCGGCGGCAGCTCGACCACCTGCACCGGCAGGGCGATCTCCGTGTAGTCGGTGGAGATCACGAGGTCGTACGCGCCCTCCTCGAGCGCGGGGACGGTGAAGGTCACCGTCGCACGGCCGGTCTCGTCCCGGGCGGGCGTGATCGTGGCGTCGACCGGGGCGGAGGCGAGGATCTTTCCGGCGAGCGAGACGGTGACCTCGGTCGGGTTCGGCTCGGTCGTGGTGAAGGCGAGCGACGACAGCTCGAGGGTGACCTCGGTCCCGCTCTCGAGCTCCTGCGGACCGGTGACGCCGACGGAGCGCTGGCTGTAGTCCGGGCTGACGGAGCCGAAGGTGTCCAGGTAGTCGATGAGACCCTGGAGGTCGACGATGCCCGTCTCCTTGAGGTTCGCCCCCTCGCCGAGGACGGTGAAGCCGTCCAGGCCGTCGAGCAGGAACGTGTTGGAGGCGACCCGGTAGGTGTCGGTGAGCACGATCGGCGCACCGTCGATGTAGACCTCGGTGATGCGCTCGCCCGCGGCCCCGGCAGGGTCGTAGACGTACTCGACGTCGTCCGACAGGCCCAGCCGGAGCATCGGCCGGCTGACGGTCTGCTCGGTGTTCCACTGCTGCTCGAGCAGCGTGACGACCTGGGCGCCGGTGAGGTCGACGGTCCCGATGGTGTTGCCGAACGGCTGGGTGGTGAAGGCCTCGGCGTAGGTGACCTCACCGTTCCCGTCGGCGTCGAGGTCGGCGCGGATGCCGCCGGGGTTGATGATGCCGAAGTCCGGCGCGAGGTCGACCTGCTCAGCGGTCCACTTCGCCACGCCGGCGAGGAAGTTGCCCAGGGGGGACTCGGTGCCCCGGTTGACCGGGGGCTCCGAGCCGGCGGTCGTGCCGTCGTTCGAGCCGCCGTTGATCGGCGCGGACGCCTCGCCGACCACGTTCTGGCCGAGCACGTCTGCCTGTGCGAGTGCCTCGTCGACGATCGCCTGGACCTCGGCGTCGGCGGGCCCGGTGCCGTCGATCGGGATGAGCGAGCCGGTCCCTGTGACGTCCCCACCGGTGGTCACGGTCAGCGTGATGCGACCGAGGTGGGACCCGGCGGCGCCGGCCTGGACGACCGGGGCACCCGACGGGGTGGTCGAACCGACCAGGTCGACGTGCGTGTGGCCGGTGAACACGGCATCGATGTCGCCCGTGAAGCCGTCGACGACGTGTACGCCCTCGTGGATCAGCGCGACGACGACATCGGCCTCCCCGTTGTCCGGGTCACCGTCCGACAGCGTCGCGGCGACCTCGTTCGTGGCCGCCACCGGGTCGCCGAACGTCAGGCCGGCGATGCCGTCCTTCGACACGATGGTCGGGGTCTCCTCGGTGACCGACCCGACGAACGCGACGCTCACGCCGCTCACGTCGACCACGGTGTAGGGGGCGAGCTCCGGGGCGCCGCCGACGTTCGCGCCGAGGTAGTCCCAGTCGGCGAGCGGCAGGACGCGGTCGCGGAGGTCGGCGTACCCGGCGTCGAACTCGTGGTTGCCGACGGCGGAGGCGTCCAGGCCCATGGCGTTGAGGACGTCGATCGTCGGGACGTCCTGCTGGATGGCCGACTCGTACGTCGAGCCGCCGATGTTGTCACCGGCGGAGACGAACAGCGTGTCGGGGTTCTCGGCGGTGATCGCGTCGATCTGACCGGCCAGGTAGGGGGCCTGCTCCAGCGCGCCGTGGAAGTCGGTGATCCCGAGGACGTCCACGGTGACGGATCCGTCCTCGTTGACGACCGCCGAGGCCGGCAGGGCGGTCAGGCCGACCGCTGCCAGCGAGAGGGCGCCCAGCGTGGTTGCCGGGCGGAGGAGACGTGCGCGGGTGTGCGCAGCAGAGGGGTGCATGGGTGACCTCACGCGTGGGGGACATGACATGTTGCCTTCCGGACACTAGTGACTGGCGTCACCGGAGGGAACCCTCTCGAAGAGGCGATCCGGTGGCCAGGCGGTGAACGCCCCGGCACCCGGGGGCGGCGTCGGGGGACCCTCTGCTAGACCTGGCACGTGACCTCCTCGGCCCTCCCCCAGCCGGACGAGCGGTGGCGCGCGTTCGCCGTCTGCCTGGGCGCCGGGTTCATGACCCTGCTCGACGTCTCGATCGTCAACGTGGCCCTGCCCTCGATCGAGGCCTCGCTCGGCGCCGGGCCGTCCGACCTGCAGTGGATCGTGGCCGGGTACACCCTCGCGTTCGGACTCGTCCTGGTCCCGGCGGGTCGGCTCGGCGACGTGCGCGGACGTCGCCCGGTGTTCGTGGCCGGGCTCACCGGCTTCGTCGTCGCCTCCGCCGCGTGCGGCCTCGCGACGACGCCGGAGATGCTCGCGGTCATGCGGCTGGTGCAGGGGTTCGCCGCCGGCGTCCTCAACCCCCAGGTGGTGGGGCTGATCCAGCAGCTCTTCACCGGTGCGGACCGGGGCCGGGCGTTCGGCCTGTTCGGGGCGACGATCGGCGTCTCGACCGCGGTCGGGCCGCTGCTGGGCGGGACGCTGCTGGCCCTCTTCGGCGAGGACCAGGGCTGGCGGGCCGTCTTCCTCGTCAACGTCCCCCTCGGTGCGGTGCTCATCCCGCTGGCGCTGCGCTACCTGCCGCGCACGGACCGGTCGTCCCCTGCCCCGTCGTCCGAGCGCCCGTCGTCGGCCGGCCGACCGGCCGCGACGGGACCGCCCAGCGCCCGGCTCGACCTCGACGTCGTCGGTCTCGGCCTGGTCGCCGTGAGCGTCCTGTGCGTGCTGCTGCCCTTCGTCAACTCCGCCGAGGGCGGGCGGTCGCCCTGGTGGCTCCTCGGCGTCGCGGGGGCCTCGGTCGTGGCCCTCGTCGCCCGGGAGCGCCACGTCGAGCGCGCCGGCCGCACCCCGGTCATCCCCTCCTCGCTGGTGCGCACGCCGTCGTTCGCCTTCGGGGCCGTCGTGGGCACCGCCTACTTCGCCGGGTTCACGGCGATCTTCCTCGTCGGCACCCTCTACCTGCAGAACGGCCTGGGGCTGAGCCCCCTCCAGGCGGGGCTCGTCCAGACCCCCTTCGCGCTGGTCGGTGCCGTCTCCGCCGCGGCGAGCGGTCGCCTGGTGCAGCGGTGGGGCCGGTGGACGGTCGTG
Organism: Georgenia muralis; assembly: GCF_003814705.1. Classification (NCBI taxonomy): domain Bacteria; kingdom Bacillati; phylum Actinomycetota; class Actinomycetes; order Allobogoriellales; family Allobogoriellaceae; genus Georgenia; species Georgenia muralis. Next base: position 1,937,482 of record NZ_RKRA01000001.1, on the reverse strand, counting down.
GTCGGCATCGTCGTGATGTCGGTGGGGGTCCTCGGGGTCGACCTGACCGCCGCCCGCCTGGACGGGACCGCCACCGCCGGGTGGATGGCGGTGTGGTTCGCCCTCGCGGGCCTGGGCAACGGGGCGGTCATCTCGCCCAACCAGGCACTCACCCTGGCGGACGTGCCGGTTGCCGGGGGCGGCACGGCCGGCGGCCTGCTCCAGACCACCCAGCGCATCGGCGCATCGGTCGGCGTCGCCGGGATCGGCGCGGTCTTCTTCGCGTCCCTGGCCGGCGCGGAGGGCCCCGCGCGGGGCCACGGACCGGCGCTGTCCGTCAGCCTCCGCGTCACCCTCGCGCTCTTCGCCCTCGCCCTGGCGGTGGCCGTCGTCGACGCGCTGCGGCGCCGGCGCGGACCGCACGAGGCGCAGCCCGCCCGTTGAGCTCGGCTCAGCCGGCGACGGCGTCCACCGCGGCCCGTGCGGCCGCGACGAGCCCGGCGTCGGTCACGTCGTAGCCGTCGTCCCCCCCGCCGGGACCCGCGGGACCGGCGTCCGCCACCCGGACCCGGGCGGAGAGGTGCACGCCGGCCACCCCGGTGGCGGCGAGCGCGGCGACGTCGCGCGGGTGGACCCCGCCGCCGGCGACGACCTCGAGGCCGCCCGACGCCGTCATCGCCTCGAGCACGCCCGCCCCCGCCAGCGCCCGCGGCGCGCCGCCGGAGGTGAGCACGCGGCGCACCCCGAAGCCGGCGAGCTGGTCGACGAGAGCAGCCGGGTCGGACCCGCGGGCGAGGAGGACGTCGACGCACCGGTGCACGGTGACGTCGCGCCCCTCGGCCGCCCGGACGAGGGCCTTGAGGGCGTGGCAGTCCAGCGCGGCGCCGTCGGCGGTCAGGGCCCCGACGACCACGCCCGTGGCCCCGGCGTCGACCGCCGCCTCGACGTCGCGCACCATGCCCGAGACCTCGACGGCGGAGCAGACGAAGCCCCCCGGGCGGGGCCGGACGAGCACGTGTACGGCGATCCCGAGGTCGGCCGCGGCCTCGATCGCGCCCGCCGACGGCGTCAGCCCCCCGAGGGTCAGGGCCTGGCACAGCTCGATCCGGTCGGCGCCGCCCGCCGCGGCGGTCTGCGCGCCCGCGACGTCCTGGACGGCGATCTCGAGGTCCACCTCAGACGACGCCCTGGTCGACCATCGCGTCGGCGACCCTGCGGAAGCCCGCGATGTTGGCGCCGAGCACGTAGTCGCCCGGGGAGCCGAACTCCTCGGCGGTGGAGGCGCAGGTGTCGTGGATGCGGTCCATGATCGTCTCGAGCATCGAGGCGACCTCGGCGAAGCTGCGGGCGTGCCGGGACGCGTTCTGCGCCATCTCCAGCGCCGACGTCGCGACACCGCCGGCGTTGGCCGCCTTGCCGGGGCCGAAGAGCACGTCCGACGTCTGGAAGACCTCGACGGCGTCGGGGGTGGAGGGCATGTTCGCGCCCTCGGCGACGACCGTGACCCCGTTGCGGACGAGGGTCTCCGCGGCGTGCCGGTCGAGCTCGTTCTGGGTGGCGCAGGGCAGCGCGACCGTGCCGGGCACGTCCCAGACCCGTCCGCCGCGCACGAGCCGGGCCGACGGCCGCCGCTCGACGTAGTCCGCGACCCGCCCGCGCTCGACCTCCTTGACCTCGCGGAGCAGCTCGAGGTCCACCCCGTCCTCGTCGACGACGTAGCCGCTGGAGTCGGAGAAGGTCACCGGCGTGGCGCCGAGCTCCTGGGCCTTGGCGATGGCGTAGATCGCCACGTTGCCCGAGCCGGAGACGATCACCCGCTGCCCCTCCATGGACCGCCCGGTGGTGGCCAGCATCCGGTCGGCGAAGATGACGACGCCGTACCCGGTGGCCTCGGTCCGGGCCCGCGAGCCGCCCCAGCCGATGCCCTTGCCGGTGAGGACACCGCTCTCGAACCGGTTGGTCAGCCGCTTGTACTGGCCGTAGAGGTAGCCGATCTCCCGGCCGCCCACCCCGATGTCTCCGGCCGGGACGTCGGTGTGCTCGCCCAGGTGGCGGTAGAGCTCGGTCATGTACGACTGGCAGAAGCGCATGACCTCGCCGTCGCTGCGCCCGTGGGGGTCGAAGTCCGAGCCACCCTTGCCGCCGCCGATCCCCTGCCCGGTGAGCGCGTTCTTGAAGATCTGCTCGAAGCCGAGGAACTTCACGATGCCGAGGTTGACGCTCGGGTGGAAGCGCAGCCCGCCCTTGTACGGGCCCAGCGCCGAGCTGAACTGCACCCGGAAGCCGCGGTTGACCTGGACCCGGCCGGCGTCGTCGACCCACGGCACCCGAAACATCAGCTGCCGCTCGGGCTCCACGATCCGGCTGAGGACGGCGTGGTCGCGGTACTCCGGGTGCCGGGCGAGCACCGGGCCGAGGGTCTCGAGGACCTCACGGACGGCCTGGTGGAACTCGGCCTCGCCGTGGTTGCGGTGGAGGACCTGGTCGTAGACCTCCTGAAGATCGTCCTGCATCGTTCGTCGTCCGTTCGTCGTAGTGGCGCGGGAGGGCCGGGCGGGCCCGCGTCGCGGCGTGGTGTCAGCCGAAGTGGCGCGGCAGGGTCGCGGACGAGGCGGTGGAGAGCTCCTCGATCGTCAGGGAGAAGGCCCCGGCGTCGAGCCGGGCACCGCCCGTGGTGCCCACCCGGGCGGCGGGGACCCCGTGCGCGACGGCGAGGGACTCGAGCTCTCCGGCCCGGCCGGGGTCGACGGCGACGAGCGCGCGCGCGCCGGTCTCGGCGAACATCAGCGTGGCGAGGTCGACGGCGTCGCGCGTCGCCACCGCCTCGAGGTCGACCGTCGCGCCGACGCGGTAGCGCAGCACGCCGTCGACGAGAGCCTGGGCCAGCCCGCCGGTGGACAGGTCGTGCGCGGCGCGGGCGAGGCCGCCGGCGGCGCCGAGCAGGACCTCGGCGAGCGCGCGCTCGGCCTCGAGGTCCACCGCGGGCGGCAGCCCGCCCAGGTGGTGGTGGACGACGTCGGCCCACGCCGAGCCGTCGAGCTCCTCGGCCGTGGCGCCCAGGAGGTACAGGGCGAGCCCGGCCTCGGTCCACCCGGAGGGCGTGGCGCGGGTGACGTCCGCCATGACCCCGAGCACCCCGACGACGGGGGTGGGGTTGATGGAGGAGTCGATCCGGCCCGGCTCGCCGGTGCCGTTGTAGAGGGAGACGTTGCCGCCGGTGACCGGCACGCCCAGCGTCCTGCAGGCGTCGGCCAGGCCGGTGACCGCCTGGACCAGCTGCCACATCGCGTCCGGGTCCTCGGGGGAGCCGAAGTTGAGGCAGTCGGTCACGGCGAGCGGCCGGGCGCCGACGGTCGCGACGTTGCGGTAGGCCTCGGCGAGCGCCTGCTGGGCGCCGGTGTACGGGTCGAGCTTGGTGAACCGGCCGTTGGCGTCGGTGGAGAGCGCCACGCCGAGGTTGGTCTCCTCCACCACGCGCACGACGCCGGCGTCGTCGGGCTGGGCGAGCGCGGTGTTGCCCTGGACGTACCGGTCGTACTGGTCGGTCACCCACGCCTTGGACGCGAGGTTCGGCGAGGCCACGAGCGCGAGCACCTGCTCGCGCAGCTCCGCCCCGCTGCGCGGGCGCGGCAGGTGGCGGGCGGAGTCGGCGTTGAGGTCGTCCTGCCAGGCGGGGCGGGCGTAGGGCCGGTCGTAGACGGGGGCGTCGTGCGCGACGGTGCGCGGGTCGACGTCGACGATGCGGTGGCCGTGGTGGTCGATGGTGAGGCGGCCGGTCCCGGTGACCTCGCCGATGACGGCGCTCTCGACGTCCCACCGGCCGGTGATCTCGAGGAACGCGTCGAGCTTGTCCGGGGCGACGACCGCCATCATGCGTTCCTGGGACTCGCTCATGAGGATCTCCCCCGCGGTGAGCGTGGGGTCGCGCAGGAGGACGTTCTCCAGGTCGACGTGCATGCCGCCGTCGCCGTTCGAGGCCAGCTCGGAGGTGGCGCAGGAGATCCCCGCGGCCCCGAGGTCCTGGATGCCCTCGACGACGCCCGCCGCGAAGAGCTCGAGGCAGCACTCGATGAGGACCTTCTCCATGAAGGGGTCGCCCACCTGGACGCTCGGCCGCTTGGTGGGCATACCGTCCACGAAGGTCTCGCTGGCGAGGATGGACGCGCCGCCGATGCCGTCGCCGCCGGTCCGGGCGCCGAAGAGGACGACCTTGTTGCCCGTCCCGGAGGCGTTGGCGAGGTGGATGTCCTCGTGGCGCAGCACGCCCAGGCACAGCGCGTTGACCAGCGGGTTGCCCTGGTAGGAGGGGTCGAAGTCCACCTCACCGCCGATGTTGGGCAGGCCCAGGCAGTTGCCGTAGCCGCCGACGCCGGAGACGACGCCGTGGACGACCCGGGCGGTGTCGGGGTGGTCGATCGCGCCGAACCGCAGCTGGTCCATGACGGCCACCGGCCGGGCGCCCATCGAGATGATGTCGCGGACGATCCCGCCGACGCCGGTCGCGGCACCCTGGTACGGCTCGACGAAGCTGGGGTGGTTGTGCGACTCGACCTTGAAGGTCACCGCCCAGCCCTGGCCGATGTCCACGACGCCGGCGTTCTCGCCCATGCCCACGAGGAGGCGCTCGCGCATCGCGTCGTCGGTCTTCTCGCCGAACTGGCGCAGGTGGATCTTGGACGACTTGTAGGAGCTGTGCTCGGACCACATGACGGAGTACATCGCCAGCTCGGCGGCGGTGGGGCGCCGGCCGAGCAGGCCGACGATCTCCTCGTACTCGTCGTCCTTGAGCCCGAGCTCGCGGTACGGCAGCCGGACCTCGGGGGTGGCGGCCGCGTGGGCGACGGTGTCCGGCTCGACCACGCCAGTCATGGTTCCTCCGCTCGGGTCGGGTGCGGGGTCAGGGTACCTGCGCCTCCTGGCCGCCCTCGTGCGTGTCCGCCGGGCGGGCGAGGTGGTGGTGCGCGACGATGGTGCGGTGGTGGCCGAGATCACCCACGAGGTGGACCTCTGCCTTCCCTCCGGGGCCCTCAACCCCGCTGCGGTGGGCTGGACCCGCACGCCGCTGCACCGGGCGAACCTGCGCACCGGGGACCCGCTCGGCCGGGCCTCGACGTGGGCGCGGACGAAGCGGTGGGACTCCTGGAGCGTCCAGACCCCCGAGCACTGCGTCGTCCTGCAGCTCTCGAGCCTCAACTACGCAGCGCTGCACGAGGTCTGGGTCCTCGACCGGGCCACCGGCGTCCAGCTCGGCTCGACCGCCACCGTGCCGCTGGCCAGGGACGTGCGCCTGCCCAGCCGCTACGGCGGCGGCCCGGCCCGCGGGCAGAGCGGGTCCTTCGCCGTGGCGTTCGACCCGGTGGCCGAGGGGATGCGGCTGCGCGCCGTGGCGCCGCGGCTGCGCCTGAACCTCGTCGTCGAGGAGGTCCGTGAGCGCGAGTCGCTCGGCGTCGTCGTGCCGTGGAGCGACCGGCTCTTCCAGTACAGCCTGCGCCAGGTCGCGCTGCCGGTGCGGGGGCGGATGTGGCTCGACGAGCGGGAGATCACCGTCGAGCGCGACGACCCGAGCTGGGCCGTGGCGGGCTTCGGGCGCGGCCGGTGGCCGTACTCCGTGGAGTGGATCTCCGCCGTCGGGTCGGGTCTCGTCGACGGCGTGACGACCGGGCTGCAGCTCGGTGGTCGTTGGACGGACGGGACCGGCACCACCGAGAACGCCGTCGTCCTGGACGGGCGGGTCCACCGCATCAACGAGGACCTCTCGTGGGCCTACGACGCCGCCGACCGGGGCGCGACCTGGTTCGTCACCGGCGACCGGGTCCAGGTGCAGCTCCGGCCCTTCCACGTCCGCTCGGCCACGACCAAGCTCGGCGTGCTGTCCACCACGACCTACCAGAGCTTCGGCACCTGGACCGGCTGGGTGGTCGACGACGCCGGCGAGCGGCGCCGGGTCGACGGCCTCGTCGGGTGGGCGGAGGACGTCACCAGCCGGTGGTGAGCGCCCGGTTCCCCCGTCCGTTCCCCCGCGCGTTCGGGGCGATCGGAGTTTGATCGGGGCATGAGGACCGTCGACGTCGCCGCCACCCCTCTCGCCACCCTCGTCGCCGCGCTGGACGAGGTCTCCGCCCGCCGCCTCGAGGCGGGCGCCGCCCGCGCCCGCGGCCTCCTCGCCGACAGGCGGGTGTGGAACGTCTCGGCCACCGAGGTCGGCGGGGTGGGGGAGCTGCTGCGCAGCCTCCTGCCCTACGTGACGGGGGCGGGCGTGGACGTGCGCTGGCTCGTCGTCGACGGCGACTCCGACTTCCGGCTCGTCACCGACCGCCTCCACCACGCCCTCCACGGCGACCGGGGTGACGGCGGGCCCCTCGGCCGCGACGAGATGGCGATGTACGACCGGGTCCTGGCGGCGAACCTCGAGGAGGTCCGGAGCCAGGTCGCCCCCGGCGACGTCGTCGTCCTGCACGACCCCGGTACCGCCGGGCTGGCCCCGGGCCTGGCCGCCCGCGGGGCGCACGTGGTGTGGCGCTGCCACATCGGCAGCGACGTGGCGGGCGAGGTCTCCGACGCCGGCTGGGCGTTTCTCGAGCCCTCGCTGGCCCACGCCGAGCGGTCGGTGTTCAGCCGCGCGGACTACCGGCCCGGCTTCCTCGACGCCGTCACCGTCCGGGTCATCGCCCCCTCGGTGGATCCGTTGTCGGCCAAGAACCGCCCGCTGGAGGACGCCGAGGTGCGTGACCTCCTGCGTGGGGCAGGCATCCTCGCCGGCGCCGGGAGCACGGGACTCGGCGGACCGGGGTCCGGCGTTCAGGCCGGCGGACCGGGGTCAGGCGCTCAGGCGGGCAGCTCGGGCTCGGTCGTGCGGGCCGGCGGACCGGGGTCAGGCGCTCAGGCCGACGGCCCGGGCTCGGTCGTGCGGACCGGCGGCCTGGGCTCGGTCGTGCGGGCCGGCGCCTTGGGCTCGGTCGTGCGGACCGGCGACTTGGGCTCGGTCGTGCGGGCCGGCGGCCCGGTGCCGCCCGACGCCCGGGTCGTGCTCCAGCTCTCCCGCTGGAACCGCCTCAAGGACATGACCGGGCTGCTCATCGCCTTCGACGAGGCGTGCGAGGAGCTGCCGGAGGACGTCCACCTCCTCCTCGCCGGCGCCGACGTCGGCCCGGAGGACACCGAGGGCGAGGAGGTGCTCGAGCGGTGCCTGCAGATGTGGGCCGGGCTCGAGGCGGGCGTGCGGGCCCGGGTGCACGTGGCCTGCCTGCCCGACACGGCCGCGAGCGCCGTGGTCGTCAACGCCGTTCAGCGCTACGCCACCGTCGTCGTCCAGAAGAGCCTCGCCGAGGGCTTCGGCCTGACGGTGGCCGAGGCGCTGTGGAAGGGCAAGCCGGTCGTGGCGACAGCCGTCGGGGGCATCCAGGACCAGATCACCGACGGCGAGAACGGGCTGCTCGTGGACGATCCGCGGGACCTCGCCGAGCTCATGACCCACGTCGGGCGGCTGCTCGCCGAGCCGGCCCTCGCCCGGCAGCTGGGTGAGACCGCGCACGCGCGGGTGCGTCAGGCGTACCTCAGCGACCGCCACCTGCTGCAGTACGTCGACCTCATCGCCGAGATGCTGGGCTAGACGCTCCGGCCGGTCCAGCCCGGCGCAGCCGCGGGGCGCAGTCCGGCGCGGCGCAACCGATGGGTCAGTTCCGACGGCCGGCAGCCGATGGGTCAGTGCGGGGCAGCCGGCAGCCGATGGGTCACTGCGGGGCAGTCGATGGGTCAGTTCCGACGGCCGGCAGCCGTCGGAACTGACCCGAACCGCCGATTCCTCCCCGGACGCCCAGGACCGCCGCCGCGTCATTGGGCGCCCCCGACCGCCCCCAGACGCCCTGGACCGACCGCCGCCTCGTCCCCGACGCCCCCGTTCGTCTCAGCTCAGTGGTCCAGCAGCCGCAGCCAGATCTCGCTCATCGTCGGGTACGCCGGGACCGCGTGGCGGAGCCGGGACAGCGGCACCTCCCCCACGACGGCGATCGTCGCAGCGTGGAGCAGCTCGGCGACGTCCTGGCCGACGAACGTCGCACCGAGGACGACGTCCCGCTCGGCGTCGACGACCAGCCGGGCCCAGCCGGCGTAGCCGTCGGCGTGGAGGGACGCGCCGGCGACCGCGCCGAGGTCCTCCTCGACCATGCGCACCGTGAACCCGGCCTCCCGCGCGGCGTCGGCGTCGAGCCCGACGTGCGCGACGCCCGGGTCGGTGAAGACGACCTGGGGGACGGCGCGGTGGTCGGCGGTCGCCGCTGCGGCGGACCACGGCTCGACGTCGTCGCCGAGGGTCCCGGCGGCCCGGGCGGCGACGGCGACACCGACGGCCCTGGCCGCGTACTTGCCCTGGTGGGTCAGCGGCGCCCGACCGGTGACGTCGCCCGCGGCGTAGAGCCACCCGCCCGCCACCGCCCCGACCCGGCCGCTGTCGTCGACCTCGAGCGGTGCGCCGTCGTCCAGCTCCAGGCCGATGGTCGCGAGCCCGAGGTCGCCGGTACGGGGACGGCGCCCGGCCGCGACGAGGACCTCGTCGGCGACGACCTCGCCGCCACCCTCGAGGCGGACGGTCACCTCGCCGTCGGGACCGGCCGCTCGGTCCACGGAGGCGACCGCGGCACCCGTGCGCACGTCGATGCCGTCACGGAGCAGGGCCTCGGCGACCGCGTGCCCCGCGCCGGCCGGCAACGCGCTCAGCACCCGGGAGCGGGCCAGGAGCGTCACCGTCGAGCCCAGCCGCGCGAAGGCCTGGGCGAGCTCGGTCCCGGCGACGCCGGCGCCGATCACCACGAGGCGGCGCGGCACCGCCGTCGCGCTCGTGGCCTCGCGCGTGGTCCAGAACCGCGCACTCGCCAGGCCGTCGACGGGCGGGACGGCGGGCGCGGAGCCGGTGGCCACGACGACGGCGTGCCGCGCGGTCAGGACACGTTCGCCGTCGGGACCTGCGACGACGACGCGCCGCTCGCCGTCGAGCCGGCCCCGCCCCCGCACGACGTCGATCCCCGCGCCGTCGGCCCACCTCACCTGGGAGGAGTCGTCCCAGCCGTGGGTGAAGCTCGTCCGTCGCTCGAGCACGGCAGTGGCGTCCACCTCACCGACGGCGCCCGCCGCACCGGCCACACGACGCGCGGCCTCGAGGGCCTGAGCCGGCCGTAGCAGCGCCTTGGACGGCATGCACGCGTAGTAGGAGCACTCCCCGCCGACGAGGTGGGACTCCACCATCGCCACGCTCAGCCCGCCACGGTGGGCGTGGTCGGCCACGTTCTCGCCGGTGGACCCGCCGCCGATCACGACGACGTCGTATGTGCTCTCGGAGTTCCCCGTGCTCTCGGTGTTCCCCGTGCTCCCCGTGCTCTCCATGTGGCGAGCCTGCGGGGCCCCGCACGGACCCGCAACCGCGCGCAGCCCGGCCCGCGCGCGCCCGCCCCGCAGCCGGGCGCCGCGGAGCTCCGTCACCACCGCGTGAGACGATGCCGACGGCCCGGCCACCCCCCCCCCGCGGCGGGTCCACCCGCCCCTGCGGCGGGCCCATCCGCCCCCGCGGCGGACCACGAGCGACCTGGAGGACCGACCCAGCCGTGAGCACGCCCAGCGCCCCCGCGGTGCCCGACCTCCGCGCGGGGTCGCGGGCGCCGCAGGAGCGCACCCTGGTGGACGTCTTCGCCGCCACGGTCCGGCGCCACCCCACCGTCGTCGCGATCGACGACGGCGACGAGGAGCTCACCTACGCCGCCCTCGCCGACGCCGTCGCCGTGCGGGCGGAGCGGCTCGTCGCAGCCGGGGTCCGGCCCGGCGACCGGGTCGGGGTGCGCGCGACGTCGGGCACGGTCGGGCTGTACCTGTCGATCCTGGCCGTCCTGCACGCCGGCGCCGCGTACGTCCCGGTCGACGCCGACGACCCGGACGAGCGCGCCGACCTGGTGCTCACCGAGGCGGCCGTCGTCGCGGTGGTCGGTGACGACGTCCACCTCACCCGGCTCGGCGGCGCGCCGGCCCCGGTCACACCCGGCCGGCACGTCCCGCACGCTCCCTCGCCCGACGACGACGCCTGGGTGATCTTCACCTCCGGGTCGACCGGCACCCCCAAGGGTGTGGCGGTCACGCACCGCAGCGCCGCCGCGTTCGTCGACGCCGAGGCACGGCTCTTCCTCCAGGACGAGCCGCTGGGCCCCGGGGACCGTGTGTTGGCGGGCCTGTCCGTCGCGTTCGACGCCTCGTGCGAGGAGATGTGGCTCGCGTGGCGCCACGGGGCGACCCTCGTCCCCGCGCCCCGCGCGCTCGTGCGCACCGGCACCGAGCTCGGACCGTGGCTGGTCGAGCGGGAGATCACGGTCGTCTCCACCGTGCCGACCCTCGCCGGTCTGTGGCCGGAGGACTCCCTCGAGGGCGTGCGGCTGCTCATCTTCGGCGGCGAGGCGGTGCCACCGGAGCTGGCCGAGCGGCTCTGGCGGCCCGGCCGCGAGCTGTGGAACACCTACGGCCCCACGGAGGCCACGGTGGTGGCCTGCGCCGCGCCGCTCACGCCCGGCACCCCCGTGCGGATCGGCACGCCGCTGGACGGCTGGGACCTCGCGGTGGTCGACGGCGACGGGGTGCCGGTCCGACCCGGCGGCACCGGCGAGCTGGTGATCGGCGGCGTGGGGCTGGCCCGGTACCTCGACCCGGCCCTCGACGCCGCCCGGTTCGCCCCCATGGGCTCGCTCGGGTGGGAGCGGGCCTACCGCAGCGGAGACCTGGTCCGGCTCGACCCCGAGGGCCTGGTGTTCGTCGGCCGGGCCGACGACCAGGTCAAGGTCAACGGCCGTCGCATCGAGCTGGGCGAGCTCGACGCCGCGCTGCTCGCTCTGCCGGGGGTCGGTGCGGCCGCCGGCGCGGTGCGCCGCACGCCGTCGGGGGTGGCCGTCCTCGTCGGGTATGTCGTCGCCGAGAAGGGCCTACCCGCCCCGGAACCGGCGGAGCTGCTGGCCCACCTCCGCGAGACCCTGCCGGCCGCGATGATCCCGCTGCTCGCCGTCGTCGACTCCATCCCGACACGGACGTCGGGCAAGGTCGACCGCGACGCGCTGCCCTGGCCGCTGGCCGGGGGCGACGCCGAGGCGCCATCCCCGCTGAAGGGGACGGCCGGCTGGGTGGCCGGGCGGTGGGCGGAGGTGATCGGGGTCCGACCCGCCGACGAGGACGAGGACTTCTTCGCCCGGGGCGGCAGCTCGCTCACCGCCGCCCAGCTCGTCTCCGCGCTGCGGCGGCGCTACCCGGAGATGACGGTCGCCGAGGTCTACGACCACCCGCTGCTGGGCGACCTGGCCGACCATCTCGACGCCCGCTGGCCCGCCGCGGCCGTCGAGCACGAGCGGCCCGCGGTCCCCGTCCCGGTCCCGCGCCGCGCGCAGATCGTCCAGCTCCTCGCCCTGGTGCCGTTGCGCACCCTTGTCGCACTGCGCTGGCTGACGGCCCTCGCGGCGCTGAACAACCTCCTCGCCGCGGCGTGGGCCGTGCCGTGGGCGGCGCCGGTGTCCTGGTGGTGGGTCCTGGCCGGCTGGGTCCTGACGGTGAGCCCGCTCGGGCGCATGGGCGTCAGCGCCCTCGGCGCCCGCCTGCTCCTGCGCGGTGTGCGGCCGGGGACCTACCCGCGCGGCGGGGGCGTGCACCTGCGGATCTGGGCGGCCGAGCGGCTCGCCGAGGGCTTCGGCGCGGTCACCCCGGCGAGCGCGCCGTGGGTGGGGCTGTACGCACGGGCGCTCGGCGTACGCATGGGTCGCGGGGTCACCCTCCACGCCGTCCCTCCGGTCACGGGGATGCTCACCCTGGGCGGGCGCTGCGCCGTGGAGCCCGAGGTCGACCTCTCCGGGCACTGGGTCGACGGCGACGTCGTCCACGTCGGGCACGTGAGCATCGGCGCCCGCGCGACGGTGGGGGCCCGCAGCGTGCTCTACCCGGGTGCGCGGGTGGGGGCCGGCACCGACCTCGCCGCCGGCTCGGCCCTGCACGGCGCCACCGGCGAGGACGAGTACTGGTCGGGCTCGCCCGCCACCCGGGTGCGCCGGGCACGCCACCCGTGGCCGGCCGAGCGACCGGCCGAGCCGCGCCGCTGGCCTCTTGTCTACGCCCTGTCCGGCGCCGGCATCGCGGCGCTGGGGCTGCTCGCCGTCGCCGTCGGGCTCGTGCTGGTGGGTCTGGCGGTCCGCGACGCACCCGCGGCGGGCGCCGCGCTCGGGCCGGCCCTTCTCGCCGGGGCCGGGGCGTCGCTGGTGGCGTTCACGGTGTACGCGGGCCTCGTCGTCGCCGTGGTGCGGGTGCTGGGCCGGGGGCTGCGAGAGGGGTACCACCCGGTCCGGTCGGCCCAGGCGTGGCGGGCGTGGTGCACCGAGCGGCTCATGGACTCCGCCCGCACCGTGCTGTTCCCCCTCTACTCCTCGGTCCTCACGCCCGCCTGGCTGCGGCTGCTCGGGGCGGAGGTCGGCCGGGACACCGAGATCTCCACCGTCATCGGGATCCCCAGCATGATGCGGGTGAAGTCAGGGGCGTTCCTCGCCGACGACACCATGGTCGCCGCCTACGAGCTGGGCGGCGGCTGGCTGCGCGTGGCCCGGGCGAAGGTGGGCCGGCGGGCCTTCCTCGGCAACTCCGGCATGACGGCGCCGGGACGGACGGTGCCGAAGAACGGCCTCGTCGCGGTGCTCTCGGCGACACCGGACAAGGTGAGGTCCGGCTCGAGCTACCTCGGCAGCCCGCCCGTCCTCCTCCCCCGGGCCGCGACCCTCGACGACGGCGAGCGGACCTACTCCCCACCCGCACGGCTGAGGTGGCTGCGTGGTGCGGTCGAGCTCGTGCGGCTCGGCGCCGTCGTCGCGCTCGGCCTCCTCGCGCTCGGCACCGCCGCCGTCCTGCAGACGCTCGTGCTGGCGGGCGGCTGGGGCCTCACGGCTGCCGTCGGGGGCCTGGTGCTGCTCACCACCGGGGCCGTCGCCGCGCTGGTGACCGTGGCGGTGAAGTGGCTCGTGGTGGGACGGGTGCGTGCCGGGGAGCACCCGCTGTGGAGCTCGTTCGTCTGGCGCGGCGAGCTCGCTGACACCTTCACCGAGGTCCTCGCCGCCCCGTTCTTCGCCGACGCGGTCGCCGGCACGGTCGCGCTGGTGTGGTGGCTGCGGGCGATGGGCGCGCGGATCGGACGCGGCGTCTGGTGCCAGACCTACTGGCTGCCCGAGGCCGACCTCGTCCACCTGGGGGACGGCGCCGCCGTCGGTCCGGGCTGCGTGGTGCAGACCCACCTCTTCCACGACCGGGTGATGGCCCTGGACACCGTCACCCTCGGTGACGGAGCCACTCTCGGCCCGCACGGGGTCATCCTGCCCGCCGCGGTCCTGGAGGACGGCGCCACGGTGGGGCCGGCGTCGCTGGTCCTGCGGGGCGAGCGCGTGCCCGCGGCCACGCGCTGGGTGGGCAACCCGATCGCGCCCTGGCGCACGGACATGCACGGATCCGGCCACGACGACGGAGCCGGCCGCCGTGCGGGTGCCGGCGACAGGGCCGGCCGCCGTGCGGGTGCCGACGACAGGGCCGGCCGGCCACGTTCCACCCACGACAGTGCCGACGACGAGAGGAGCCGCCGGTGAGCGCGGGCACCGAGGAGACCGACCGGTACGAGCCCGCGCACGGGAGCGGGAGCATCCACGTCGAGCACTACGACCTGGACCTGACCTACCGGGTGGTGCCCAACGTGCTCGTCGGCGTCGCCACGCTGACCGTGCGCACACGGGAGGAGATGCGGGAGATCGCCCTCGACCTCGCGGGGCTGACGGTGGAGAAGGTCGCGGTGCGTGGCGCCGTGCTCACGCGCTACCGCCACCGCGGCGACAAGCTCGTCCTGCGGTTCGCGGAGGAGGTCGGCGACGGCGCACTGCTCGAGGTCTCGGTGCGCTACGGCGGTCGGCCGGTCCCCATGGACAGCCCGTGGGGTCCGGTGGGCTGGGAGGAGCTGGAGGAGGGCGTGCTGGTCGCGAGCCAGCCGACGGGGGCGCCTTCGTGGTTCCCGTGCAACGACCGGCCTGGGGACAAGGCCACCTACCGGACCTCGCTGACGGTGGACCGGCCCTTCTTCGTCCTGGCGCACGGGGAGCTGGTCGCGCGCAAGGAGCGGTCCTCGGCGACCACGTGGGTCTACGAGGAGCGCCACCCGACCGCCACGTACCTCGCCACGGTGCAGATCGGCAACTACGAGAGCGTCGCGCTGGGAGAGCAGCCGGTTCCGCAGCGGGTGGTCGTGCCGGCGGCCCACCGCGCAGCTGCGCAGCGGCTGCTCGCGCGGCACTGCGAGCTCATGGCCTACTTCACGGAGGTCTTCGGGCCCTACCCGTTCGCGGGGTACACGCTCGTCGTCACCGCCGACCGGCTCGAGATCCCGGTCGAGGCGCAGGGGATGTCGGTCTTCGGCTCGAACCACCTCAGCGACGACGACGGCGCACGCCTGGTCCCGCACGAGCTCGCGCACCAGTGGTTCGGGAACTCCCTCACCGTGGACTCGTGGCGGCACATCTGGCTCAACGAGGGCTTCGCCTCGTACGCCGAGTGGCTGTGGTCCGAGCACTCTGGTGGCGAGAGCGCCGACTCGCTCGCCCGCGCATGGCACCGGCGCCTGGGCGGCACGGGCCAGGACCTCGTCGTCTCCAATCCCGGCCCCGAGCGGATCTTCGATGATCTCATCTACAAGCGGGGGGCACTGACGCTGCACGCACTCCGCCGGACGCTCGGTGACGAGGCGTTCTTCGAGCTGCTGCGGGCCTGGACCGGTCGGCACCGGTACGGCACCGTCACCACCGGACAGTTCCGCGCACTCGCGGCCCATCGGGCCGAGCTGGAGGGCGGGCCGGCGCTGGCCGATCGCGTCGACGCCGTCCTCACCGCGTGGCTCGACCGCCCACGGCTTCCGGCGCTTCCGGGGTCATAGGCGGACCACGACGGAGGTCGGCGTTCGTCCGTGACCTGCAGGTGTGCTGCGCCGGCCGCGGTAGCCCCGCATCGACCACACCACACCCGTCTGACGCGAAGATTTACCCGGCCATAGGCAGGTGGGCGGGTGAGAGGGTGACGTCGTAGCCCATCTGTCGGAGTTGGTCGAGGGCGCGGTTCTTGGCCTTGTCGGGGTTGAGTCGGACGAAGTAGTCGCCTCCGGGCTCGTGGTAGGGGTTGTCGTTGGTGAGCATGTACCAGATTGCGACGAGCATCGCGTGCTCAAGTGCGACCTGGGCCTTGATCGGGCCTCGTCGTGTGGCGATGCGCCGGTACTTCGCCGCGAGGTAGGTGCTCTTGGACTTCGCGGCGGCCATGGCCGCGATGCCGAGGGCCCCCTTGAGGTAGGGATTGCCCGGGCGTGTCTTGGTGGACTTGACGTGCCCGGCGGATTCGTTCGATCCCGGGCACGTCCCGGCCCAGGAGGCCAGGTGTCCCGCAGTGGGAAAGATGGCCATGTCGGCTCCGGTCTCGGCGATGATGACGTCGGCGACCAACACGCTGATGCCCGGGATCGTGATGATCAGGTCCCTGACGTGGCGAAAGGGCTCGATCATCCTCTCGATCCGGGTGGTGAGCAGGTCGACGGCCTCGGTGTGGTGATCGATCAGGTCCAGATGCATCTGGGCAAGGAAGGCGTGGTGATCGTTGAAGCGTCCGGTCAACGCCTCGGTGAGCTGGGGGATCTTGACCCGCATGCGCCGCTTTGCGAGGTCAGCCAGCACGGCCGGATCCCGTTCACCGGCGATGAGCGCATCGAGCATCGCCCGCCCGGAGACCCCGGTGATGTCCGAGGCGACGGCGGAGAGCTTGATCCCGGCGTCCTCCAAGAGCTTTTCCAAGCGCTGGATCTCGCGGCTGCGTTCGCGGGTCAGCGCCGTGCGAGTGCGGGTCAGGTCCCGCAGTTCCCGTACCGGCGGCGGCGGCACGAACGATCCACGCACCAGGCCGTGAGCGCCCAGTTGCGCCAACCAGGCCGCGTCGGAGACGTCACTCTTGCGGCCCGGCATGTTCTTGGCGTGCCGGGCGTTGACGAGCAGCACTTCGAACGGGCCGTCCTCGAGGAGGTAGTAGAACGGCTTCCAGTAATCGCTCGTGGCCTCCATGACCACGCACGTGACAGCCTCGGTGATCAGATGCTCACGCAGGGCGAGTATCGAGTTCGTGGTCGCTCCCCACGTCGTGACGGTCGACTTCGCCCCCGCTCGGCCGCCTCCAGCGATCCGGACCGCGACCTTGGCGTCCCTCTTCGATACGTCGAGCCCGGCGCACCGCCGGTGCAGGACTTCCATCCCGACCACTTCCCCTCATCCGCCTTGGTGGAGTAACGGTGCGTTCGTCCCGGGAAGGGCTGGGAGTGTTTCGAAGTCTGACGCTCGTGCTCAAAGGCAACATTCCACGGTTCCCGTGGAGGCCCTCCGCCACCATGCTGACCTACAGGCTCAACGGCACCACAGAGGGCGCGGGGTCTACCGGGACGAACACCACCAGTGTCCCTGTCGGCACCCCCACGCCGCCAGCATCGCGCCAACCGCCACCGGAGCACCATCTTCGCGAGCCCCGGCGAGACTCCACGGAGTCTCTAAGTTGCTGACCTGCGCAGTGGCAATTTTCGTGAACTCTCTACGCCTGTCACAGGGCCGTGGTGGGGGTGGTGTCCACAGTCGTGGTGGCGATGTCGTACCCCGGCTCTACGGTGGGAACACCAGTTCGAGGTGGAGGTGGGAGCGGTGGACCAGGACCCCGGTGCGGCGGCCCGCGACCGCGACGCTGAGCCCGGTGCGGCGGCCCCCGACGGTGACGCTGAGCCCGGGGACGCCCCGGGCCGCGACGGCCAGGCCCGGGCGGGGGACCCCACGGGGCGTGGCGGCGGCCCGGTCGGGGATGCCGAGGCGCGGGATGCGCAGGCGCGGGAGCGCGGGTACTGCTGCTACGCCGACGCGCTGACCAACGGTGGGTGCGAGCACCTGATCGCGGTGCAGCGGGAGTGGCGGGCCGAGGAACGCATCGCCCGGGCCCGGACCCTGACCGCGATCGGTCTCAAGGGCCTGGCCGAGCGGGCCCACGACGGCAACCGGTGGTCCCAGGGCGTCTTCGACCAGCTCCTCGGCCCCGGCGGGTACCAGGCCGTCGCCGAGACCCTCCCCCAGCCCACCACCACCGCCGCCGACCCCCGCACCGGCCCGGCCGCCGACCCCGACCCGGCCGCCGACCCCGACCCGGCCGCCGGCACCGACCCGGCCGCCGGCACCGACCCCGCCGCCGGCTCCGGCACCGAGTCCGGCTCCGTCGCGCGCCTCGATCACGACGACCAGGACCACGACCCCACTGCCGACGCCGACACCGGCTCCGGCTCCGATGCCGGTGCCGGTGCCGACGTTGAATCTGACGTTGAATCTGACGCTGACGCTGACGCTGACGAGGACGGTGGTCGGGTCCGGCGGCGGCGGTTGGACCGGCCGATCGCGGAGGTCATCGCGCAGGTCTACGCCGAGCACGCGGCCACCCTCGGGGTCGCCCTGAACGTCCTGGCCTCCATGGCCCCAGGACCCGAGCTCGCCGCGCTGCTGGACGAGATCGACCTGGAGTCCCTCGCCCCCTTCGCCAAGGTCGAGGTCGTCGCCGCCTACAAACGCCTGGAGTCCTGGTCCGCCGGACGGGCCGCGCTCGCCGCCGCCCACGTCGCCACCGAACCGGTGATGTACGCCAAGACCGGCGCGGCCGCCCCCAAGACCATCGACGGCACCGCCGAAGAGCTCGCCCTACGCCTGGCCACCACCCGCCAGGACGCCGCCAAGCTCGTCGCCACCGGCCAGGGCCTGACCCGGTCCTTCCACCAGACCCGGGACCGGCTCGAGGCCGGCGAGATCGACTACCGCAAGGCCGCCACCATCGTCGCCACCCTCCACCACAGCCCCACCCCCGTGGCCTGGATGGTCGAGCACGACATCCTCACCGAGGCCGACCGGCGCACCCACCCCCAGCTCGTCCGCGACCTCGCCGACAAGCTCATCGCCGTCGACCCCACCGACGCCCAGGCCCGCCACCACCGCGCCCGCGGCCACCGCCACGTCACCCACACCCAACCCCTACCCGACGGCATGGGCCGCATCAGCGCCATCACCACCGCCACCAGCTGCGTCCAGATCGACCTCGTCCTGGACCACATGGCCCAATCCGCCCGCGCCGCCGGCGACACCCGCACCACCGACCAGCTCCGAGCCGACATCCTCCTCGCCCTCATCACCGGCCGCTTCCGCCCCACCACCCACACCCACGACCACAACCACGACCACGACCACGACCACGGGGACGGCGACGGCGACGACGGCCACGCAGCCCCACCGACCACCGACACCCACACACCCGGGGCCGGGCCGGACCCCGGGCGCGGGGCACCCGACGCCGGGGGCGAGGCCATCGGGACCGGGGGCGTCGGGGCCAGGGCCGTCGGGGCTGGGGCGACGTGCCGGTGCCCGGTCCCCCAGGACCCCGGGCCCCGCCTGCCCCCGCTGCACCTGCTCATCCCCGCCGACGGCGAGTGGTTCGGCGACCCCCCACGGGTCGACCTCCGCCTCGACGTCCCCCTGTCCGTCCTCCTCCCACCACCCACCAGCGCCCCGCCGCCGACCACCACGCCGCCACCGACCACCACGCCAACGTCTGACCCGCCGCAGGACACGCCGACGGTGCCCGGCGAGCTCCCCGACCACCCCGCAGAGTCACCGCCGACCACCGACCCACCGACCACCGACCCGCCGCAGGACCCGCCCGCCCTGACCGGCGAGTTCCCCGACGACCCACCCGCCGGCGTCGCCACCCTCGCCGGCTACGGACCCATCACCCCCGACGTCGCCCGCGCCCTCGCCGCCGGAGGAACCTGGCGCCGGATCGTCACCGACCCCCTGACCGGCGCGGTCCTCGACGTCGGACGCACCCGCTACCGGCCCCCCGCCGACCTCCTCGACCACGTCCGCCAACGCGACCGCACCTGCGTCCGCCCCGGCTGCACCACCCCCGCCCACCGCTGCCAGTACGACCACACCCAAGCCTGGGCCCACGGCGGCCCCACCGCCGCACACAACGGCGGACCCATGTGCACCCGCGACCACACCATCAAAACCGCCGGCATCTTCACCGTCGCCCAACCCGAACCCGGCATCTTCGAATGGCTCACCCCCACCGGACACGCCTACCGACGCCAGATCAACGGCACCATCACCATGCTCCCCCACACACCCCCCTACCTCCGCCACCACCGACCCACGTCAGCACCGCTGCCCGGAGCCGCACCCGCCGACCCGCCCTCGGACCACGACGCCCCGCCCTACTGATCGCGCTGCTCCGCATCCAGCAGGATCTCGCCCTCGTGGGGCCGTACCTCGACTCGCGGCCGTTCGTCCGTTCCTGGACCGCCCGTACCGACACCGCCCAGCAGCACGGCGACCGCGCCGACGATCCCGGGCCCGACACCGAGGTCCGCGACCTGCAGATCGGGGACACCACGTACAGCCGCACCGCCGACGAGCGGCATCATCTCGAGGTCCGAGGGGGAGCGCCGCAAACCCGTCCCGAGCGCCTTCAGCGCCGCCTCCTTCCGCACCCAGGCGGCGGCGACGGCGTCCGGCCGCTCAGCCGGCGCCAGGCCCTCGACCTGGAGTCGTTCACCAGGTGAGAGCGCGACGTCCACAACCGGGGCTGCATCGACGGAGGCAACAGACTGGACGTCGATACCGACCGGTCCGGCGTCGGTCAGCGCGACCGCGAGCACACCCGAGCTGCGGGTCACGCTGACCCACAGCCGCTCGACCCCCTCGATATGGACCTGCCCATGTGCCTCCCCGCACAGCTCGCAGCGCGCGACGAGCGGCACGGCCTCTGGCGCGAGGCCCAGTCGCTCACCGAGAACTCGCCGCAGCATGACGCGTGCAACCACGAAGGCGGCTCGCCGGTCGGGCCGCAGCCGGCGCGCGCGCCTCTCCTCGACGGCGTCCAGCTCGGCCGGCAGCCCGCGCGCGTCGACGGTGGAGCGCTGGGTCAACCACTGCTCACCCACGCCGGCGGCCACGAACCAGACGTCCACCACCGCGACCCCCACGCCGTCATCCTCGCGCGATCGAGTCGTCGCTGGGCGGCAGGCAGCGACGGCGCGGCGGCGGACTCGCTGGAGAGGAACCTCGTCGGCACACGGATCGCGACACAACGCACCCCGCGCGTCACCCCGAGCCCCCAACGGCTCGCCCGAGCCACCCGCCACAGGGGCTCGTGGCTCGGGCGAGCGCGTCAGGCTCCGGGCTCGGCCAGACCCGAGCGCTGCTGGCTGGCGTGGAGCTCCTTCTCGTTGATGGGCTCGCGCCCGACAGCACGCTGGTGGCGGAAGTACTCCCGTGCCTCCCGCTGGCGCTCCGCCTCCACATCGGTGGCGATCGTGGCGCGCAGGTGACCGGGGCTGTACCCGAAAGCGGCGACCAGGTCGTTCACGTGCGGGCGCAGCCGCATGAGCAGCCTGTCGACATAGCTCGTCACCGTCTTCGCGCGCTGGCCCGAGATCCGCCCGTTCATGAGGTACCAGGCGAGGTTCTTCTCGATCAGCGTGAGGCCGTAGAGGTCGCGGAGCGTGGTGAGGACCTCCCGGGTCCGAGGGTCCCGCACCGTGGGCAGCGCGGCGGTGAAGGCCTCCCACTGCAGCAGCTCGGCGTGCGACCGCGCCGCCTCGATGAGCTCGTGCTGGTGGGCGTTGAACAGGGCGGCCGCCTCGACCGGCGAGGCGTGCCGCGCAGGCCGCAGCGCCGTCGCGATCTCGGCGATCATCGACTCCACGCGGTCCTCCAGCAGCTCGCGCTGCGTCTCCGCGGCGCGCAGGTGGCCGGCCGAGCGGGCCCGGGAACCGGTGTCGAGGACGGACTGGGCGGCCCGGCGCAGCGGCGTGCGGTGCAGCGTCATGTCCGCTGCCCGCGCAGCGACGTAACGAACGGCGCCGGCGATGTCGACCTTCGCCATCTCCCGGCCGTAGTCGGTGAGGAGACGCTTGCCGACGAGCTGGAGGAGGACGTTGTTGTCACCCTCGAACGTGACGTAGACATCCATGTCCTGCCGGAGGCCGACCAGACGGTTCTCCGCCATGTAGCCGGCGCCGCCGCAGGCCTCCCGCGCCTCCTGGAGCGCGTCGAGCGCGAGCCATGTGGTCATCGGCTTCGCCGCGGCCGCGAGGGTCTCGAGGTCCTGGCGGTGCTCGTCGGAGTCGTGCCTGCCGGAGAAGACCTCGTCGAACCGGTCGAGCAGCTCGTTCTGCGCGAAGGTCGCCGCGTACGTCCGGGCCAGGAGAGGCAGCAGCCGGCGCTGGTGCTGCTGGTAGTCCATGAGCACGACCTCGCTGTGCTCGTCCGCACCGGTGAACTGACGCCGCTGGGTGCCGTAGGCGACGGCGATCGCGAGCGCCATCTTCGACACGCTCACCGCTGCGCCGGACAGGGAGACCCGACCCTGGACGAGCGTGCCGAGCATGGTGAAGAACCGCCGTCCCGGGCTGGAGATCGGCGAGGAGTACGTGCCGTCCGGCGCGACGTCCCCGTACCGGTTGAGAAGGTTCGTGCGGGGCACTCGCAGGTGGTCGAACCACAGCTGACCGTTGTCCACCCCGCGGAGCCCGCCCTTGAGCCCGTCGTCGGAGCCCTCGACCCCGTCGACGAAGTGCATCTCGCCGTCGGCCCGCTCCTCCCGGATCGGCACGTAGAAGGCGTGGACCCCGTGGTTCACGCCCTTGGTGACCAGCTGGGCGAAGACGACCGCCGCCACCCCGTGGAGCGCGGCGTTGCCGATGTACTCCTTGCGTGCGGCGGTGATCGGGGTGTGGATGACGAACTCCGCCGTCGACTCGTCGTAGGTCGCGGTCGTCGCGATGGACGCGACGTCGGACCCGTGGCCGATCTCGGTCATGGCGAAGCAGCCCGGGACGCTGAGGTCGAGGATGCCGGGAAGCCACCGGCGGTGGTGCTCCTCGTTGCCCAGGTGGAGGACGGCGGAGCCGAACAGGCCCCACTGGACGCCGGCCTTGATCTGCAGCGACGGGTCGAGGACGGCCAGCTCCTCGAAGCCGGCGAGATTCCCGCCGGGGTCACCCTTGCCGCCGACCTCCGGCGGGTAGGCACGGTGGACGAGGCCCATCGCCGCCAGCCGCCGGGACTGCACCAGGACGCGCTCGCGGTGCTCCTCCATGGTCAGGCTCTCGATCTTCTGGAGATCGGGGTCGAGGGCGAGGTCACGGGCGGCGCGTCGCAGCTGCCACCAGCGCCCGTCGAGGATCTTCCCCAGCGCGGCGACATCGATCCGCTCACCGGTCTCGACCGGGGTCACGCCCGGGCTGGGCGGGGTCGCGGCCGAGGGCAGCTGCTCGAGGGGGGCGGCGGTGACGCCGCCGTCCGGGCTCGCGGGCAGGGTCTCGGCCCTGCTCGCCGGGCTCTGGCTGGTGGGGATCGTGGTGCTCATCGGTTCTCCGGTTCGCGTCGTTGCTGGTCGGGTCTTCGGTGGTGCCGGTCGGGTCTTCGGTGGTGCCGGTCGGGTCTTGGTGGTGCCGGTCCACGTCTCGTGGTGCCGGTCGGTTCGTGGACGAAGGTCAGGCCCGGTGGTCCGGGTCCCGCTTCTGGGAGCGCGCCGTCTCAGGGTCGCCGTCGCGCGCGACGTGTCACTCCGACCGCTCCGTCCCACAGCCAGTTGGCCAGGTGGGCGGTCATCTCCTCGCGGCTCATCTCGGCGAGGACGCCCTCCGCACCCGACGGCGTCGACGCGGCACCAGCCGACGACGACGCCGCTCCCGCCGACGGCACAGCTCCCGAGGTCGGCGCGCCCGAGGAGGTTGCCGACGCCGAGGGGGCCGCGACCTCCGTCGTGCCGACCGCCGACCCGCTCTCGCCGGGGCGGTCGATCCGCGAGGCGATCCAGCGCTCGGCGGCGCCGCGCACCAGCCCGACGACCCCGGCCGCCCACACGTGGGCGACGGCGAGGGTCTCGTCGTCGGGACCGTCACCCGGCTCCTCGCCGCGCAGGGCGGGCAGGAGCGAGTCGACGACGAGGTCCGCGACCTCGGCGACGAACCCTCGCAGCGCCCCGGCGGTGGACGCGGCCTCGGTGCGGGTGACGAACGTGTAGACGTGAGGCGCGCGGTCGACCATCTCCAGGTAGACGGCAACCATCGCCGAGATCCGCTCGCGCGGACCCCCGGCCGTTGCCGCCGCCTCCTCGAGGGCGATGCGCATCCGGCCGAGCACCTCCTCGCCGACAGCGGTCTGCAGGCCGGTCTTGTCGGTGAAGTAGCGGTAGAGGATCGACTTGGAGGTGCCGATCGCCGCCGCCAGCTCGTCCATCGACAGGTCCGGACCGCCGTGCTGCACGGCCCGCCGCGCCGCCCGGACGAGCTCCTCACGCCGCGAGGTGCGGTGCCCGGCCCAGCGCGTGGAGCGCCCGTCAGGCGTCGGGCGGCCGTGGGCGCGGGCGGAGCCGGCACGCGCGGAGTCACCGGCGTCCCCGGTGGAACCCCCGGCGAACGCGGAGCTCTCGCCGGGCGTGGGGGTGCGGTCCGTGACAGGCATCACGATACTGACAGTATCAGGTACTGTGAGTACTGCAATGGTCGACGGCGGGCGACGGACCTAGGTCCCGACCCACCACGACCGCACCGCAGCGACCGCCGGGCCCGCCCGGCAGGCAAACCGCACCGGCAGGAAGAGGACGACGACGTGACCTCAGCACCCACCCCGCAGACCCCCGCGAAGCGCGCGGCGATCGTGGGGGCGAACCGCATCCCGTTCGGCAAGGCCGGCAGCGCCTATGCCGGCGCGTCCAACAAGGACATGCTCACCGCAGCCCTCGAGGGGCTCGTGGCCCGCTTCGGTCTGGCCGGCGAGCGGCTGGACGAGGTCGCCGCGGGCGCCGTCGTCAAGCACTCCCGCGACTTCAACCTCACCCGCGAGACGGTCCTCGGCTCGTCCCTGGACCACCACACCCCCGCCTACGACGTCCAGCGCGCGTGCGGCACGGGCCTGGAGGCGATCGTCGGCGTCGCCAACAAGATCGCCCTCGGCCAGGCCCAGGTGGGCGTGGGCGGCGGTGTCGACTCCGCCTCCGACGCACCGGTGGTCGTCTCCGAGCGCCTGCGCAAGGCACTGCTCAGGGCCAGCCGCGCCAAGACCCTCCCGGACCGGCTCAAGGCCTTCGCGGCGATCCGGCCGCGCGACCTCGCCCCCGTCGCACCCGACGTCGCCGAGCCGCGCACCGGACTGAGCATGGGCGAGCACCAGGCCCTCACGACCGCCCGCTGGGGCATCACCCGCGAGGCCCAGGACGCCCTGGCGCTGGCCTCGCACACCAACCTCGCCGCCGCGTACGAGCGCGGGTTCTTCGACGACCTCATGACGCCCTACCGCCGGCTCACGCGCGACGAGTCGCTGCGCGCGGACACCTCGATGGAGAAGCTCGCCAAGCTCAAGCCCGTCTTCGGCGCCCGGACCGCCACGCCCGAGGGTCCGGCGGCGACCATGACCGCCGGCAACTCCACCCCGCTGTCCGACGGCGCGTCGGTCGTCCTGCTCTCCTCGGACGAGTGGGCGACCCAGCGCGGCCTGCCGGTCCTGGCCCACGTGGTCGACGCCCAGGCCGCGGCCGTGGACTTCGTCGCCGGCGAGGAGGGCCTGCTCATGGGCGGCGCCTACGCCATCCCCGCCCTGCTCGACCGCACCGGCATGCGCCTGGAGGACTTCGACTACGTCGAGATCCACGAGGCCTTCGCCGCCACCGTCCTGGCCACCGTGGCCGCGCTCGAGGACGAGGACTTCGGCCGCACCCGGCTCGGCCGTGACGGTGCGGTGGGCACGATCGACCGCTCCCGCCTCAACGTCACCGGCTCCTCCCTCGCGGCCGGCCACCCCTTCGCCGCCACGGGCGGCCGGATCGTGGGCACGCTCGCCAAGCTCCTGCACGAGCGTGACGAGTCCGAGGTCCGCCCCGGCTCCCCCGCCCGCGGACTCATCTCGGTCTGCGCGGCCGGCGGCCAGGTCGTCACCATGATCCTGGAGGCAGCGTGAGCGACACCTACGCCAAGCTCGTCGGCGCACCCGGCCCCGCCCAGCAGCTCGCCAAGAAGCTCGGCCTCCCCCGGCCCGCGCGGCTGCGGCGAACCGACCCGACGTCAGTCGACCGGCCGCTGACCCCCGG